>JBEIDC010000023.1:0-29222 GCA_040383665.1 Caulobacter sp.
GGGGGGCGGCCCAACAAAGCTCGTCAGGGTGAGGAGCGCGAAGCGCGTCGCGAACCCCGCACGGCGGCGCGGCCTCATCGGACTTGGGCCCGAACAGGTTGGGGAGGTGTTGCGGAGCGCTCCGGTCTTGCCCGGATGTCTGTTTGTGCAAGGTGCAAGAATGGGAAGACCATATCGCTCCGCGAAGGTCGTTATCCGGAAGCTTCCGCTCGGCAGCCGTGTTCGGGCTTGACCGGAAGCGCCTCCGACGGGCGGGCGGCGAGCAGCCGTCCCGGACCGGATGAGTAACCCCCTCACCCCAGAGCCGCAGGCGAAGCCGAAGGCTCCCCAAGCGACGTCCCCGCTCGAACTCCATCCCGCCGCCGCAAGGTCGCTGGCCATGCGCCCTCCCCGTGCGACGGGACGAGGTGAGTATGCGGGCGCTTTGGAGGGTGAGGATAGAATTGAGATATCCCCCTATCTCCGTCTCCCCGGCGAAGGCCGGGGTCCATACGAGGCAAAGGCTAGGGGCGTATCGTGGATCCCGGCCGGCGCCGGGAAGGCGGGAGATAGATGCCCCCTCGGGACTACCCGTCAGGCGCCGCCGGGTCACGGCGAAATAGCCGCGAGGGTCCGCCCCGCGGACGGTTCTCAACCTTCCCGCGAGACGATAAGGTCCCCGATATGGGGTGGACTGGCTTTGACGATGCGACACGGGCGACCGTCTTCCGCTTCCTGCAGGAGGCGCAGGGCCTGCAGACGCTCGACGCCCTGAATGCGGAGTTCCGCAAGGCGGTCGGCGCGATGGGCTTCACCGGGGCCGTCTATATCCGCCTGTCGGCCGACGGCCGGGCCCTGCCGCCGCGGCCGGTGTTCGGCGAGGGCGCGCCCGAAGGCTGGGTCGAACACTACTTCGCCCGCAACTATGCCCGCTATGACACCGCCATCCCGATGTCGTTCCAGTCGCGCGAGCCGTTCACCTGGTCGGAGGCGGCGGGACGCGGCATGGAGAAGGAGACCGGCAGGCTGTTCGGCGAGGCCTTCGAATGGTGGGGCGCCGACGTGCTGATCTGCCCGGTGCGCGGCATCAACGGCGGAGTCTCGATCGTCGACCTGTCCATGGAGAGGGGCCGCAAGCTCGCCGAGGTCGAGCGGTCGACCGCCCATGCGCTGGCCAGCCTCTACGCGGTGGTCGGCGAGGGCTTCCTCGAACGGCCGCCCCCCCGGGCCGAGCTGGAAAAGCCGCTGAGCTGGCGCGAGGCCGAGTGCGTCTACTGGGTGTGCCTGGGCAAGTCGGACGATGAGATCGGCGCCATCCTGTCGATCTCGCGGAAGACGGCCAACCACCATGTCGAGGCCGCCAAGACCAAGCTTGGCGTCGCCAGCCGCGCCAGCCTCGCCTGGCGGGCCTTCGCGCTGGGCCTGGTCCAGCCGCCGCTGTTCTGAGCCAGTCCTTTGCCCTTCCGACGCGGCGCTCGCCCGGCCAATAGGGTAAACGCCCCATAGGTCGCCCAGGCGTCCGGCCGCAGGCTTGTTCCATCAAGGAGCCGGCCATGATCCATGTCGTCAGCCACGCCCAGCGCCGCGTCTACGCCCAGCAGCTGACCGCCATGCATCGCATGCGGCGGGAGGTGTTCGTCGGCGCCCGCGGCTGGAAGCTGCAGATCCGCGAAGACGGCGGCGAGTACGACCGCGGCGACGACGATAAGGCCATCTACTTCATGATGCTCGACCGCGACGGCGGGCTGCAGGTCAGCGTCCGGGTTCGGCCGGTGACCGACTGGTCGATCCTGCTCGACGAGATGCCGGGCTGCGTCGAGGGGGACAGGTCGGCCCTGCGGCGGCCCGACGTCTGGGAAATGGCGCGCCATCTGGCCGGCCAGCAGGGCCGCTCGGTGGGCGAGGCCAGGCAGCGGGCGGCGGAGTTTCGTATCGCCATGCTCGAGGCGGCGCTGCGCAAGGGCGTGACCCGGCTGGTCGGCTCGGTCGATGTCGGACTGCTGGCCCACGGCATCCGGGCCTGGCTGGATCTGAAGCCGCTGGGCCTGCCGGTCATCTATCCCGAGGGCGGCGCGGCGGTCGGCTACGAGATTCCCGTCAGCGAGGACCTGATCGACCGGCTCAAGCGCGCTCACGGAATCACCCGGCCCTCCGCCTTCGAACTGGAGGTCGAGACCGCTACGCCCTGGTTGACCCCGGCCGGCCTCGAGGCCGCGTTCCGGGGCCCCGCCGCCTACAGCGAGGCCTTCCCCGCATGACCTCCCGCGCAGCCGCCGTCCAGCAGACGGCGATCGAGGACTACGAGGATTTCCTGGACCTGCTCAATCAGCTGACGCCGGACAGGCGCAGGATCGTCGACGCCCTGCTCCGCAAGATCGCGGCGGTCGAGGACGCCGACGGCGAGTCTGCGGCGTTATCGCTCATCGACGATGTGTCATCGATCCTCGCCACAACCCCCACGACACACTAGACTCGAATGCAGCCGACCTTAAGCGTCGGATATCGAGCGGCGCTTCCGGTTGAGCGCCGCCAGCTCGGGAGGTGTTGAATGTCTGATCCCATCGACGTGGGCGTGGGGGCCCGCATCCGTATCCGGCGGCGCGAACTGGGCGTGAGCCAGGGCCTGCTGGCCGAGCATCTCGGTCTGACGTTCCAGCAGGTCCAGAAGTACGAACGGGGCGCCAACCGGGTTTCCGCCTCGATGCTGGTGCGAATCGCCGAGCGCCTGGGCTGCACGGTCGGCTATCTGGTCGGCGAGGACGGGGGCTCGGCCGGTGGTCTGGAAGGCGCGCAACTGGCGCGGCTGGCCAGCACCGGGGTCGCCGAACTGGTCGAGGCCTTCAACGCCATCCAGAGCCCGAAGGCCCGCGCCGCCCTGATGCGGCTGGCGCGCAGCATGGCCGAGAACGACGCCGACAGCGACGCCGACTGACGGCCTTGCCGCCGCCCCATGCTGCCAGCATGCTGTCAGCATGGGCGTGAGAGGGTCGCATGAGGCGCGCGGAAAGACTGTTCCAGATCATCCAGATCCTGCGGCGCGGGCGGGGACCGGTCACGGCTGACGCTCTGGCCCGGGAGCTGGAGACCTCGAAGCGGTCGATCTATCGCGACATCGCCGCCCTCGTCGGTCAGCGGGCGCCCATCCGGGGCGAGGCCGGCGTCGGCTATGTCCTGGAGGACGGTTACGACATGCCGCCCCTGATGCTGACCCCGGACGAGATCGAGGCCGCGGTGCTGGGCGCCCAGTGGGTCGCCGGACGCGGGGATCCGGCCCTGGCCCGGGCGGCCAACGACCTGATCGCCAAGATCGCCGAGGCGGTGCCCGACAACCTTAGGCCTATCGTGCTGGAGCCGGCCGGCCGCGCGCCGCCGGCCTGGGACAACCGGACGGACGGCATCGACATGGCGCAGGTGCGGACCTCGATCCACGCCGGCCACAAGATCCGGCTGACCTATCGCGACGAGCAGGACCGGCAGAGCGACCGGATCATCTGGCCGGTCACCGTGGGCTATATGGAGACCAAGCGCCTGCTGATGGGCTGGTGCGAGCTTCGGCGGGACTTCAGGACCTTCCGCACCGATCGCATCACGGCGGCCACGTTTCTCGATGAGCGCTTCCCGGAGCGACCGGGCATCCTGAGAGCCCGATGGCGGCGGTTCCACGCGGAAGAGCTCGCGCGGGCGAAGGCCTGGGCGGCGGACCCGGACAGCGAAGGTCGATGCGCATCATTCGAAGAGTGACGCGATCCCGACCTCGTCCATGATCCGCCAGGCGCCAGGCTCCAGGTCCGCGGGCAGGACCAGGCCGCCCAGACTTTCGCGGTGCAGGGCCAGCACGTGATTGCCCATGGCCGCGAACATGCGGCGCACCTGGTGGTAGCGGCCCTCGGTCAGGGTCAGCAGGGCCAGGGTCGGCGACAGGGTCTCCATCGCCGCGGGCAGCAGGGGCTTTGTCTCGCCGTCCAGCATCAGCCCGCCGGCGGCGAAGGTTTCCGCCTCGTCCCCGCGCAAGGGTCGGTCGAGGGTGACGCGGTAGCGCTTGGCCACGTGGTTGCGGGGCGAGATCACCCGGTGCAGCAGGTCGCCGTCGTCGGTGAGCAGCAGCAGGCCGGACGTTTCCTTGTCCAGCCGGCCGATGGTCGAGATGGCCGGGTCCCGCAGCCGCCAGCGGCCCGGCAACAGGTCATAGACCAGCGCCCCCGCCTCCTTGTGCGAACAGGTCACCCCCAGCGGCTTGTGCAGCATCAGGGTCAGGCCAGGGGGCGGGTCGATGGCCTTGCCGTCCAGGGTCATGCGGGCCGGCAGGTCGCCGGTGACCGGGATGCGCCGGTCTGCGTCGCGCACCGGCTCGCCGTCCAGCAGGATGCGTCCGTTCCTGGCCAGGGCCTGGATCTCGCGCCGGCTGCCGTAGCCCATGTTGGCCAGCAGGCGATCCAGCCGCAGAGAGGCCGGCGCCCTGCTCACTTCACCGCCTCGATGACCTTGAACCCGCCCTGGTCGGCGCGGGGCGTGGCGGTGCGGAACAGCTCGGTCAGCAGCGCCTCGTAGGGCAGGTGGCGGTTGGCGACGAGCCACAGGGTCCCGCCCTTGCGCAGCAAGGCCGCCGCCTGGCGGATGAAGGTCTGGCCCAGCTGTCTGTCCTCGGTCCCGGCGTCGTGGAACGGCGGGTTCATGACCACGAAGTCGAGGCTGGCGGGGGTGACGCCCGTGGCCCGCACATCGGCCCAGCGGATCTCGGCGCGCGGATCGGCGACATTGCGCTTCGCCGCCTCGACCGCCCGGCCGTCGATATCAATCAGGGTCAGGTGCTCGACGCGGGGCGAGGCGAGCACCGCATGGGCCAGAATGCCGATCCCGGCGCCCAGGTCGGCGCCCTTGCCCGCCAGAGGCGGCAGGTTGGCGATCAGCAGGGCCGTGCCCGGATCGAGGCGGTCCCAGCTGAACACGCCCGGCTGGGTCCAGAGGCCAAGGCCCGGATCGCGGCGCGGCGCGCCCTGGGCGATGGCCTCGTCCAGCCCGACCGGCGCGTCCGGCCGGCGCACGGTGCAGATGCGGTGGTGGCGGCGGCCCTCCTCGTTGACCGCGCAGCCGAAGGCCTCCAGCTCCTTGCGCAGCCGCGAGCCGCCCTTGTCCTTGGGCGCGGCGGCGACCAGACGGCCGCCCGGCCGCAGGCCGCGCAGGGCCAGCGCCAGCACGTGCCGGCGCTCGGCCGTCGCCGGTGGCGCGAGCAGGGTGGCCGTCGCCAGGGATCCGGCCTCGACAGCGGCGAAGTCGGGGCTGTCGGGCACATAGGGTGAGAAGCGGATCGCACCCTCGGGGGCGTCGACCACGTCACGGGGCGGAGCGCCGTAGACGGCGTGGATGTCGGCGGTGTCGGTCACGGGGGCGTCTATAGCGGCGCTTCGAAGGAGCGGACAGGCCTTGCGTCCTTCGACACGCCGCTGCGCGGCTGCTCAGGATGACTACGCTGGAAGGCCAACCACCATAGTCATGCTGAGCAGCGCTCCCCCGGGTCCGGCATGAGCCGGCCCGAGGATGAACTCCGAGCGCGTGTCGAAGCACGCAACACCTCACTCCACCCCGATGATCTCCAGCTCACTCCCGGCCACCATCACCAGATCGCCGACCGTCTTGCCCAGCACCGCCTGGGCGAGCGGCGAGACGTAGCTGACGCTGCCCTTGCCCGGGTCGGCCTCGTCCTCGCCGACGATGCGCCAGGTCTGGCGGCGGCCGTCCTCGCGCTCGACGGTCACCGACCCGCCGAAGCGGACGGTCCCGCCGTCCTGCGTCGGCTCGACCAGCTGGGCGCTGCCGCGGCGCGAGGCCCAGTAGCGCAGGTCGCGGGTGGCGCGGGCCATGGCCGTGCGGTCGTCCTTGACGTCGCCGCCCTGGGCCGCCGCGTACGCCGCGCGCGCCGAGGCCAGCTCGGCCTCGATGGCGGCAAGGCCCTCCGGCGTGACGAGGTTGGCATGGGAGGACACCGGCCGGTCGGGCAGGTTGGCCGCGACCGATTCGTAGTCCTCTTCCCGGGTGAAGGCGACGCTCATGGGGCATGTCTAGCATCCCCGTTGACGGACGTACCGTCAGGCGCCCCCCTTCTTGGCAAAACAGGGAGACACGCCATGACCTTCAAGCCCGACGACCTGATGTACCGCCCCGGCCTCATGAACGGGGAGCGGATCCTGATCACCGGCGGCGGCACGGGCCTCGGCAAGGTGATGGCCGAGGCCTGCCTGATGCTGGGGGCCGAGGTCTACATCTGCGGCCGGCGCGGCAACATCCTCGAGGACACGGCGGCGGAGCTGATGGCCGCCCATCCCGGCGGCCCGGGCAAGGTGGTCGGCATCGCCTGCGACATCCGCGTGCCGGAAGCGATCAAGGACATGGTCGACACGATCTGGGCCGACGGCGGCGCGCTGACGGGCCTGGTCAACAACGCCGCCGGCAACTTCATCAGCCGCACCGAGGACCTGTCGCCGCGCGGCTTCGACGCCATCGCCAACATCGTGTTCCGCGGCTCGTTCTTCGTCACGCTCGAGTGCGGCAAGCGCTGGATCGCCGAAGGAAAGAAGGCGTCGGTGATCTCGATCCTGACCACCTGGGTGTGGAACGGCGGGCCGTTCACCGTGCCCAGCGCCATGTCCAAGGCCGGCCTCAACGTCATGACCCAGTCGCTGGCCGTCGAGTGGGGACCCAAGGGCATCCGCTTCAACGCCATCGCGCCCGGCCCCTTCCCGACCGAAGGCATGAGCGCGCGACTGAACCCGGGCCAGCAGGAAAGCGCCTACCAGAACATGAGCGGCAACCCGATGAACCGGGTCGGCGACATGGCTGAACTGGCCAACCTGGCGGTCTATCTGCTGTCGAAGGGTTCGGAGTATGTGAACGGCCAGACCATCGCCATCGACGGCGGCCAGTACAACGCCAGCGGCGGCAACTTCTCCCGCATGACCGAATGGGGCGACGATCAGTGGCAGGCCGTGAAGGACATGATCAAATCGACCAACGAGAAGGACCGGGCCCAGCGGACGGTCTGACCGCGCAGCCCCGCGAACGGCTGACGGTCCGGCTGCTGCTGTTCTCGCCGGCCGGCCGGCTGCTGCTCATGCGGTTCGAGGACCAGGCCACCGGCCCGGGCGGCTGGTGGTGCACGGTCGGCGGCGGCGTTGACGAGGGCGAGGCCCTGGAAGACGCCGCGCGCCGCGAACTGTTCGAGGAGACAGGCCACGCCGAGGTCGATCTGGGCCCCGTGGTCTGGATCCGCGAACATGTGCTGACCGTCGAGGGCGAGCCCCGCAGGCTGGTCGAACACTATTTCATGGCCGCGGCCCTGCATGAGGAGGTCGTCGATCACCACTGGACCCAGCTTGAACGGCAGGTGGTGAAGGCGCTGCGCTGGTGGGCGCCGGAGGAGATCGCGCGCAGCGCCGAGACGATCTTTCCGGAGGGCCTCGGCGATCTGCTGGCGGCCCTGTTGCGAGATGGACCGCCGGAAAGACCCCTGCGTCTGTGACGGGCCGACATGGTTAATCAGACATTAACCGAGCGGCGGCAGGGTCGCGCCATGCGCCGCCTCGCCCTTCTTGCCCTGATGACCCTGGCCCTCGCCGCGCCGGCGGGCGCGCAGGACGGCGGCCGCATCCGCGCGGTCCAGGGCGAGCCCGGGTCGGCGCTGCGCGGACCGGTCGGTGGATCGCAGGACGACAGCGGCGGGAATGACGCGGGGTCGCTGGCCGCCCTGGTTCCCCTGCCGCCGCCCGTGGCGCCGGCAGGGACCCTCACCCGCGGCGACGCAAGGCAATGCCGCCAGAGCTGCAACCGCGACTACTACTTCTGCCTGTCCGCCGACGAGGACACCTGCGCCCCGGCCTGGGCCCAGTGCACGGCCCGCTGCGGCAAGCGCTGACCAGGGCGCCCCAGCGTCACGGTTGACGCGCGCGGAAAGCCCGGACACCCTTCCCTGACCAACGATAATCAGACTGACTTTCCAGGGAGCGCCACCGTGTCCGAACGTCTGCCCAAGGCCTGCATCATCGGCGCCGGCTGCAGCGGGTTCACCACCGCCAAGCGGCTGAAGGACGCGGGCGTCCCCTACGACTGCTTCGAGATGTCCGACGAGGTCGGGGGCAACTGGTACTATCGAAACCCCAACGGCATGTCGGCCTGCTACGAGAGCCTGCATATCGACACCAGCAAGTGGCGGCTGGCCTTTGAGGACTTCCCGGTCCCCGCCGACTGGCCCGACTTCCCGCACCACGCCCAGCTGCACCAGTACTTCAAGGACTACGTGGACCATTTCGGTCTGCGCGAGACGATCACCTTCAACACCGCCGTCGAGAAGGCGGGCCGCACCGCTGAAGGCCTGTGGGAGGTGAAGCTCTCGACCGGCGAGACGCGGTTTTATGACGTGCTGTTCGTCTGCAACGGTCACCACTGGAGCCCGCGCATCCCGGAGTATCCGGGCGAGTTCGACGGCCCGGCCTTCCACAGCCACGCCTACGGCGACCCGTTCGACCCGGTCGACATGCGTGGCAAGAACATCGTGGTGGTCGGGATGGGCAACTCGGCGATGGATATCGCCAGCGAACTGTCGCAGCGGCCGATCGCCAAGAACCTGTGGGTCTCGGCCCGGCGCGGGGTCTGGGTGCTGCCCAAGTACATGAACGGCAAGCCGGCCGACAAAGCCTCGATGCCGCACTGGTTCCCGCGCAAGCTGGGTCTGAGCCTGGCGCGCAAGACCATCAAGAAGACGCTCGGCAACATGGAGGACTACGGCCTTCCCAAGCCCGACCACGAGCCGCTGGAGGCCCACCCCTCGGTCAGCGGCGAGTTCCTGACCCGGGCCGGCTGCGGCGACGTGAAGTTCAAGCCGGCGATCAAGGCGCTGGAGGGGAAGAACGTCCGCTTCGCCGATGACAGCGTCGAACAGGTCGACGCCATCGTCTTCGCCACCGGCTACGACATGAAGTTCCCCTTCTTCGACGACGCCGACCTCGTGCCAGACGCCGACCACCGCCTGCCGCTGTTCAAGCGCATGATGAAGCCGGGGGTGCCGAACCTGTTCTACATGGCGCTGGCCCAGCCGCTGCCGACGCTGGTGAACTTCGCCGAGCAGCAGAGCAAGCTGGTCGCCGCCTATCTGACCGGCCAGTATCTGCCGCCGCCGCCGGCGGAGATGGAGAAGGTCATCGTCAAGGACGAGCAGACCCACACCGCCCAGTACTACGAGGCCAAGCGCCACACGATCCAGGTCGACTTCGGCATCTACTGCCATGACCTGATGAAAGAGATCGAGCGGGGCGCCAAGCGGGCGAAGGCGGCGGGGAACAGGCTGCCGGTCGCGGCGCGGGCTGAGGCCGTGGGGGCCTAGACGGGGACTGCTTCGGGCGCAGCCCGTAGCTGTCCCTCAACACCATTCGAAGGCTGTCGAGGGACAGGAAGCGCGCGCCCTGCGGGCCGCTTCATCCAGTCCCTAGGCCGCGAACGCCCGCAGGAACGCCGCGACGTGGAACCGGCGGTAGCGCTCGCGCTCGGCCTCGTCGCCGACCGGCAGGGCGTAGCCGACCGTGCCGAGCGTGGCCTGCAGGAAGGGCGCGAAGAACAGCCGGGCGATGAACTCCGGATCATGGCCGGCGGCGAGCTCGCCGCGATCCATGGCGCTCTGGAAGGCTCCGCTGAGGGCCGCCAGACCCGGCTCCAGGATCTCGCGGCGGATGAAGCCGGCGATCTCGGGCCGGCGGCCGGATTCGTCCATGGCCAGCAGCAGGTAGCCGCGGGCCAGCCCGTGGCTCTGGGTGGCGGCCAGCCTCTGCGAGAAGCCCTCGATCATGTCGCCGATCGGCCCCGGGTGCCCGGCGACCCAGGCGTTCAGCGCCCGCCCGGGGGCCGCAAGATCCTGCTCCAGCAGCGCCTCGATGAGGCGGTCCTTGCCGGGGAAATAGCGATAGACGGCCGGCTTGGTCACCCCGACGGCGGCCGCCACCTCATCCATGCGGGCGGCCTCGAAACCCTTGCGTGAGAACAGGTCGCGGGCGGCGTCGAGGATCTCGCGCGGCCGCGCGCGCGCGCGATCGCCGCGCGGGCCGGACGCCCTGGTCTCCATCCTCGGCTCCGAAGGCATCGATTTCTCCCTCGCCTGCCCGGCAACCTAGCTCTATACCGACGGGTAACTAAAGAAAATCGGAGGACTGCGGGTGACTCTCAGCGTCGATGTGTTCTGGTCGTTCAGAAGCCCCTATTCCTACCTCGCCACGCCGCAGCTGGTCGCCCTGCGCGAGCAGTACGACCTCGAGGTCGTCGTCCGGCCGGTTCTGCCGATCGCGGTGCGGATCGAAGGGTTCTTCAAGCGGGTCAACCCGCTGTGGCCGCCCTATCTCGCACGGGACATCTTTCGACTGGCTCAGATGCAGGGCACGCCGGTCCGCTGGCCCCGGCCCGACCCGATCGTCATGGACATCGCCAGCGGCGAGGTGCCGGCCGACCAGCCCTACATCTATCGCGTCACCCGCATGGGCCAGGCCGCCGCCGAGGCCGGCAAGGGCCTGGCCTATATCAGCGAGGTCGGGTCGCTGATCTGGTCGGGATCAACCGACAACTGGCACGAAGGCGACCATCTGGCCAGGGCCGCCGAACGCGCCGGACTGGATCCGGAGGCCCTGGAAGCAACCGCCCGCGACGACGCCGGTCGACTGGACGCGGCCATCGAGGCCAACCAGAGGGCGCTCGAGTCCGCCGGCCACTGGGGCGTGCCCACCATGGTCTTCGACGGCGAGCCCTTCTTCGGCCAGGACCGCCTGGATGTCCTGGTCTGGCGGATGAAGCAACGCGGTCTGTCCCCCGCCCGTTCAGGCGGCGTTCAGCCAGACTAGGTTGACCTCCGGGCCTGGGTGCGGCGAGGTGTCGCGAAACGGCGCCGCAACGGCGCCAGGGAAGAGGAAACGGGGCCATGAAGACGACCCTTCTGATGGGTGTGGCGGCGGCGGCAGTCGCGATCGCATCGACCGCCATCGCCCAGCCGGGCGGCGGACGGCCGCGGATCACCTTCTTTGAAGGCCCGAACTACTCCGGACGGTCGGTCACCTTTGACCGCGACTTCACCAATCTGCCGCGCGAGTTCGCGGACATGGCGCTCAGCGTTCGCGTTCAGGGCGCCTGGAGCGTCTGCGTCGACAGCGACTATCGCGGTCGCTGCGTGGTCGTTGATCGCGATGTCCGCGACCTGCGCTCCATCGGCATGGACCGGACAATCAGCTCCATGCGCCTGACCCGCGACGGCGGCGGCTATCCCGGCGGCGGCGGCTACCCGGGTGGCGGCGGATATCCCGGCGGCGGTGGCGGTTATCCCGGCCGCGCCAGCATCACGCTTTACGACGGCCCCGGCTTCACCGGACGCGCCCGCACCTTCGACAGCGACTTCAGCAACCTGCCCCGCGAGTTCAACGACACCGCCGGCAGCGCGCGCGTCGAAGGCCGCTGGACGGTCTGCGTCGACAGCGACTATCGCGGCCGCTGCGTCGTGCTTGACCGCAACATTCGCGACCTGCGTTCGATCGGCATGGACCGGACGATCAGCTCGCTGCGGTCGGGCGGCGGCGGCGGCTATCCCGGCGGCGGCGGTGGCTACCCCGGTGGTGGCGGCTACCCCGGTGGCGGCGGCGGCTACCCCGGCCGCGCCAGCATCACGCTTTACGACGGCCCCGGCTTCACCGGACGCGCCCGCACCTTCGACAGTGACTTCAGCAACCTGCCGCGCGAGTTCAACGACACGGCCGGCAGCCTGAGGGTCCAGGGGCGCTGGACGATCTGCGTCGACAGCGACTACGAAGGCCGCTGCGTCGACGTTGATCGCGACATCCGGGACCTGCGCTCGATCGGCATGGACCGGACGATTTCCTCATTCCGGATGGATCGCTATCCGCCGCGATAGCCGGCGCCACGTCGCACTTCCCGCCGGGGCGTTCAACCTGTTAGCCTGTATGCGATGAGTCAGGTTGTTCTTCTTTCGGCGGGCAAGCGCGAGCAGACCAAGCTCGCCAACCGCCGCGCCATTCTCGACGCCGCGCGCGAGGTCTTCGCCGAACTCGGACACGAGTCGGCGACCGTGCGCGACATCATCCGCCGCACCGGCTTCGCGTCCGGCACCTTCTACAACTACTTCCGGTCGCTGGATGAGGTGTTCGAGGCGCTGGCCGACGACGGCGCCGCCCGGTTCCGGCCGATCCTGCGCGCCTGCTGGGAGGCCTCGAACACCTTCGAGGGCTACGTGCGGGCGGCGATCCAGGCCTATTTCGACTTCATGGCCTATGAGCACGAGACCTTGCAGGACCACCACCCGACCGGCGAGAAGCATCCGCATATGCGGGTGCAGACCCCGGAGATGGAGCGGGTCTTCGAGGAGGTGCGCGACGCCTTCCTGCAGGCCATGGAACATGACGCCGCGCCGCGGGTGGACGCCGACTACCTGGCCGCCGCCTGTATCGCCATGGCCCGGGAGGTCGGCGACAAGATGCTCGAGCGCCGGCCGATCGACACGTCCGCCGCCGCCGACTTCGCGGTGAAGCTGATCATGGGCGGCATCCCCGCCCTGCCGCGCCTTTCGACCTGACCCGGAGAGCACCATGGCCGATCCCGCGGTCCAGAAGGCGATCCTGAAGATCCTGCTGTCGCTGCCGACGCCCGTCTTGCGGGCGATGTCCGGCGGCGGCGTGGTCTATCAGGGCGGACGCACCCTGGACCCCCGCTTCCAGTTCCTGACCGCCGGCGCGCGGCGGATGCCGGCCATGTCGTCCCTGACGCCGGAGGAGGCCCGGGCGGCCAGCGCCGGCGGGCTGGCGGCGATGACCGGCAAGCCCGAGCCCGGCGTGCGGGTCGAGAACCTCCCCATCGACGGCCCCGGCGGGCCGCTGAAGCTGCGCGCCTATCGCCCGGCCGAGCAGGACCCGGCCGCGCCCTTGATGGTCTTCGCCCATTTCGGCGGCGGGGTGATCGGCGACCTGGAGACCAGCGACGTCTTCTGCCAGATCCTGGCCCGCATCGCCCGCTGCGCGGTGCTGTCGGTCGACTACCGCCTGGCGCCGGAGACGCGGTTCCCGGGCGGGCTGGAGGACGTGCTGGCCGCCTACCGCTGGGGTCGCGACAACGCCGCCCGCTTCGGCGCCCCGGAAGGCCTGGCGGCGATCGGCGGCGACTCCATGGGTGGCAACTTCGCCGCCGTCGTCGCCCAGGAGATGAAGCGCGCCGGCGAGCCGCAGCCGGCCCTGCAGCTGCTGATCTATCCCGCCGTCGACGTGGCCAGCGAAACCCAGTCGATGACCACCTTCGCCGACGCCTATCCGTTGTCGCGCGACACCATGAACTGGTTCATGGCCCACTACATGAGTCCGGACGCCGATCCGGCTGACCCGCGCCTGTCGCCGATCGGGACGGAAGACCTGTCGGGCCTGGCGCCGGCGATCGTGGCCACCGCCGGATTCGACCCGCTCGTCGACCAGGGCGAATGCTACGCCAAGCGGCTGCGCGACGCCGGCGTGCCGGTGATCTACCGCTGCTACGACAGCCTGGCCCACGGCTTCACCGCCTTCACCGGCGCCATCCCCACCGCCGACACCGCCTGCCGCGAGATCGCCGGCTTCGTGCGCCAAGCCTACGAGGGGAAGCTCTCGTAATCTCCCTCCCCGCATGGGGAGGGTGGATCCTGCGAAGCCGAAGGCGAAGCAGGACGGGTGGGGAGCCGGTCGCACGTGGTCAGCGCCGACCTTCGATCACCTTTGCCCCACCCGCTCCCTTCGGGAGCACCCTCCCCATGCGGGGAGGGAGAAGCGGGATGACTCCCCCAACGTAATCACTCCAGAATCCGGCCAATCGAGGGAGAACCACCATGCGCGCGCTGGTCGTCGAAGAGCTGGGCGAACTCTACGCCGGGACCCATGTCCGGGAGGTCCCCACCCCGACCGCCGGTCCGGGCCAGGTGCTGGTCCGGGTGCGCGCCGCCAGCGTCAACTTCCCCGACCTGCTGATGACGAAGGGCGAGTACCAGTTCAAGCCGCCGCTGCCCTTCACCCCGGGGCTGGACCTGTCGGGCGAGATCGCGGCTGTGGGCGAGGGCGTGACCGGCTGGAGCGTCGGCGACGCCGTCGTGGGCGGGGCAAAGACCGGCGGCTTCGCCGAGTACGCGGTGATGGATCCCCGGGGCTTGAAGCCCAAGCCGGCGCGGCTCAGCTTCGCCCAGGCCGCGGCCTATGGTGCCGCCTACCTGACCGCCTACGTCGCCCTTGTGCGCCGGGCTCGGGTCGAGCCGGGCGAGTGGGTGCTGGTCCATGGCGCGGCCGGCGGCGTTGGGCTGGCCTGCGTGGATCTGGCCAGGGCCCTGGGCTGCCGGGTCATCGCCGCCTCGGCGTCGGACGAGAAGCTGGCCATTGTCGCGGCCGAGTACGCGCCCGACGCCGTCGTCAACGTCACCGGCGGCTTCCGCGAGACGGTCAAGGAGATCACCGGCGGGCGCGGGGCGGACGTCATCTATGACCCGGTCGGCGGCGACATCTTCGATGAGAGCGCCCGCTGCATCGCCTTCGACGGCCGGCTGCTGGTCATCGGCTTTACCTCGGGGCGCATCCCGACCGTCTCGGTCAACATGCCGCTGATCAAGGGCTTCTCGGTGATGGGCGTGCGGGCCGGCGAATACGGCCGCCAGTTCCCCGAGCGCGGCCGCGAGAACGCGCAGGCCGTCTGGCGCATGGCCGACGAGGGCGTCATCAAGCCCCGGGTGCACGCCGAGCTGCCGCTGGACCGCTGGCGCGAGGCCTTCGACCTGCTCGCCGACCGCCAGGTGGTCGGCAAGGCGATCATCCGGCCGGACCTGTAAGGGCTTGGGTTGACTCAGGCCCCCCCTTCCCGTATCTCCCCCCGCTCATCGCGACGGGCCCCGCCTGGCGCGCCTGTACCTTTAGAATTCGGAGCCTTCCCGTGAGCAAGCGGACCTTTCAGCCCTCGCGTCTCGTGCGCAAGCGCCGTCACGGCTTCCGGCTGCGGATGTCGACCAAGAACGGCGCCAAGATCGTCGCCCGTCGCCGCGCCAAGGGCCGCAAGCGCCTGACCGCCTGACAAGCGACAGGCGCGTCCCTATCTCCTTCTGACGACGGGGCCGGGACGACGTTGGACCAACAGCCGACAATCGAACGCATGCGCAAGCGGCCGGAGTTTCTCCTGGCCGCTCAAGCGCGTTTCCGGTCCCACGGCGCGGTGGCCATCCAGCGCCGCGACCGCGCCGACGGCGACCCCCAGATTCGCTCCGGCTTCACGGCCACCAAGCGGGTCGGCGGATCGGTGGTGCGCAACCGCTGCAAACGCCGCCTGCGCGAGGCCGCGCGGGCCCTTCTGCCCCTCCACGGGGTCCCCGGCAGCGACTATGTCTTCATCGCCCGGGGCGGGACGGCGGCCCGTCCCTGGGACCGTCTCCTTGACGATGTGAAAAGCGCGCTGATAAGGCTCGCGACCGATCCCGACACCGTGCCTTCGCCGTCCGGCGCCGCCTCCGATCCCTCCCGTTCCGGTTAGCCCGCTTCATGCAACAGAACGACACCCGCAACACGTTCGTGTTCGTCGTCATCGCCGTCATCCTGCTGACGGCGTACCAGTTCCTCGTGCTGGACCCGGCCAACAGGAAGCGGCTGGCCGAGCAAAAGGCCCGGACGGTCGCCGAACAGACCGCCACGGCGCCCGGCGCGCCGGCCGCCCCGGTGATCGTCTCCCGGGATGTCGCCGCCGCCGCCAGCCCGCGCGTCCAGGTCGACACCCCGACCCTGAAGGGCTCGATCCGCCTGCAGGGCGCGCGTCTGGACGATCTCTACCTGAAGGGCTACCGCGAGACCCTGGCCAAGGGCTCGCCGATGGTCGAGCTGTTCCGCCCCGAGGGCACGGCCCACGCCTTCTTCACCGACATCGGCTGGGTCGGCCAGAACCTGCCCGGCCTGCCGACCAACCAGTCGGTCTGGACCCTGAGCAAGGGTGACGTGCTGTCGCCCGGCAAGCCGATCGAGCTGACCTACGTCGGGGCCAACGGCCTGACCTTCACCCGGGTGATGGCGGTCGACGACCGCTTCATGTTCACCGTCACCGACACCGTTCGCAACACCACCGCCGCGCCGGTCCAGGTCGCCCCCTACGCCTCGATCCTGCGCCAGGGCCTGGCGCCCCACCACGGCAAGGGCCAGAACGTCCACGAGGGCGCCGTCGGCATCCTGTCGGACGACGGCAAGGGCGCCGAGCTGCGCCTGCTGAAGTTCAAGCCCTGGCTCAAGAAGGGCCAGGAAGCCGCCGAGCGCACCGCCTCCTCCACCGACGCCGCCAAGCGCATCGCCGCCAGCTACACCTCCGACGGCGGCTGGCTCGGCATCACCGACATGTACTGGCTGGCGGCCGTCGTGCCCGACCAGGACGAGAAGATCGTCGCCCAGTTCGCGGCGCCGAAGATCGGCGACATCGATTCCTACAACGCCAACTACGCCGGCAGCCTGCACACCATCGCGCCGGGCGGCACGATCAGCGAGACGACCCGCGTCTACGCCGGCGCCAAGGTCGTCCAGGACCTGCAGGCCTACGAGAAGGGCAAGGACGGCGGGCAGCCTATCCCCGACCTCGACAAGGCCGTCGACTGGGGGATGCTGTGGTTCTTCACCCGGCCCTTCTTCGAGGCGCTCGAGTTCATTTTCGGCCTGGTGGGCAACTTCGGCGTCGCCATCCTTGCGGTGACGCTGCTGGTTCGCCTGCTGCTCTTCCCGCTGGCGCAGAAGAGCTACGAGTCGATGACGCGGATGAAGAAGCTCCAGAAGCCGATGGAGGAGATCCGCGCCCGCTACAAGGAAGACCCCACCAAGATGCAGCAGGAGACCATGGCCCTGTATCAGCGGGAAAAGGTCAATCCGGTCGCCGGCTGCCTGCCCATCCTGTTGCAGATCCCGATCTTCCTGGCCTTCTACAAGGTGCTGTCAGTGACCATCGAGATGCGTCATGCGCCCTTCTACGGCTACATCAAGGACCTGTCGGCGCCGGATCCCCACACGATCCTCAACCTGTTCGGCCTGATCCCGTGGGACGTCGCCTCGACGCCGTTGATCGGCGGCATCTCGGCCCTCGTGCACCTGGGCCCGCTGCCGCTGCTCTACGGCTTCACCATGTGGCTGACCACGGCGATGAACCCGCCGGCGCCGGATCCCATGCAGCAGCGCATCTTCCAGCTGATGCCGATCCTGTTCACCTTCATCATGGCCGGATTCCCGGCGGGCCTGCTGCTCTACTGGACCTTCTCGAACGTGTTCTCGATCTTCCAGCAGTACATCAACATGCGGAAGTTCCAGGTCGAGAACCCGATCGACGACTTCATCGCCAAGGTGCGCGGCCAGCCCAAGGCCGCGGCTTGACCGCGCCCTTCACCGACGACGAGCTGGAGGCCGCCCGGGTTCTGTTCGCCCATCCGGTCGCCTTCATGATGGGGGCGGTGAAGATGGACGGCCTGCCCGGGCCGGACCTGCCGGAGGTGGCCTTCGCCGGCCGCTCCAACGTCGGCAAGTCGAGCCTGATCAACGCCCTGGTCGGCCAGAAGTACCTGGCCCGGGCCTCCAACGAGCCGGGCCGGACGCGGGAGATCAACTTCTTCAACCTCGACGACCAGCTGCGGCTGGTCGACCTGCCCGGCTACGGCTTCGCGCGGGTGTCGCGCGGCGTGGCCAACAAGTTCCAGGACCTCGGCCGGGCCTATCTGCGCGGCCGGCCGAACCTGAAGCGGGTCTATCTGCTGATCGACGCCCGCCACGGCCTCAAGGCGGTCGACACCGAGGCGCTCGACGCGCTCGATACGGCGGCGGTCAGCTACCAGATCGTGCTGACCAAGTCCGACAAGCTGAAGGCCGAAGAGGTCGAGGCCGTCGTCGCCCGCACCCGGGACGCCATCCGCAAGCGCCCCGCCTCCTTCCCGCGCGTGCTGGCGACCTCGGCCGAGAAGGGCACGGGGATTCCCGAACGGCGCGCCGAGGCCAAGGCGGCTTGCGAGGTCTGAGGATTTCCCTCAGCGGCTCAATCCTCCCCGTCATCCTCGCCCTCGTGGCGAGGACCCCTCTGTCGGTTCGCAGGTGAGCGCGTGATCAGTCTCTCACGGTGAAGCTGCACGAGGGGTCCTCGGGACAAGCCCGAGGATGACGAAAGATTTGGGGCCGCGCCCCCTACCGCCGCACCACCACCCCGCCCTTCATCACGAAGCCGACCCTCTCCAGCACGGTCACGTCGCATATCATGGCCCGGCGCCTGATCCGGCGGCGATGACCGCCCGCCGTCTAAACCCTCCCGCAACGGTTAAGGCCTAGGCTTTCCGGCGACCAGAAGGGTCGGAGACCTGGCAGCCGTGCAGATTGATGTCG
The DNA here is from genome assembly GCA_040383665.1 of Caulobacter sp. Classification (GTDB taxonomy): domain Bacteria; phylum Pseudomonadota; class Alphaproteobacteria; order Caulobacterales; family Caulobacteraceae; genus Caulobacter. Next base: position 18,387 of record JBEIDC010000023.1, read on the forward strand.
TCAGACCGTGGGAGCTGACCGCTCATGCCGTCGAGCGGTGGGTGGCGCTGCAGGCAGCCGATACGACGCTGGAGTCCCCCTTCCTGTCGCCCTACTGGGCCAGGGCCGTGGCGCGGGCCCAGGGCCCTTCGGCGGGCGACCGGGGCGTGCGTGTGGCGGTGCTGGGCGGCATGGCCGATCCGAAAGGCTTCCTGGCGGCGCGGGTCGGTCCGTTCGTCGCCATGCCCGCCGGCGCGCCGATGTGTGACTACCAGGGGCTGGTGGCCGAACCCGGCCTGGCTGTCGACCCTCGCGAGATCGTCCACGCCCTGGGCGTCGGCCGCCTCGATTTCAGCCACATGCTGCAGGACCAGACGCCGTTTGCGCCTCACATCAAGGGCGCCGAGACCTCGCGCATCATTGACGTCGGCGGCGGCTACGCGGCCTACGAGGCCGAGCGCCGGGCGGCGGGGATCTCCGCCCTCAAGGACATCGACAAGAAGCGCCGCAAGGTCGAGCGCGAGATCGGCCCGGTGCGGTTCACCGCCTTCTCCCGGTCGAAGGGCGACTTCGACCAGCTGGTCGCCTGGAAGCAGCGGGCCTGGCGCGAGACCGGCCAGACCGACCTCTTCGTCGCCGGCTGGCCGCTGCGGCTGGTGCGCCAGCTGTTCGCCAGCCGCGACCCGGACTTCGGCGGGGTGCTGTTCACCTTGCACATCGGCGATACGCTGGCCGCGGCCCAGCTCGACATCCGGGGTGGCGCGACCGTGCACAGCTGGATCATCAGCCATGATCCCGCCTTCGACCGCTATTCGCCCGGCATGATGCTGTTCCAGGACATCCTGCGCTGGATGGACACCGTCCCCTACAGCCGCCTCGACCTGGGCGCCGGGGACTACCGCTTCAAGCGGGAACTGGCCAACCGGAGCGTCGCGGTGTCCCACGGCTTCGTCGGCGGTCCGTCGGCGGCGGCGATGCTGCGCGAGGCCGCCTACGGCCTGCGCCGGGTGGCCGAGACCCTGCCTCTGGGGCCGGTTTCGGAGCTGCCCGGCAAGGCCATGCGCCGGCTGGACCTGCTTAGGGGTTTGCGCTGAGCCTCCGGGCCGCTTAAGCGTCTGCGGCGATGACCCTGACCCTAGACGACATCAAGGCGGCCGCCGGCCGGCTGGCCGGCCATATCGAGCGCACGCCGCTGCGCCATTCCCGCACCCTGTCGGACATCACCGGCGCGGACGTGTGGGTCAAGTTCGAGAACCTGCAGTTCACGGCGGCCTACAAGGAGCGCGGGGCGCTCAACAAGCTGCTGCTGCTGACCGACGAGCAGCGGAAGCTGGGCGTCATCGCCGCGAGCGCCGGCAACCACGCCCAGGGGCTGGCCTATCACGGCGCGCGCCTCGGCGTGCCGGTGACCATCGTCATGCCGCGCGGCACCCCGTTCGTGAAGGTGCAGCACACCAAGGGCCACGGCGCCGAGGTGGTCATCGAGGGCGACACCTATGACGAAGCCAACGCCTTCGCCCAGAAGCTGCGCGACGAGCGCGGCCTGACCTTCGTCCATCCGTTCGACGATCTGGACGTCATCGCCGGCCAGGGCACGATCGCGCTGGAAATGCTCGAGGACCAGCCGGACCTCGAGATCCTGCCCGTGCCGATCGGCGGCGGCGGCCTGATCAGCGGCGTGGCCACGGCGGCCAAGGCCCTCAAGCCCGACATCCGCATCATCGGCTGCGAGCCGGCGATGATCCCGTCCTTCACCGCCAAGATGCGCGGCATGACCACCGAGGCCGGCGGCCAGACCATCGCCGAGGGCATCGCGGTCAAGGTGGTGGGGACCAACACCTACGCCATCGCCCGGCCGCTGATCGAGGACGTGCTGCTGCTCGAGGAGCCCTATATCGAGCGGGCCATCGCCCTGTACTGCAACGTCGAGAAGACCATCGCCGAGGGGGCCGGCGCCGCCTCGCTGGCCGCGCTGCTGGCCTATCCCGAGCGGTTCCGCGGCAAGAAGTGCGGCCTGATCCTGTGCGGCGGCAACATCGACACCCGCCTGCTGGCCAGCGTGCTGACCCGCGAGCTGGTCCGCGCCCAGCGGCTGGTCTCGCTGCGGATCATCGGCGACGACCGCCCGGGCCTTCTGGCCACCGTCAGCCGGGTGATCGGCGAGATGGGCGGCAACATCATCGAGGTGGCCCACAACCGCCTCGCCCTGGACGTGCCGGCCAAAGGCGCGGAGTTCGACATCATGATCGAGACCCGCGACGCCCAGCACACCCAGGAGATCATGGACGAGCTGCGCGCGTGCGGGTATCCGCCGCGGGCGGTCTGAAATCAGCAGGAACCCCATGCTTCGTCGCACCCTCATCGTCGCCGCCCTCGCCGGCCTGGTCCTCGCCGGCTGCCACAAGAAGCCGGACCCGGCCCTGCTCGAAGCCAGCGCGGCCAACGCCCAGGCCTTCATCGACAAGACGGCGAAGGAGCCGGGCGTCCAGAAGCTGCCGTCCGGCGTGCTCTACAAGGTCGAGAAGTCCGGCCCGGCCGGCGGCCGCTCGCCCGGCCCGCGCGATGACGTGAAGGTCCACTACGAGGGCAAGCTGGTCTCGGGTCAGATCTTCGACAGCTCCTACGACAAGGGCGCGCCGGCGGTGATGAACCTGGCCGGTCTGATCCCGGCCTGGACCGAGGCCCTGCAGAAGATGAAGCCGGGCGACACCTGGATGCTCTACGTCCCGCCGGAGCTCGGCTACGGCGAGAACGGCGCCGGCGGCGTGATCCCGCCCAACGCGGTGCTGATCTTCAAGATCGAACTGATCGACAGCCTGCCCAGCGGCGCGCCCGCGCTGGGGTAGGTGCGCGGCGGGGACATGCACTTCAGTGCGTGTCCCATCCGCTTGAAGCTGCATGGGACACGTACCGAAGACGGTACATGTCCCCGCCATAATCCTAATCCGTGAACACCACGGTCTTGCGGCCGTTCAACAGCACGCGGTCTTCCAGCGACCAGCGCAGCGCCCTCGCCAGCACGCGGCGCTCGATGTCGCGGCCCTTGCGGATCAGGTCCTCGGGGGTGTCGCGGTGGCTGATACGTTCGACGTCCTGCTCGATGATCGGGCCCTCGTCGAGGTCGGCGGTGACGAAGTGGGCGCTGGCCCCGATGACCTTCACGCCGCGCGCATGGGCCTGGTGATAGGGTTTGGCGCCCTTGAAGCCCGGCAGGAACGAGTGGTGGATGTTGATGCAGCGGCCTTCCAGCTTGGCCGCCAGCCCGTCGGACAGGATCTGCATGTAGCGGGCGAGCACGACCAGGTCGGCGCCGCTGTCGCGGATCAGCGCCCAGACCTGGGCCTCCTGCTCCAGCTTGGTGTCCTTGCTGACCGGCAGGTGATGGAACGGCAGGCCGGTCAGGTCGACTCGGCGATAGGTCTCGGCCGGGTGGTTGGAGATCACCCCGGCGATCTCCATGTCCAGCTCGCCGATGCGCCAGCGGTAGAGCAGGTCGGAGAGGCAGTGGTCCGACTGGCTGGCCAGGATCATCACCTTCTTGCGCACCGTCGGATCGCGCAGGCTCCAGCGCATGGCGAAGGTCGTGGCTATGGTCTCGAACTGGACGCGAAGGTCCGCGGCGCCGTGCCCGTCCGGCGCGAACACCACCCGCATGAAGAACCTGCCGGTCTCGGCGTCGTCATACTGCTGGGCGTCGAGGATGTTGCAGTCCCGCTCGGCCAGAAAGGCGGACACCGCCGCGACGATGCCGCGACGGTCTGGACAGGACAGGGTGAGGATGAGGTCGTTGGTCGACATGAGGCGTCGGCTTTAGGGCGAGGGGCGGTTTGGGGCAAGGGCTTGCGCGGTGCGGGTGAGTTTTGAGGGTGGAGGGGCATGAATGCCCACGTCCGCTCGTTCCTGGCCGCCGCACCAAACTTCGTCATCGTCGGACTTGTTCCAACGACCCATGCGCACCGCGAATCAGAATGAGCATCGGGGGAGAACGGAGCACGATCCCTAGATGCCCGAGTTCATGGGTCGTCGGAACAAGTCCGACGATGACGGTAAAGTAGCTTGGTCATGTTGGCGCGTAGCGGGATCGGCCGTAGGGAAGTCCACATGCCCTCTCCAGCCGACGCCCTCACCGCCCGCGCCATCGAGATCCTCGGCCGCCTGGTCGCGTTCGACACCACCTCGCGCGGATCGAACCTGGCCCTGATCGACTGGGTGGAGGCCTACCTCGCCGAGCACGGCGTCGCCTCGCGCCGCATCACCAATCCCGCCGGCGACAAGGCCAACCTGCTGGCCAGCGTCGGGCCTGCCGTGGCGGGCGGGATCGTACTGTCGGGCCATACCGATGTGGTGCCGGTCGACGGCCAGCCGTGGACCTCGGACCCCTTCACGCTCACCGAACGCGACGGGAAGCTGTACGGGCGCGGCTCCGCCGACATGAAGGGCTTCATCGCCCTGGCCCTGGCCGCCGTCCCGGACTTCGCCGCCGTGACGCGGCCGGTGCATTTCGCCTTCTCCTATGACGAGGAAACCGGCTGCTTCGGCGCGCCGGACATGATCGCCGTCATCGCCCGCGACCTACCGCCGCCGGCGCTGGTGGTGGTCGGCGAGCCGTCGGGCATGGCCCCGGTCAGCGGCCACAAGGGCGCGGCCTTCTTCCGCGTCGTGGTCACCGGCCGCGAGGCCCACTCCAGCCAGCCGCACCTGGGCCTCTCGGCCAACATGGCGGCGGCCGAGCTGATCGCGGCCCTGACGACGCTGGCGGCGGACCTCGACTCAGCGGCCGACCCCGCCTCGCCGTTCGAGCCGAAGGGTTCGACCCTGACCATCGGCCGGATCGACGGCGGCACGGCGGCCAATATCCTGGCCCGGCGCTGCGAGATCGTCTTCGACCTGCGCTGTGCGCCCGGCCAGCGGGCGCTGGACCTGCTGGACGGTTTCCGGGCCCGGGTCGCCGATCTGGACGCCCGGCTGAAGACCCGCGACGCCGAGGCCTCCGCCCTGTTCGAGATCATCGCCGACGTACCGCCGATGGCGCCGGAAGCCGACGGGGCGGCGGAGGCCTTCGTCCGTGGCCTGACCGGCGACAACAGCCCGATGCGCGTCGTGCCCTACGTCGCCGAGGGCGGCCAGTTCCAGGGCGCCGGCTTTTCGACCGTGATCTGCGGCCCCGGCTATATCGACCAGGCTCACCAGCCGGACGAGTATGTCGAGGTCGAGCAGATGCGGAAGGGCGCGGCGTTCATGCTGCGGCTGGCGGAGGCGTTGGGCTAAACCCTCCCGACCCAAACTTCCGTCATGGCCCGACTTGTTCGGGCCACCCATGAACCCGGGCAGGCGGGATCGGCGAGGCGGATCGGCGGTGTCCGCGCTGGCAAGGTCACGACGCATGGGTGGCCCGAACAAGTCGGGCCATGACGGCGAAAGGGATAGGGCTAAAACGCCCGCAACCGCCCCACCGCCCACCCGGCCGCGTCCCGCACGACCGGATCAGCGTCGTCCAACAATCGCTCCGCGCTCGACAGCAGCGCCACATCCCCACTGTTCCCCACCGCGTAGAGCACGTTGCGCACGAACTGGTCGCGGCCGATGCGGCGGATCGGGCTTCGGCGGAACAGGGCGAGGAACCCGGCCTCGTCCAGGGCCGCGAGGGAGGCCAGCGACGGCGACCGCAGTTCCTCCCGCGCCTGAAGCTGGGCCTGACGGGACGTCTCGGCGAACTTGTTCCAGGGGCACACCGCCAGGCAGTCGTCGCAGCCGTAGATGCGGTTGCCCATGGCGGCGCGGAACTCGTCCGGGACGGGTCCCTGATGTTCGATGGTCAGGTAGGAGATGCAGCGCCGGGCATCGAGCCGGTAGGGCGCGGGGAAGGCCTTCGTAGGACAGATGTCGAGGCAGGCGCTGCAGGAGCCGCAGCGGTCGATCTCCGGCGCGTCCGGCGCGATCTCGACCGAACTCAGGACCGAGCCCAGGAACAGCCAGCTGCCCATTTCGCGGGAGACCAGGTTGGTGTGCTTGCCCTGCCAGCCCAGGCCCGCCCGCTGGGCCAGCGGCTTTTCCATCAAGGGGGCGGTGTCGACGAAGACCTTCACCTCGCCGCCGAACTTCGCCTTCATCCAGCCGGCCAGGTTCTTGAGCTTGCCCTTGATCAGCGGGTGGTAGTCGTCGCCCTGGGCATAGGCCGAGATGGCGGCCCGGGAGCGGTTCTTCAGCGCCTCGAGGGGGTCCGTGTCGGGGCCGTAGTTCATCCCCAGCATCACGGCCGTGCGGGCCTCCGGCCACATGCCCGTGGGGTGGGCGCGCCGCTCGAGCGTCTCCTCCATCCATGTCATGTCGCCATGCAGCCCCTCGGCGACGAAGACGTGCAGGCGCTCTCCCGCCGGCCAGGGATCGGACGCGGATGAGAAGCCAACGACATCGAAGCCCAGGCGCCGGGCCCGGTCGATGATCCGCGGCTTGGGGTCGTCAGAAATCAAGGTCGTGATAGTGCGGCGCCGGCGCCAGGCCCGGCCAGCGGTCGGCCAGGAGCGGGCGGAAGCAGGGACGGGACTTGATCTTCATGTACCAGGTCCGGGCGACCGGCACGTCGTTCCAGGGCACGTCGCCGAAATAGTCGATGACCGACAGATGGGCCGCCGCCGCCATGTCGGCCAGCGAGATGCGCCGCCCAGCCAGCCAGTCGCGGGTGGCGAGCAGCAGCTCGATGTACTTCAGGTGATGGCGCAGCGCCTCACGACCGGCGCGGATATTGGCCAGGGCCGGGGCGCCCAGACCGAGCAGCCGCTTTTCCATCTTCTCGTGCAGCAGGTAGCCGGAGACCTCGGAGTCGAACTTGCGGTCGAACCACTGCAGCAGGCGGCGCGCCTCGGCCCGCTCGGCCGGGTCGCGGCCCAGCAGCGGCGGCTCGGGGCTCTGCTCCTCGATATGTTCGAGAATGGCGCGGGTCTCGCAGATGACCACCTCGCCCGCGGACGACCGCTCGATCAGCACCGGCGGCACACCCGAGGGGTTGAGCGCCAGGAAGTCGTCCGGCTGCTCCCACCAGCGCACCTGCACCTCGGAGAAGGACAGACGCTTCTCGCCCAGCGCCAGCCGCACCTGCCGCGAGGCAGGGTCCAGCGGGAAGTGATGCAGAGTGCGTTCGACGCTCATGGCGGGTCCGGTGATTCAGGCGGGCAGCTAGAGCACCATCGCGTTAAGGGCGCGTTTACCGCGGTCCGGAGCGCGTGAGGGGGCGGTGCTGTCGATTCCGCCGCCCCGAACGTGCGGCACGCCTAATGCGTCACCTCGGCGAAGGCTCCGCCGTGGGGCTCCGCCCGGCCGCGCGGGTCCGGATGGATGATGATGTCGGCCGTGGGAAAGGCGGTTAGCACGCGGTTCTCGGCGGCGACCATGGCGTCGTGCGCCGCCACCAGCGTCAGGCCCGGATCGAGGTCGGCGTGCATCTGGATGTGGATGTAGGGACCTGAGGCGCGGGTGCGCAGCTGGTGGACGCCCTGGATGGTCGGATCCTGGGTCATCAGAGTCACGATGCGCTGGCGGGCTGCCTCGTCCAGTTCGTGATCCATCAGCTGGCCGGCCGCCTCGCGGAACACGCCGATGGCGCCCCAGACCAGCCAGGCGGCGACGACCAGCCCGGCGGCGGCGTCCAGCCAGTAGAGGCCCAGCAGGCTGGCGCCGGCGATGCCGAGGATTGCGGCGACGTTGGAGGCGAGGTCAGCGGCGTAGTGGGCGCGGTCGCCGTGCACGGCCACCGACCGGGCCTGTTTCAGCGCCCGGCTCTGGGCGGCGACCAGCGCCAGGGTCAGGATGATCGACAGGGCCATCACGGCCATGGCCCAGCCGCCGGCGTGGATCGGCCGGGGGTCCATCAGCCCGGCGATCGCCTCGCGCCCGACCAGGGCGGCGGAGGCGAAGACCAGGCCGCCCTGCATCAGGCTGGCGAAGGCCTCGGCCTTGCCATGGCCGAAGCGGTGCTCGGCGTCGGGTGGACTGGCGGCGAACCGAACCGCGAACAGGGTGATCAGCGAGGCCAGCAGGTCGAGGCCGGAATCGGCCAGCGAGGCCAGCAGCGCCACCGAGTCGCTGGCCAGCCAGGCGGCGGTCTTGGCCGCCACCAGCACCAGGGCCACGGTCACCGACAGCTGGGTCACCCGGCGGGTGACGGCGGTGGCCTGGGCGAGGGTGAGGGGGGCGGCGGTGGTCATCGCGGGACTTTAGCGGGTCGCGCGATGAGGCCCCAGCGCGAACGACTCTCGCCTTGATCCTCTCCCACTTGGGAGAGGGGGACCATCCGAAGGATGGTGGAGCGGGACGCACGGCGGTGCAAAGTCTGACCGCCAACGGCGATCCGGGAGGCCGGCTGGCAACGGTGGCGCATCCCTCTCCACCACGCTCCGCGTGGTCCCCCTCCCCCACAAGGGGGAGGATTGGAGTTAAGCCGCCCGTCTCGGCGCCGGGCCCACATAGACCGACTGCGGACGGATCAGGCGGCCGCCGGCCAGCTGTTCGCGGGCGTGGGCCAGCCAGCCGGCGACGCGGCCCATGGCGAAGACGCCGGTGAAGGCGGCCGGCGGGAAGGCCAGGGCCTCGAGCAGCAGGGCGGTGTAGAACTCGACATTGGTCTGCAGCGACCGGTCAGGCTTGCGCTCCCGCAGGATGTCGAGCGCAGCGCGCTCCACCGCCTCGGCGAAGGCCAGCCGGCCCGGCGCGACGTTGGAGTCCTGGGTCAGGCGGCGCACCGCCCCCTTCAGGGCGTCGGCCCGGGGGTCGCGGACCTTGTAGATGCGGTGGCCAAAGCCCATCAGCCGTTCGCCGCCGTCCAGCGCCTGTTCCAGCCAGGCGCGGGCGTGGCCGGGCGTGCCGATGGCGTCGAGCATCTCGATCACCGGGCCGGGCGCGCCGCCGTGCAGCGGACCCTTCAGCGCCGAAATCCCGCCCAGGACCGCCGAGGTCAGGCCGGCGCGGGTCGAGGCGATCACCCGGGCGGCGAAGGTGGAGGCGTTCAGGCCATGGTCGCTGACCGTAACGAGATAGGCGTCCAGAGCCCGGGCCTCCTCCGCCGTCGGGAGCGCGCCGCGCAGCATGCGCAGGATGTCGGCGCTGTGGGCCAGGGTCGCGTCAGGCGCCACGGGGGCCAGTCCCTGCCCCGCCCGGACCACGGCCGGTACGAACACCGCCGGGGCGGCCAGCAGCCGCAATGCGGTCGGCAGGTCGTCGCCGTCCGGCAGGCGGGCGGTCAGGGCGCGCATGGCCTCGACCGGGCCGAGCGCCAGCAGCCCGGCGTCGAGCGCGGCCACCTGGGCGTAGACCTCGGCCCGCGCCGCGCCCAGCGCCGGGCCCACGTCGGCGGGCAGGCCCTCATAGAAGCCGTTGAACAGCAGCTGGACCACATCCTCGTAGGTCGCCCGCCCGGCCAGATCGTCCAGCGACCGGCCGCGGATCACCAGCCGCCCGGCCAGGCCGTCGACCTCCGACAGAACCGTCTCGGCGGCGATCACATTCTCCAGACCATCAGACATCCGGATCTCCCTTTCTCTCGTCTTTCGCGGCGACAGATCGACCCGGATCGTGATATCGTCAATCTTGATCAATATAATCAATGTGAAGCGATGCAACGCGACTGGCTGACAGCGGAAGAGGCGATGGAGCAGCTGGGGATCCGGCCCCAGACCCTGTACGCCTATGTCAGCCGGGGACGGATCGAGGCGAGGCCCGATCCCGACGATCCGCGCCGCAGCCGCTATCGGCTCGCCGACGTCGGCCAGTTGGCCGAGCGCAAGCGGCGGGGTCGCAAGGCGGCGCAGGTGGCGGCCGGCGCCATCTCCTGGGGCGAGCCGGTCCTCGAGTCGGCGATCACCACCGTGGCGCAGGGGCGGCTGTTCTATCGCGGCCGCGACGCCGTCGAACTGGCCGGGCATGCCTCGCTGGAGGCCGTGGCCCGGCTGCTGCGCGGCGGCGACGGCGCGGCGTTGAAGGGCGTGGCGCGGACGCCGCCGCCCGGTGGGGACTCCATCCGGGCGCGACTGTTCACGGCCCTGTCGGAGCGGGCCGGGGTCGACCCGCCGGCCCGGGGGCGCGCGCCCCTGGCCCTGGCGGCCGAAGCAGCGGGCCTGCTGGACCTGGTGGCCGACGCGGCGGCGGGGCGGATCGAACACGGCCAGATCCATTTTCGCCTGGCCCAGGCCTGGGGTCGTCCCGAGGCCGCCGACGCCCTGCGCCAGGCGCTGGTGCTGCTGGCCGACCATGAGCTCAACGCCTCGACCTTCGCCGCGCGGGTCACCGCCTCGACCGGGGCCTCGCTGGCCGCGTCGGCGCTGGCCGGGCTGGCGGCGCTGTCAGGGCCCCTGCACGGCGGGATCGCCGGGCGTGTCGGCAACCTGGTCGAGGAAAGCGCCCGGATCGGACCCCGGGCCGCCGTGGCCGGTCGCATCGCCCGGGCCGGGCCGATCCCGGGCTTTGGCCACCCCCTGTACCCCGAGGGCGATCCGCGCGCCGCAGCCTTGCTGGCGGCCTTCGACCTGCCTCCGTCCTACGGGGCGTTGCAGCGGGCCGTCGAGGCGGTCACCGGCGAGGCGGCCAACATCGACTTCCTGCTCACCGCCATCGCGGATCGCTTCGGGCTGCCGGTCGACGCGCCCTTCGCCCTGTTCGCCGTGGCCCGCACCGCCGGCTGGCTGGCCCATGCGGTGGAACAGGTCCAGACCGGCGCGCTGATCCGGCCAAGGGCGCGGTACACGGGGCCGGCGGTCGTCTGATCTTCTCCCCTTGGGAGAGCATTGCCGGGATCAGGCCCGCTCGAATGCCGCGTCTTCCGCCGCCAGCGGGTGATCGATGCGGCCGACCATCTCCTTTGGGCAGACC
>JBEIDC010000024.1:0-28494 GCA_040383665.1 Caulobacter sp.
CTGCGCCTCATCGCGCAGGAGCTGTTGAGCCGCCTTGCGGGAAAGCACTATCCGCTGATCCGCGAGACGGCGGAAAACGCCAGTTTTCTCGCCAAGGCCAACTGGCCCTGGGCCAAGCCGGTGATGCAGGCCTTGATGCAGGCGAACCCCAAGCTCGACGTCGGCCCCTTCGCCACCGGCCTCAATGCCTGGGACCGGGTCGAGGAATGGGAGGAGGATGGCGGCAGGCCGCCCGGCCGCCAGGACGCTGTCAGCCCTGATGAAGCGCAGCGCTACCTGGATGAAATCCTGGGCGCAGACTCCGAACGCCGCCAGTCGCAATCGGCCTATGCGGGTGCGGCGACCTTCGCCTTCCAGCCACGCCAGTCGAAGGAGATCAACAACATCCTTCTGGCCGAGGCTGGAACAGGGCTGGGCAAGACCTTGGGCTACCTCGCCCCCGCCTCCCTGTGGGCCGAGGCCAACGGCCCGGCCGTCTGGGTCTCGACCTATACCCGGGCGCTGCAGCGCCAGATCGAGCGCGAGAGCGCCGGCATCTTCCCCGATCCGGCCGTGCGGGCCCGCAAGGTCGTGGTGCGAAAAGGCCGCGAGAACTACCTGTGTTTGCTGAATTTTCAGGAGTCCGTTAACGCGGCGCAGCTGGGCAATGGCGACTTGGTGGGCCTGGGCCTGACCGCCCGCTGGGTGCGGGCCAGCCGCGACGGCGACATGACCGGCGGCGACTTTCCGGCCTGGCTGCCCAGCCTGTTCGCCGTGCCGCCCGCCCTCCAGGCCAGCGCCGGAAACCTGGTCGACCGGCGCGGCGAGTGCGTCCACGCGGGGTGTGTTCACTATCGCGCCTGCTTCATCGAGAAGGCCGTGCGCGGCTCCAAACGGGCCGACATCGTCATCGCCAACCATGCGCTGGTGATGAGCCAGGCCGCCTTCGACGGCGCCCGCACCGCGCGGGGGCTTAAGGGCGACAACGAGACGACCAGCCTGCGCCGCATCGTCTTCGACGAGGGCCACCATCTGTTCGACGCCGCCGACAGCGCCTTCTCGGCCGCCCTGTCGGGCGCGGAGTCGGCGGAGCTGCGCCGCTGGATCCGGGGACCCGAGGGCCGCGGCCGCCGGGGTCGGGGGCTGGAGACGCGGCTGATGGAGATCGTCGGCGACCGCGAGGCCGCCCGCGACGCGCTGCAGGACGCCGTCCACGCCGCCGCCGCCCTCCCCGGCGAGGGCTGGTCGGGCCGCATCGCCCCGCCCGACGGCCAGGTGAACCCCATCGGCCCGATCGAGGCCTTCCTCGTCGCCGTCATCGAGCAGCTGCGCGCCCGCGCCGCGCCCGGCGACCAGGGTCTGGAGGCCGCCGCCCGGCCGGCCACCGACCTGGTGCGGGACACCGCCGCCCTGGCCGCCGCCGCCCTGGCCCGGGTCGAGGCGCCGCTTCTGGCCCTGGCCCGGCATCTGGAGGACCTGCTCGACGAGGAGACCGACGAGCTGCCGACCTCGGATCGCGCCCGTATCGAAGGGGCCTTGAGGGGGCTCGACAGGCGCGCCCGCATGACCCTGCCGGGCTGGCGCTCGATGCTGAAGGCCATCGAGGAGGACGCCGAGGACGACCCCGACTTCGTCGACTGGTTCGACGCCACCTTCCTGTACGGGCGCGTCGTCGACGCCGCCTGCCGTCGCCACTGGGTCGACCCGACCGAGCCGCTGACCGCCGCCGTCATCGCCCCGGCCCACGGCATCCTGGTCACCAGCGCCACCCTGGCCGACAGCACGCTGGACGACCCGTTCGCCCTGGCCGAGATGCGCACCGGCGCCGCGCGGCTGCCCGACCGGCCCCAGACCCTGCGCCTGCTCTCGCCGTTCGACTACGCCGCCAGCACCCGGGCCTTCGTGGTCACCGACGTGGGCAAGGACGACCCGCGCCAGGTGGCGGCCGCCATGCGCGAGCTGTTCCTCGCCGCCGGGGGCGGGGGCCTTGGCCTGTTCACCGCCATCCGCCGCCTCAAGGCCGTGCACGAGCGCATCGCCGCCCCGCTGGCCGACAAGGGCCTGGCCCTCTACGCCCAGCACGTCGACCCGCTGGAGGTCGGCGCCCTGGTCGACATCTTCCGCGCCGAGGAGGACAGCTGCCTGCTCGGCACCGACGCGGTCCGCGACGGCGTCGACGTGCCGGGCCGCTCCCTGCGCCTGCTGGTCTTCGACCGCATGCCCTGGCCCCGCCCCGACATCCTGCACAAGGCCCGCCGCCAGCGCTTCGGCGGCAAGGGCTACGACTACGCCATCGCGAGAGCGCGGCTGGCCCAGGCCTTCGGCCGCCTGATCCGCAGGGCCGACGACAAGGGCGTGTTCGTCATGCTCGACGCCGCGGCCCCGACGCGGCTGTTCAGCGGCCTGCCCGAGGGGGTGGAGCTGCAGCGCGTCGGTCTGGTCGAGGCGATAGAAGCGACGGCTGAGTTCTTGAAGCCGTCCTGACCGCCCTCAAACCGACTCCGTCCCGTCGCACTGATGCAATGTCCGGGGCGTAGAGCGCTGCGGACGGCGGGGGCGCCTTCAGCACCGGAGTCGATCCATGAGCCTGCTCTCGCCGCGCCCTGACCTTCCCGTCGACGACGCCGCCTCGCCGTCTCAGGCGGTCTGCGCCCGGGCAGAGGTGCAGCGTGTGCGCTGGTTGACCGGCCTCAGTCAGGACGCCTTCGCCCGCTCGTTCGCCATCGATCCCGACGCCTTGCGCGATGTCGAGGCCGGCCGCGCGCGCCCCAACGCGGCGTTCCGCGCCTATCTGAAGGTCATCGCCCGCGATCCGGGCGGGGTCAGCCGGGCGGTCCGCGAGACGGCCTGAGCCCTACGCCTTGTACCAGGCCACCTGCATGCCGGTCGCCAGCAGTACGCCGTCGGCCGTCCACAGGCTGATGTCCTGATCGGCGAAGTTGTCGTGGAAGATCTTGGCGTCCGCCACGCCCAGGATCGGGGCGGTTCCATTGGCCGACAGCACCTCGCCGGAAGCGTGGAAATAGGTGGTCAGGGTCACCGTGCCCATCGGCTGGCGCGTGCCGCGCACCTGGATGATCCGCACGAAGAAGGCGTCGCTCAGCGCGGCCAGCGACAGGAAGTCCAGCGGCCGGGCCGGCAGGTCGTCGAGCCACAGCACCGAGCGGGCGCTGCGCGGCTCGACCGGCGGCGCCTCGCCCCAGGCCGGGGCGCCCTCGACGAAGCGGAAGTTGTAACGTTCCAGCCAGCCGCCGCGTCCGGCCATGTCCAGCGGAGGAACCGCCCCGGCCGGCGGAACCGTCGGCATGACGCCCGGCCGATGGGTCCAGGTCTCGCGGCGGCGGGCGCAGACGATGCTGGCGCTGGCGGCGACCTTGCCGTTCTGGATCAGCTCTACGGCCCAGTGCTGGGTGGTCTTGCCGGCCCGAACCTCGCGCCAGCTGATGTCGAAGGCGCCGTCGGCGATGGGGGCGCAGAAGTTCACCGTCAGGGCCAGCGGATCACCGAGGCAGGCCTCGTCCTCGAGCACCGCCCGAAGCAGCGTCGCGGCCGTCGCCCCGCCGAACGGGCCGGCCATGTTGGCGTAGTGCGGGCTGGTCGAGCCGGCCGCGCGGCGCTCGCCGGTCAGGGTCAGGGCGGTGGTCGCATCGAGCGGGTGAAGGGCGGTCATGGGCGGCGTCTCCGGGCGAACAGAAAGCCCTGAGGGCCTTCGTCGCGCCTATTCCCTACCCGCGACGCCGCGTCGCGCAAGGTCCGTATTGAAAAAAGACCCGCCTCCCTGGTGGAAGACGGGTCTCTCCTAGCCCTTCACGCACACCACCTGACGGAGGGTGTGGACGATATCCACGAGGTCGGCCTGGGCGGCCATGACCGCGTCGATGTCCTTGTAGGCCATCGGCGTTTCGTCGATCACGTCCGCGTCCTTCCGGCACTCGACGCCGGCGGTGGCCTCGATGTGGTCAGCGAGGCTGAACCGGCGCTTGGCCTCGTTCCGGCTCATCGCCCGGCCGGCGCCGTGCGAGCAGGTGCAGAACGAGTCCGCGTTGCCCTTGCCGCGCACGATGAAGGACCGGGCGCCCATCGAGCCGGGGATGATCCCCAGATCGCCGTCGCCGGCCCGCACCGCGCCCTTGCGGGTCACGTAGACCTTCTTGCCGAAGTGATGCTCGGTGGTGACGTAGTTGTGGTGGCAGTTCACCGCCTCCTGCGTCGTCACCAGGTCCGGGAACCAGGCGCGAAGCACGCCCAGCACCTGGTCCATCATCACTTCACGGTTCGCCCGCGCGTACTTCTGGGCCCAGCTCACCGCCCGGATGTAGTCGACGAAGCCGTCGCTGCCTTCCGGGAAGTAGGCCAGGTCCTGGTCCGGCAGGTTGATGAACCACCGCCGCATGTCGTGCTTGGCCCGTTCGACGAAGTGCGTGCCGAACCGGTTGCCCACGCCGCGCGAGCCGGAGTGCAGCATCACCCACACGTCGCCCGCTTCATCGAGGCAGAGCTCGATGAAGTGGTTGCCGGTGCCCAGCGTGCCCAGGTGGCCATAGCCGCGCGGGTGCGCGGCCTTGGGCGACCGGGCCACGATGTCGTCATAGCCGTCCTTCAGCTCGGCCCACTTCGCCGCCGCGATGGCCGGCGGCTCCGAGGACCAGGCGCCCTTGTCGTTGCGCCCGCCGTTGTCGGTCCGGCCATGCGGCACGGCCGCCTCGATGGCCGAGCGGATTCCCGCCAGGCTGTCCGGCAGGTGTTCGGCCCGGATCGAGGTGCGCACCGCCATCATGCCGCAGCCGATGTCCACGCCCACGGCGGCCGGGATGATCGCGCCGACGGTCGGGATCACCGAGCCCACGGTCGCGCCCATGCCCCAGTGCACGTCGGGCATCACGGCGATGTGGCTGTGGATGAAGGGCAGGGCCGCGACGTTGCGCAGCTGCTTCATCGCCGACTCCTCGATCGGCACGCCCTTGGTCCAGGCCTTGATCGGCGCTCCGCCGCTTTCGATGTGTTCGAACCCGCTCATGGGGTTCTCCTTTTCACGCTTTCGTTTTTCTCTTCGCCGCCCCTCCTGGCGTCACGGTCGAAAGCGTCCCTTCAGATACGAAGAACCCCTCCGGCCGGGCCAGGAGGGGTTCGTTCGTACGGTCCTTGAGGTGTCAGCCCCGGATCACGAACCCTCTCCCGCGCACGCGCGAAAACCCATCGTCTCGACCTGGCGATCGAGCCGATTGGCGGCGGTGCAGAAGGTTGGGGCTTTGTGGGCCATGGTCCTCGTCCTCAAGGGGGCGGGCGGATAACACGGGTGTCTCATCCGTGACAAGCCTGTCGTCATGTCGTCGCCGGCCTGTTGCGCCGCTGTCGCACTCTGCCGCTAGCGACAGGACGTCGGCGGACGTTCCCCTGTTCGCCGAGTCTGCTGGACGCACGGCCCTGTCGGCCTGGCCTTCAGGTTGACGATGAAGCAGACTTCTGGAGGACGGGTCCATGATCCGGGCTGCCGCTCTATCGACGTTGCTGCTGTTTTCCGTCGCCGGCCCGGCGGGCGCGTCCACCCTGCCCGAGGGCGTCGACCGGTCGCTGAAGGCCGGACTGCCGTGGATCTCCGTCACCCTCGATCCTGACGGGGAATCCGCCCGCATCCACGCCGCGATCGATATTCCGGCCCCGGCCGAACGCATCTGGAAGGCGATGACCGACTGTCGCTATGCTGCGAAGCTGGTGACCAGCGTCACCCGTTGCCGGGTGCTGCAGCAGGGCGCCGGCTGGGACATCCGCGAGCATGTCACCAAGGGCAATCTGTTCCTGCCGACGCTGCGCAACGTCTTTCGCTCCGACTACGAGCCCTACAAACGCATCCGGTTCAAGCGGGTCGACGGCGACCTGAAGACGATGGAGGGCCAGTGGGGCCTGGCCGCCTTCAATGAAGGCCGCTGGACGCGCGTGACCTACGAGAACCGCCTGTCGGCGAAGATCCTCGCCCCGCCGGTCGCCGTCCGCGCCGGTCTGCGCAAGGACACCCCCAAGGTGCTGGTCAACCTGCGCGAAGTGGCGAAGGGCGGGGTGTAGGACGGGCGGAGCTGCGACAAATCCTCCCCGGAGCGCAGCGAGGGGGAGGTGGCCTCGCGGAGCGAGGTCGGAGGGGGCGTCGCCGGACTTTCCGGATCGGGCGCGATGCAAGGCTGTCACTCGTCCAATGCCCGCGCTACCCCACCACCATGCTCCGCATGGTCCCCCTCCCCGTGAACGGGGAGGAAGTAGCGGTCAGCGCTTCCCGCGATCCCGGCCGAAGTTCGGCTCGGCGCTTTCCTGGCCGAGCGCGATAACGCCGCGGCGGATGGCGCGGGTGCGGGTGAACAGGTCCTGCAGCTTGTCGGCCTCGCCCCAGCGGATGGCGCGGCTCAGCGCCTGGAGGTCCTCGGTGAAGCGGCCCAGCACCTCCAGCACCGCGTCCTTGTTGGCCACGAAGATGTCGCGCCACATGGTCGGGTCGCTGGCGGCGATGCGGGTGAAGTCGCGGAAGCCGCCGGCGCTGTACTTCATCACCTCGCCCTCGGTGACGCCCTCCAGGTCCGAGGCCGTGCCGACGATATTGTAGGCGATCAGGTGGGGCAGGTGGCTGGTGATGGCCAGCACCAGATCGTGGTGCTGCACGTCCATCAGCTCGACCTGGGCGCCGCAGGCCCGCCAGAAGGTCGACAGCTTCGCCACCGCCTCGGCATAGGCGGCGTCCTCGCGCGCGGCGTCCGGCGTCAGGATCACCCAGCGACCGTCGAACAGCTCGGCGAAGCCGGCGTCGGGGCCGGAGTGTTCGGTGCCGGCGATCGGGTGGCCGGGAATGACGAAGACGTTGTCCGGCGCCGTGGCGGCCATGGCGTCGGCGACGCAGCCCTTGACCGAGCCGACGTCGGTGACGGTGGCGCCGGGGCTCAGGGCCGGGGCGGCGGCGGCCATGGCCTCTCCGATGGCCAGCACCGGCGTGGCGAAGACCACCAGGTCGCAGCCGGCGACGCCCTCGGCGATGTCGCCGGTCACCCGGTCGGCCAGGCCCAGATCGATGATCCGGGCGCGATGGGCCTCTGACGCGTCGACGGCGACGATCTCGCCGACCACGCCCTTCTCGCGGGCGATGCGGGCGAGCGAGGAGCCGATCAGGCCGAAGCCCACCACGGCCATGCGGTTGTAGACCTGCCCGGGCATGATCAGCGGCCCATGAATTCGGCGAGCAGGTCGACCACGGCGCGGCTGTGCTCTTCCAGGCCGATGGTGATGCGCAGGTGGTCGGGCAGGCCGTAGTTGCCCACGCCCCGCACCAGATAGCCGCGCGAGGCGAGGAAGGCCTCGGCCTCCACGGCGGTCTTGCCGGGCGTCTTCGGGAAACCGACCAGCACGAAGTTGGCCGCAGAGGGCGCGACGTCCAGGCCCAGGCCGCCCAGCTGCTGGGTCAGCCACGGGCGCCAGATCTCGACCAGATCGATGGACCGTTGCCGGAAGTCGTCATCGCCCAGCGCGGCGACGGCGGCCAGCTGGGCCGGGATGTTCACGTTGAACGGCAGGCGGATGCGGTCGACGGCCTGGGTCATCTCCAGCGGCAGGTAGCCCCAGCCGACGCGAAGGGCGGCGAGGCCGTAGATCTTGGAGAAGGTGCGGGTGACCACGACATTGCG
Organism: Caulobacter sp.; assembly: GCA_040383665.1. Taxonomy (GTDB): domain Bacteria; phylum Pseudomonadota; class Alphaproteobacteria; order Caulobacterales; family Caulobacteraceae; genus Caulobacter. The sequence continues at coordinate 7,638 of JBEIDC010000024.1, forward strand.
CTCGTGACGGGCCAGGTCGAAGTCCTCGGTGGTGGCGGCTCCGGTCTGGAACTCGGCATAGGCGCCGTCCAGCACCAGCACCACCGACGGCGGCAGGGCCTCGTGCAGGCGGCGGATCTCGCTGAACGGGATCCAGGTGCCGGTCGGGTTGGCCGGGTTGGCGACAAAGACCAGCCGGGTGCGTTCGTCGACCTGCGCCAGCAGGGCGTCGACGTCGACGTGCAGGTCCTTCTCCGGGGCGTTGCGGATTTCCGCCCCGCAGGCCCGGGCGCCGATGGCCCAGGCGGCGAAGCCGTGCTCGGGCTGGACCATGTTGTCGCCGGGCTCGAGGAAGGTCTGGCACAGCAGCTGGAACACCTCGTCCGAGCCGCAGCCGAACAGCAGGCGCTCCGGCTCCAGGTCGTACCTGGCGGCGATCGCCTCGCGCACGATGGTCGTTCGGGGGTCGGGGTAAATCGCCAGCTTGCCGATCGCGCCGGCGAAGGCCTCCTGCGCCCTGGGCGAACCGCCGAGGATGTTCTCGTTGGCCGACAGCTTGATCGGGTTTTCGACGCCCTCGGCCTTGGCCTTGCCGGGCTTGTAGGCCTCGATCTCGACGATGCCGGGCTTGGGAACGGGCCGGTCGGCCTTGAAGCGATCGGGGGTCTGGGCGGTCATGCGAGAAGTCCGGGTCTGGGAGGAACCGGCTTCTTATACGGAGCCGGTCTAAAGGTCGAAGGGTTCGGGGGCCGCGCCGATGACGCCATTCAGCTGCCCGGGCGCGCGGAGCAGCCTGGCGTCGTGGTGCTGGTAATAGCCGGCGAGGGCGTAAAGGGTCAGACCGCCGTGCTGCACCAACGGCGCGGCGGCGACGCCATCGCGGCTGAGGGCTTCGACGGTCTTGCCGATGTCGGCGGCGTCGGTGACCCACAGGGTCTGGTCGGCGCCGGTTGGGGCGATCTCGACCTCGGCGACGGCCACGGCGGAAGTCGGTCCCCAGATGGTCAGGCAGGGCAGGGTGGCGAACACCTTCAGCGTCGGCTCGGCCAGCAGCCGGCCCCACCAGCTGGTGTCGGGCGTCAGGGCCAGGACGGCGACGCCGCCGGGCGTGCGGGCGGCGGCCAGGGCGTCTTCGGGTTTGACCGCCAGCGCCAGTTTCGGCGCGGCGCCGAAGCGCAGGCGGGTCAGCTCGACGGCGCGGCTCTCCAGCTTGCCGCCCCAGACCGACAGGTGGAACGGGCCCTGCTGGCTGAGGCTGTCGGCCATGATCTCGCGCCAGATGCGCACGACCAGGGCGTTGGAGGCGGCCGGGTCCCTGGCGGCGAGGATCTTGCGGACGATCTGGGCTTCACGGGCCGGGCGCAGCCCGAACTTGCCGCTGTCGCCGGCCGCCTGCTTGGCCTGCGCCACCGCCTTGGCCAGGGAGGCCCGTTCTCCGACCAGCCGCAGCAACTCGGCGTCCACGGCGTCAATGCGCGCGCGAACGGCGTCGAGAGTCGGCGGTGCGGACGGGGCGTCCTTGCCCATTTTCATCCCTTCAGACGAGACGCGGGACGTATTTCATCCCGGCGGCGGGGGCAATACCCAACGCGCCGCGCAAGAATATTGCCGTGGTGGCTTCAGTACAGCCGCGGCGACGGACCCAGGGGCAAGGGTCCGATCCGCGCCTCGCCGTCCGACAGGTCGACATCGCCGGAGAAGGCCGGGGTCCCGTCATCGGCGCCGGTGAGGGTGGCCTCCAGCCCGCCCTGCAGGCGTCCGCCCGGCCCGACGGTCAGCGGCCCGCCCTTGCCCGAGAGCACGGCCTCGCCGCCCCGCACCTGAGCGGCGCGCACGGTGATGACGCCGCCGGCGTCACGCCAGTCGCGCACGGCGTCCGGCCAGTCGCGGCCCCGGAAGGCGCTCATCTTCGACAGGGTGAGGTCCCACATCATCGAGGCCGGCTTGCCCTGCACGATCCGGGCGGGAAGGCCTTCGAGCCGCAGGCGGGCCCCTTCGACCTTGAACAGCACGGCGCCCTGGTCCCTGGGCCCGGCCCGCAGGTGCAGTTCGAGCTTCGCGGCGGATTCCACGGGGTAGGGTTTTCCGCCCGGCGCGGTCTCGAAGGCCAGGTCGACGCCCTCGACCGACAGGCGCGGCGGATGTTCGTCGAAGCCGCCCAGACTGGCCCGCAGCGCCTGGGCCCGGACCGTCACAGGCCCACCCTCCGGCCGCGTCAGGGTGACCCCGTCCGGCGCGACCATGACCCAGTGGTCCAGCCGATAGACATGGCCTCGGACTTCAGCGACGGCGCGGCGATCGCCCAGCCGGACGGCTCGGCGATCCGCGCGCCATCGAGCTTCACGTTCAGCCGGAACGGAAAGCCGGTGATTGTCCTGCGCCGCCAGACGACGTCATAACCCTGCTCGCGAAGCTGGAGGACCGAGGCGTCCATGCGGCGGACCGCCTCGTCCCTCAGCCAGAACCAGCCGCCGCTCCAGCTGACCACCACCAGCAGGGCTAGAAGCCAGGGCAGGAAAAGTCCGCGCAGGCGGGGTTTGCGGGGGCGCTCTCGTTCGGGCAGGGTCATGGAAGGAACGGCTCCTGGAACTGGCGGAACGAATGGATGGCGGCGAGGCGGCGCAGGACCGCTGGGTGTTCGGATACGGATCGCTGATGTGGCGGCCCGGGTTCGCTTTTGTAGAACGCCGTCGCGCGCTTCTCCACGGCCGCCGTCGCGCATTCTGCATCTATTCGGTGCACCATCGCGGGGTCCCGGAGCGGCCGGGGCTGGTGCTGGGCCTGGCGCCCGGCGGCTCCACCCGCGGGGTCGCCTACCGAATAGCGGCTGACGACTGGGACGAGGTCTACGCCTATCTGCGGGAGCGCGAGCAGCCGACCGAAACCTATTTCGAAGCCTGGCGGCGGGTGAAGATCGAAGGCGGCGTCGAGGCGGCCTCGCTCGTCTTCCTGTCGGACACCGACCATCCGCAATGGGCCGGCGACCTGACGCTGGACCAGCAGGCTGACCTGATCGCCGGCGCCAGGGGTCTGTCGGGGCGAAACATCGACTACCTCAGCGATCTGGTCCGTCACCTCCACGAGGATCAGGTCCGCGACGCCAGCATGGAGCGGCTGCTGGGCATGGTCGAGGCGCGCGAAACGCAGGCCCGGGGCTGACGCCGCCCGGCGGCGTGGGGCGTGGCGGCAGGCGTCCTCAATCCCGCCGACAGTCGCGGTCGCCGACAGCGGCGCGGCGCGTCCGACGCCCCGGAATCCGGGCTTCGCGGAGGTCGATTTTTCGAACTTGTTAACCACTCAATGCGAGTCGGGAGTGACGTGACGTCACGACGCGGCGTGATTCCAGGGGTGTATTTCCATGGCGTTCGGCTTTCTGGGAAGCGATCGGAACAAGGCGGCCAGGGACGCGGAGCGGCTCCGCGAGCTGGAGGCCCAGGCCACGGCGATGGATCGCGGCCAGGCCGTCATCGAGTTCAACCTCGACGGCACAGTGATCCGCGCGAACAGCAACTTCCTGGCCACCGTCGGCTACTCGGCCGGCGAGGTCGAGGGGCGCCACCACAGACTTTTCTGCACGCCGGAGCATGCCGCGAGCAAGGAGTACCAGGATCTCTGGCGGGCTCTGAACAACGGCGAATTCCAGGCCGGCAAGTACGCCTGCGTCGGCAAGGGCGGTCGCCTGATCTGGCTGCGCGCCTCCTACATGCCGATCTCTGATGCAACCGGCCGACCGTACAAGGTCATCAAGTTCGCCCAGGACGTTACCGAGGACCAGCTCGAGCGGCAGCAAACCGAAGAGACCAGCCGGCGGAACGAGGCGGAGCAGACTGCCGTCGTGTCGACCCTGGCCGACAGCCTGGGGCGCCTCGCCCGCGGCGACCTGAACGCCCGCATCGACGCCAGCTTCCCGGCCGCCTACGTCAAGCTGAAGGAAGACTTCAACGCCGCGGTGGTCAGCCTGAAGTCGGCGATGGGTTCGATCAGCGACTCCACCACCGCCATCCACGCCGGCTCGGGCGAGATCGCCAACGCCGCCGACGACCTGTCCAAGCGCACCGAGCAGCAGGCCGCCCGTCTCGAGGAGACCGCCGCCGCCCTCGACCAGATCACCGCCACGGTGAAGCGGTCCGCCGAGGGCGCCCGCCAGGCGGCCACGGTCGTCACCGGCGCCCGCCAGGACGCCGAACACTCCGGCGAAGTCGTCCGTCAGGCCATTTCGGCTATGGGCGAGATCGAAAGCTCGTCCAACGAGATCAGCCAGATCATCGGCGTCATCGACGAGATCGCCTTCCAGACCAATCTCCTGGCGCTCAACGCCGGCGTTGAAGCGGCCCGGGCCGGGGACGCCGGTCGCGGCTTCGCGGTTGTCGCCTCCGAAGTCCGGGCTCTCGCCCAGCGCTCGGCCCAGGCCGCCAAGGAGATCAAGACCCTGATCTCGGCCTCCTCCACCCAGGTCGGCAAGGGCGTGCAGCTGGTCGGCCAGACCGGCCAGGCCCTGTCGGCCATCGTCGGCAAGGTGGGCGAGATCCACGATCTGGTCGGCGAGATCAGCGCCTCGGCGCAGGAGCAGGCCACGGCGCTGGGCGATGTGAACTCGGCCGTCAACCAGATGGACCAGATGACCCAGCAGAACGCGGCCATGGTCGAGCAGACCACCGCCGCCGCCCGCTCGCTGCGGGGCGAGGCCGGCCAGCTGACGACCCTGGTCAACCGCTTCGAGGTTGATCGTCAGGCCGCCCGCGTGAGCCGCCAGGAGCAGGCCCCGCCGCCGCGCCATGAGGCGCCCCGTCCGACATCCGCCCCGGCGCCCCAGCGTCCCGAACCCGCCCGGCAGGAGCCGGTCCGCTTCGAGGCTCCGCCGCCCCGCCGGCCGCCGCCCGTCCTGGACGAGAACCCCGTGCACGCCGCCCGCAGCCGCCTGCAGGCCTTCGCCCGCGGCGGCGCCCGCCCCGCCGCGTCGGACGATTGGGAAGAGTTCTAGCCGGATCGCTTTCGCGAACAGAAAACGGGCCGCGTCCTCGACGCGGCCCGTTTTCTGTTCCGGGATCTCCGCCGGCCACGGGATCCCATTCGGAACCCGTTAACCATAAACCGGCACAGTGATTCCCTGTGGTGACGTCCGCTGCGCGGCCATGACAACCACGGACGAGCGGCAAGAGATCCGAGATCCGCCATGAGCGAACACTTCGACCATAGCGCCGATACCCTGGAACTGATCTCCTTCGAGATCGGCGACCAGGAGTTCTGCATCGATATCCGCACAGTGCGGGAGATCCGGGGCTGGACGGCGGCGACGCCGCTGCCCCAGTCACCGGACTACATCCGTGGCGTCATCAACCTGCGCGGCTCGATCATGCCGGTGATCGATCTCCGGGCCCGTCTTGGGCTGGGGTTGACCGAACCGTCCTCGCGCCACGTCATCGTGGTGGTTCAGGAAAGCGACCGCTGCGCCGGACTGCTGGTCGACGGGGTGCAGGAGACCTTCACCATCGATGCCTCGTTGCCCCAGGCCCCGCCTGACCTGGGCGACGATCCCGACCGGCGCTTCGTCGACGCGATCATTCCCATCGACGGCCGCATGATGAGCCGGCTTGTGGTGGATCGACTCATGCCGATGGCCGAGGCCTCGCGCCGCGCGGCCTGAGGCCTACCGCGCGTCTTCCGTGATCAGGGCGTTGGACGCGGTCTCCAGCCGGCTTTCCAGCTCGCGCATGAACTCGCCGCGCTTGAGCCCTGCCGGGATGGCCGGCAGGAACTCGAAGACGATCGTCCCCGGGTAGCGCATGAAGCCGTGGGCGGGCCAGTGGCAGCCGGTGTTCAGCGCCAGGGGCACCACGGGCATCTCCAGCTCGCGATAGAGGGCGGCGATGCCGGGCTTGTAGTCGGGGGCGTCGCCGGGAGCCTTGCGGGTGCCTTCGGGGAAGATCACCAACTGCCGCGCCTCGGTGAAGCGGTCCTTGGCGTCGCGGACCAGCTTGCGCAGAGCGGTCGCGTGGGCGCTGCGATCGACGACGATCATGTCGGCCTTGCTGGCGTACCAGCCGACGAACGGCAGCCAGCTGAGCTCCTTCTTGAGCACGAAGCAGGCCGCGGGCATCACCGTGAAACAGCCGAAGATGTCGAAGAAGGCGTGGTGCTTGCCGGCCACCAGGGCGGCCCCCTTGGGCAGGTTCTCCAGGCCGCGAACCTCGAACCGGATGCCGGCGATCACCCGGAGCAGGACCGCCACGCCCTTGCTGTAGAGGGTCAGGGCCCGGGACACCCCGCTTCGCGGGCCCAGCAGCAGCGGCGACATCAGCAGGGCGACGATCGTGGAGTAGAGATAGAAGGCGATCGTGAAGAGCAGCGACCGAAGCCAGATCAAGAGGTCGTTTCCTTGGTTTGCGCCGCCGGCGCCGCGTCGCGCGGTCCCAGCGCCAGGAAGCTCTCCCGGGCCAGAATCGCCAGGTACTTGGAGTACTCGACGATCAGCCGTCGCGCATCGCCCTCCTTGCGCCACCAGCCCCCGACGTCGACCAGACCGGTGGCGACCGGATACTCGATCAGCACCGCCTCCGGCATCGCCGCCCGGATCTCGAGGATCGACCGGGGCATGTGGTAGTCGGAGGTGACGACGATCAGGCGGGTGAAGCCCTTGCCCCGGGCCCACTCTGCGATCTCTCCGGCGTTGCCGATGGTGTCGGCGGCCGTGTAGCCAAGATCCACGCAGCAGTCGTAGATCGGCTTCACCGCCCGGCTGACTGCCAGGATGTCGTCGCGGCTGGCCTCCCGGTTGACGCCGGAGATCAGCAGGCGCTTGCCCTTGCCACGTTCCAGCAGGCGGGCGGCGGCCTCCAGGCGCAGATCGGAGGCGCCGGTCAGGGCGACCACGGCGTCGGCCACGGGCGGCTCCGTCGGGGGGATCGACCGCTCGATGCGCTGGGCGAAGGCCACAAGGCCGACCACCCAGATCAACAGGACGACGAACAGGGCCGCCAGCGTCCTCACGCCATCTCTCCGATCAGCCCCCGTGCGGCGACGCGGGCGGCGACCGCGGCGACCAGCGCGGCGAGAACCGGCGTGGGCGCCACGGCCAACAGATCCAGCCAGGCGACCGGCAGGACCGGGGTCAGCCCCTGTCCTCCTCCGGCGAGTCTGGCCAGCGCGCCGATACTGGCCGCGCCTGCGGCCCCGAACAAGCCCGCGACCGCCGCCACGCGAGCGAACCGGCTCTGGAACAGCTTCACGACAAAGTCTGCCTGCGCGCCGGACAGGTGCAGCACCTCGATGGTCTCGCGGTGGGCAGCCATGGCCGCGCGGGTGGCGAATCCGATCGCCGCCGCCGCCGCCGAAGCGATCAGCAGGAAGACGCCCAGCGCCGCCCAGCGGGCGATTCCGGCCGCCCGCTCGATGTCGGCGATCCACAGGCTGTGGTCATCGACCGTCGCATCGACGCCGGCCGCCTTCAGGGCCTTGTCGAGGGCGACGGCGGTGGCCGGCGCCTTCGGGTCGAGGTCGACGGTCACCAGCCGCGGGATGGGCAGATCGTCCAGCAGCGCCTCGCGACCGAGCCAGGGCTCCAGCAGCGCCTCGGCGCGCGCCTTCTCCAGAGCCCTCGCCTCCGTGACGCCCTTGACGCCGGACAGCGCCTCGGCGGCCCGGCCGGCGGCGGTGTCGGGTGTTTCGCCGCCGATCGCGCGGACCACCACGGTGGCCGAGCCGGTGAGCTGGCCGGTCCAGCCGCGCGCGGCGCGGTCGGCGGCGAGGCCCCCGATGGCGGTCAGGCAGGCCAGAAAGCAGAGCACCGCGACCACGAAGACCAGGGCCCCGTCGCGCGGGTCCTTGCGCGGCAGCAGCGGTGCGGGCTTCCAGCGGCGCGGATCGAAGATGTCGCTCATCCGGCCCGCTCCCCGACGCCGCGGCCGAATATCCGCAGCCGCCCGCGATCCAGGTGGAGCACAGGCTGCCCGGAGCGGGCGACGAGGTCCTCGTCGTGGCTGGCGATCAGCACCGTGGTGCCCAGCCGGTTGAGCTCGACGAACAGCTTCAGGATGCGGATGGCGTGGGCGTCGTCGACATTCCCGGTCGGCTCGTCAGCCAGAAGGATGTCAGGCCGGTTGACCACGGCCCGGGCGATGGCCAGCCGCTGCTTCTCGCCGCCGGACAGGGTCGGGGGCAGGGCGTGCATGCGGTCCTTCAGCCCGACCCACGACAGCAGTTCGGCGACATCGGTGCGATAGGACTCCGCCTTTGCGCCGGCGATGCGCAGCGGCAGGGCGACGTTGTCGAAGGCCGACAGATGCTCCAGCAGCCGGAACTCCTGGAATACCACCCCGATACGGCGGCGCAGGAACGGCCGGTCGGCCGCGTGCACGGCGTCGACATCGCGGCCGAACAGTTCAATGGTCCCCCGTGAGGGACGTTCGGCGAGATAGATCAGCTTCAGCAGGCTGCTCTTGCCCGCGCCCGAAGCGCCGGTGAGGAAATGAAAGCTGCCCGCGGCAAGGTCGAACGACACGTCCTTCAGGACCTCCGGCGCGCGCCCGTAGCGCATGCCGACGCCGTCGAAGCGCAACACGGGTCCGGCGACCGCGTCGCCCTCGAATACGGCGTTCTGGTTTCTGGACATGGGAGCCGAAATCGGCGACCTCGGGAGGAGGAGCGGGGAGCGTCCGATTCGCCGGCATGATACTGACCTGTCCCGAGTGCGCTACCCGATATTTCGTGCCTGACGACAAGGTCGGCGCCAGCGGCCGCACCGTGCGCTGCTCGGCCTGCGGCAACCGCTGGACCGCAGAAGGCCAGGCCGATCTCGAGCTGTTCGTCGATCCCGAGGCCGGGGCCCTCTCCAAGGACGCCGAAAAGTCCGAAGAGACGCCGGTCAGCGACCTGCCCGGCGAAGAACTGCCCAAGGTCTTCCGGCAGAAAGCCACCAACGAGCGCCGCGTGCGCGAGGCCGCCACCGTCGGCGTGGTCTGGGCCGGCATGGCCGTTGCGCTGATGGGCCTGGTGCTGGGCGGAGTCGTCTTCCGGGGCTCGGTCGTCGAGATGTGGCCCCGCACCGCCAGCGCCTTCGCCGCCGTCGGGCTGGACGTCAATCGCGTCGGGCTGGAGATCGAGGAGGTCGCCGCCGAGGCCGCGCTGCAGGACGGCCACGCCGCGCTGGCGGTGTCGGGCGTGATGCGCAATGTCGAGGATCGCCCCGTCACCGCCCCGCCGCTGCGCATCAGCCTGCTCAACAAGGCCGGCAAGGTGGTGGCGGTGAAGCTGGCCAGCCCGGCCGATCCGGTGATCCCGCCGGGCGAGACGCGCCACTTCGCGCTGGCCTTGCTGGACCCGCCGACCACGGCGGCGACGCTGGAGGTCAGCTTCGACCTGACCAAGGGGGCCAAGGGCGAGACCTCGAAACACCCGGCGCCCAAGGGCGAGACGAAGCGCGTCGCCCTGCGCGGGGAGGTCGGGTCCGAGGCGCCGCCGCCCGCCGAGGCGCCGACCGTGCTCGAAGCCACGCCGGTCGTCGAGGACGCCGCCCACGCCCCGGCGGAGGGCCATTGATGAGCGAGCCGCAGCCGGCGGTCCTGCTGTCCGAACAGGAGGTCGCCGCCCGCGTCGCCGCCGTGGCGGAACAGATCGCCCCGCGCATCGACGACGAGACGGTGATGGTCTGCCTGCTGACCGGCGGCATCTGGTTCGCGGCCGACCTGACGCGGGCTCTGGCCCGGCTCGGCCGCCTGACCAAATTCGACGCCCTCTGGCTGTCCTCCTACCGTGACGAGCGCCAGAGCTATGGCCGCTGCGAGGTTCGCGCCGACCTGCAGCGCCCGGTGCTGGGCCGCAAGGCGCTGATCGTCGACGATGTGTTCGACACCGGCCTTTCGCTCAGCGAGGCCGCGCGGCTGGTCCGCGACGCCGGCGCCAGCGAGGTGCTGACCGCCGTCTTCGCCAGCAAGCCCTGGCCTAAGGAGCGCGCCATCCAGCCCGACTTCGTGGCCTGGGAAGCGCCGCCGAGGTTCCTCGTCGGCTACGGCATGGATGTGGCCGGCGGCATGCGGGGCATCCCCTACGTCGGGGCTATGGACTGATTTCCGTCGATCCTCCCCGCTTGCGGGGAGGGGGAGCGCGCGGAGCGCGGTGGTGGGGCAGCGCCGCCGACTGCCGTCGATCTGCTTCCAGCGCTCTATCGGGAAAGTCCGGCGCCGCCCCCTCCGACCTCGCTCCGCGAGGCCACCTCCCCCTCGCTGCGCTCCGGGGAGGACAGTTCCCTCACCCCTCCCACCCGAACACATCCTCCACCCCCACGCCGAACACGCGGGAAATCCGGAACGCCGCCTCCAGCGAGGGCGAGTACTTTCCCGCCTCGATGGCGACGATGGTCTGGCGGGTCATGCCGATGGCGTCGGCGAGGGCCTGCTGGGTCATCTCGCCGTGGTCGAAGCGCAGGCGGCGGATCTGGTTGCGGATGGGCGGCGGGCCGGCCATCTCAGCGGCCCCGGCGGTAGCCGACGATCACCAGGCCGGAGCGAACGATCTCGCCGACCACAAGCGCCGCCAGGATGGCGTTGGCCATGACCAGCGGACTGGCGCCGATCAGCCACAGGGCCGAGGCGCAGATGCAGGCGGCGTTCAGGGCATAGAACCCCGCGCCGGCGCCCTTCAGGTCGATCAGCCGCTCCCGCTCGTCCATCGGCGCGTCGGCCGCCTTGCCCGCCGCCAGGGCCAGCGCGATGGCGACGATGATCTGGATAATGGTCAGGACCGCCACGCCGCCGATGAACAGACCGACCGAGCCGGCCTGCAGCGACCGGTCCTGCAGGTCCGGCCACAGCATCCAGAAATAGACGCCCCAGACGCCGCCGGTGGCGAGCAGGGAGGCCCAGGCGGTCTTTTCGCGGAAGGACATGACGGGTTTCTCCGGGTTTTGTGGGCAAGGGCCGCCGGGCGGCGAGATCAGGCGAGACCACGACGGTAGGCCGTCAGCTCGAGGATCGACTTGGCCGCCTCGGCGATGACGATGGCCAGGACCACGCCGTTGGCCACGACGGTCGCCGGCGCATCGACCAGCACCAGTCCGGCCGCCGCCAGCGCCAGGATGGTCAGGACGACGTAGGCGAACCGGAACCCCTTCAGCTCGATGAGGTTGTCACGCTCGTCGTCCAGCGCGCCCAGCCCCCGGGGCTCCCGAACCGCGACCAGGGCGATCAGGACGGCCTGCGCCGCCAGCACCACGCCCAGCGACCCCGCGAACAGCCAGAAAGCCTCCGGCCCCTGCGGCTGAACGATGACCACGCGGGCGAAGTAGTGGCCCCAGACACAGAGGCTGGCGAGGAGGGCGATCCAGTGGGCTTTTTCGCGGAAGGTCATGGCGGGTGTCTCGGCTGTGTCGATCAGGTTAGTCATGATGTAAAAAATAACAGACACTGAGTCCAGTATGTTTTTCATCATGGGTTCGCCGTCCCCTGACGCAAGGTCATACTTGTCGGCCGCCTGCCCGGCCTGACAGGCTGTCCCCGGACCGGCGCAGACCGGCAGGGAGCAAGCGGCCATGGCCTACGAAACCATCCTCACCTCGCTGGACGACGGCGTCCTGACCCTGACGCTCAACCGCCCCGAGGCGCTGAACGCCTATACCGCCACCATGGGCGCCGAACTGGCCGACGCCTTCGTGCAGGCTGACGCTGATGACGCCGTGCGGGTGATCATCGTCACCGGGGCCGGGCGCGGCTTCTGCGCCGGGGCGGACATGTCGGCGGGCTCGGACGCCTTTGGCGGCGAGGGCGCCAAGCTGTTCGGCGCGGGGCGGCCGAAGACCGGCGCGCCGAAGGGCGGCTTCACCGAGGCCATCTACAGCTGCCGCAAGCCGTCGATCGCGGCGATCAACGGCGGCGCGGTCGGGGTGGGGATCACCATGACCCTACCGATGGACATCCGCATCGCCTCGACGAAGGCCAAGATCGGCTTCGTGTTCGCGCGCCGGGGCCTCGCGCCCGAGGCCGGGGCGGCGTCCTTCCTGCCGCGCATCGTCGGCCTGCCGCAGGCGCTGCGCTGGTGCTACTCGGGCCGGGTGTTCCAGGCCGACGAGGCGCTGGCCGGCGGGCTGGTCAGCGAGTTGGTCGAGCCGGAGGACCTGCTGCCCCGCGCCACGGCCATCGCCCGCGAGATCGCCGACGAGACCAGCGCCATCTCGATCGCCGTCACCCGCGCCCTGCTCTGGCGCTTTTCCGAGGAGGCCGACCCGCTGAAGGTGCTGGGCGTCGACGGCCCGCTGGCCATGGCCATGGGCGGCACGGCCGATGTGAAGGAGGGCGTCGCCGCCTTCCTGGAGAAGCGCAAGCCGAACTTCCCGGGCAAGGTCTCGACGGACATGCCCAGGCCGTATCCTTGGTGGGAGTGATCGTTTAGGTTGAAGCAAATCCTGGGGGGGGAGGGGCGCGATGAAGCCGATCCGGAACGGCCTTGCGGGTCTGCTGCGCTTCTCAGGGCGCGACCGTCGGGCCACGTTCTGGCTGTACGCCCTTGCGGTCGTCGGCGTCTGCACGGTGCTCGGAAACGTGCTCTTCGCGCCGCTCCTGGTAGATGTTTTTGCCGGTGGTGACCTTGTAGCGTTCGATCAGGCGACCCCGCCGCCTGTCGAACCGCCCGCGGACGATATGATCATGGTCGTCGAAAGCGGCTTTCCGGGACTGCCGGACTTCAGGCTGTTCTTCCTGGTGACGATCCTGACCGCGGTCGCCACGGTAGCTCTCCTGGCGGCGGCGGTGACCCGTCGACTCCACGACAGCGGGCGATCAGGCCTCTGGGGTTTGATGCCGCTTCCGTTTTTGACCGCGAGTCTGGGCAGCTTTCCGATCATGATGTCGGGTTTTTTCTCGCCTGCCGGCCCGGACTTCAGTCTCTTCGGCCTGCTGTTCGTGAGCAACCTCGCCTACATGACAACTTTGGTCGTGCTGATCGTGCTGCTGAGCCTGCATAGCACCGTGGGACCCAACCGGTTCGGCGAGGAACCGCCGGAATAGTTCACGCCCGCTACCGCCACTCGCCCATCACCTCGTCCGCCAGCATCTCCTCGTAGCTCGGACGCTTGCGGATGACCGCGTAGCGGTCGCCGTCGACCAGCACCTCGGGGACCAGGGGGCGGCTGTTGTACTCGCTGGCCATGGCCGCCCCGTAGGCGCCGGCGCTCATGAAGGCGACCAGATCGCCCGGGCCCATCGGCGGCAGCAGCCGCTCGCGGGTGAAGGTGTCGCCGGTCTCGCAGACCGGGCCGACGACATCGAGCGGCACGGGCGCCGCATCGGTCGCGCGCACCGGTCGGATGTCGTGGAAGGAGTCGTACATGGCCGGCCGGATCAGGTCGTTCATCGCCGCGTCCAGAACCAGGAACTTCCGCCCCTCCGGCCGCTCGTGCAGGTGGATGACCCCGGCGACCAGCACCCCGGCGTTGGCGGCGATCACCCGACCGGGCTCGAACGCCAGGCGGATGTCCTCCAGGCCCTCGACCACCTTCGCCACCATCGCGGCGTACGCGGCCGGCGCCGGCGGGTCGGGCTGGTTGAAGTAGGGCACGCCCAGGCCGCCGCCGAGGTCCAGCCGCTCGACGGTCAGCCCCTCGGCCCGCAGGCTCTCGACCAGGCCGCGCATCTTGCGGAAGGCGGCCTCGAACGGCGCGAGATCGGTGATCTGGCTGCCGATGTGGCAGGCGACGCCCAGCGGGTTCAGGTGCGGATGGTTGGAGGCGTTGGCGTAGAGCCGCGCCGCCTCGGCGAAGGAGACGCCGAACTTGTTCTCGGCCTTGCCGGTGGCGATCTTGGCGTGGCCGCCGGCGGCGACGTCCGGGTTCACGCGGAACACGATCGGCGCGCGTAGCCCGAGTTCCTCTGCGACCGCGGCGATCAGCTTCAGCTCCGGCTCGGACTCGACGTTGATCTCCGAGACGCCGGCCCTCAGCGCGAAGGCGATCTCGCCGCGCGTCTTGCCGACGCCGGAGAAGACGATCCGCTCGCCCGGGATGCCGGCGGCCAGCGCCCGGCGGATCTCGCCCTCGGACACCGTGTCGGCCCCGGCGCCGAGGTCGCCGAGGATCTTCAGGACCGAGACATTGCTGTTGGCCTTGACCGCATAGGCGACCAGCGGGTCGGCGACCCCGGCCAGGATCAGGGCGTCGCGGAAGACGGTGTAGTGCCGCTCGAACGTGGCGCGCGAATAGACGTAGACCGGCGTGCCGACCTCGTCCGCGATCCGGGACAGGGGGACGCTCTCGCAATGGAGCTCGCCGCCCCGGACCTCTAAGTGGTTCACGCTGCTCTCAAGTCTGGTCTAGCGGGGGTCGGAACCCGGGCCCGCGAAGGGGTCGGATGGGCCGCCGCCGATCGGCGATTCCCGCGTGTTGCCGCGGCTGGTGGCCGGATCGGCCAGTTCCTCGTCCGAGCGCGGCTCGGACGTCTGGTTGCCACGACCGGCCATGGCGCGACGCTCGGCCTCGAAGGCGGCGCGCTTGGCGGGGTCCTCGGGACGCTCCAGATCGCCGAGCGAGCCGCAGCCGGCCAGGGCGACGCCCGCCAGCACCAGCGACAAGGGGATGAGACGGGAAGCCTTCATTTCAGGGAGTCCTTCCAACGCGCGACCTGGGCCCGAACCTGATCGGGCGCCGTTCCGCCCCAGCTTACGCGGCTTGCGGCGGAAGCGGCAGGGGTCAGGACGTCGAAAACGTCGCTGGTTATGCCCTGGTTGAGCGCCTGCAGTTCCTGCAGCGGCAGATCGGCCAGATCGACGCCCAGGTGCTCGGCCCGCTTCACCGCCGCGCCGGTGACGTGGTGGGCGTCGCGGAACGGCAGATCGAGCTCGCGGACCAGCCAGTCGGCGAGGTCGGTGGCGGTGGAGAAGCCTGCCCCGGCGGCGGCGGCCATGCGCGCCGTCTGCGGCTCCAGGTCGCGGACCATGCCGGTCATGGCCAGCAGCGCCAGCTCCAGCGCGTCGAAGGCCTCGAAGGTCGGAACCTTGTCCTCCTGCATGTCCTTGGAATAGGCGAGCGGCAGGCCCTTCATGACCACCGTCAGGGTGGTCAGCGAGCCCAGGATGCGCCCGACCTTGCCCCGGATCAGCTCGGCGGCGTCCGGGTTCTTCTTCTGCGGCATGATCGAGCTGCCGGTGGTGAAGGCGTCGCTCAGCCTGATGAAGCCGAACTGCGGCGTCATCCACAGCACGATCTCCTCCGCCAGGCGCGACAGGTGGGTGGCGCAGATGGTCGCCGCCGACAGGGCTTCCAGCGCGAAGTCGCGGGAGGAGACGCTGTCGAGCGAATTGGCCGTCGGCCGGTCGAAGCCCAGGGCCTTGGCCGTCATCTCCCGGTCGATGGGGAAGGGGCTGCCGGCCAGGGCGGCGGCGCCCAGCGGACACTCGTTCATTCGGGCGCGGGCGTCGCGGAAGCGCGAGGCGTCGCGGCCGAACATCTCCACATAGGCCATCAGGTGGTGGCCGAAGGTCACCGGCTGGGCCGGCTGCAGGTGGGTGAAGCCCGGCATCAGGGCGTCGGCGTGGGTCTCCGCCTTGTCCAGCAGCGCGGCGATCAGGCCGTTGATCTGGGCCGCCGACCGCTCGGTCGCCTCGCGGACCCAGAGACGGAAGTCGAGGGCGACCTGGTCGTTACGCGACCTCGCCGTGTGCAGCCGGCCGGCCACCGGGCCGATCAGCTCACGCAGCCGGGCCTCCACATTCATGTGGATGTCCTCGAACTCCTCCCGGAACGGGAAGGACCCGGCCGTGATCTCGCCGTGGATGGCGTCCAGTCCGCGCTGGATTTGCGCCTCATCCTCGCTAGATATGACCCCGGCCTTCGCCAGCATGGCGGCGTGGGCCTTCGAGCCGGCGATGTCCTGCGCCCAGAGGCGCTTGTCGAAGCTGATCGAGACGTTGATCGCCTGCATCAGATCGCTGGGGCGCGCCGAGAACCGTCCGCCCCACATGGCCTGGCCCTCTCCGGAGGGCTTGGTCGTCTCGGAGGGTTTGTCAGTCATATGAGCGAAGTCCAGCCGGCCAAACCCGGGCCCGACCTGTTGAAATGGGCCATCCGGGGCCTTGCCCTGATCGGCGCGGCGGCGGTTCTATACGTCATCGTCGCCAGTTCGTTCAAACCCAAGGAGTCGGCCGATCTGCGCGATCTGAGGCGCGGCGAGCTGGCCAAGCTCGAGGTGCCGATCCCCGCGCGCGCGGCGCCGGCCCAGACCTTCCTCGATCCGGACGGCAAGACCGTCTCGGTCGCCGACTTCAAGGGCAAGGTGCTGGTGGTGAACCTGTGGGCCACCTGGTGCGGCCCCTGCAAGATCGAGATGCCGACCCTGGCGGCGCTGCAGGCCGCCTACCAGACCCAGCCGCTGGTCGTGGCGCCGGTCAGCGTCGACCGCGAGGAGGACCTGAACCTGGCCGTCGCCTTCATCGGCAGGAACAGCCCGCTGAAGCTCTACCGCGACCCCGGCTACAAGCTGGCGTTCGGGCTGGAGCCCCGCGCGGCGGGCTTCCCGACCACGATCATCTACGACAAGACCGGCGTCGAGCGCGCCCGCCTGGCCGGTGACGCCGACTGGAACGGCAAGGAAGCCCGGGAACTGATCGAGCGGCTTCTGGCGGAATGACGTCTTACGGGTTTCTCGCGCTGGAAGACGTCTCGACCCGGGCCTGGCCGGCGCTGCATACGGCGCGGCTGGGTGGCTGGCGGCTGAACGCCTCGACGGGACATACCGGGCGGGCGAACACCTGCTGGGCGCTTGAAGCGCCGGACCGGCCGCTTGAAGACGCGCTGGCCTGGGTCGAGTCCTGGTACGCCGGCTTTGGGCTGCCGACGAAGTTCAAGACGGTCGACGGCGCGCCGCATCCCGGCGACGTCGAGGCCTTCCTGCGCGCGGGCGGCTTTTCGCCCAACACCGAGACCAAGGTAATGACGGGCCCCGTCGGCGGCGCGAATGACGGCGTGCTGCTGGAGGACGCGCCGGGCGAGGCGTTCCAGAGCGTTCTGTTCGAGACGCTGTACCGCGACATGGCGGACGCGCGGGAACGGCTGGCCACCCTGCGCCGCATCGCCCAGCCGGTCCGGTTCGCGCGGATCGAGGCCGACGGCCGGGCCGTGGCGGTGGGCGCGGTGGCGGTGGACGGCGACTGGGCGGGAGTCTCGGTGATGCGGACCTCGCCGGACTTTCGTCGCCAAGGTCTGGCGGGACGGGTCGTGTCGGCGCTGCTGGACTTCGCGGCCAGTGAGGGCGCGACGCGCAGCTACCTGCAGGTCGAGGCGAAGAACGAGACGGCCGTGGCGCTCTACGAGAAGCTCGGCTTCACGACGGCGTACCAGTACCGCTACTGGGCCCGCTGATCAGCGGATCAGCTGAACATCGACACCTACGGCGGTCGCTACCGACGACCATGCGCGGTCCGCCGTCAACGCCGGGACGCCCAACTTCGCAGCGAGGGCCAGGCAGGCCCTGTCTCCCAAGGAGAGGCCGGCGGGACGGGTCAGTGGCAGCAGGAGTCCGGCCGCATAGGCCTGATCTTCGTCAAACAGGACTCGGTCGAACGGGAGTGCATCGAGCAGACGGCGGATCGCGGGAAGGTCGAATCCCTGCCGCGTGAGGAGGCCGACCGTTTCGCCGAGATTGATCGTGCTCATGGATGCGTCGGTGATCACCTTCTGAACCCGGACGCCGCCGGGCTCAACGAGCAGCATGGCCAGCAACGCCGAGGTATCGAGGACCGCGCTCGTCATTCGCCCGTTTCGGCTAGCCGGTCCGCGAGAAAGTCATCGACGGTGAGCTTCCGATCTCCGAGGAGCTCCCTCATCAGCGCCTGGGCGTCGGCGACGACTTCTTCAACCGTACGAACCCGTATGGTCTGGCCGTCGAGTTCGATGACGACGTCACCGCCGTTCTCCAGTCCCACCAGTCTGCGCACGTCGGCAGGCAGGCTTAGACGCCCCGATTCCGTAACGCGCCCACGATAGACGTTCATGGCGTGAT
Source organism: Caulobacter sp. (assembly GCA_040383665.1). Taxonomy (GTDB): domain Bacteria; phylum Pseudomonadota; class Alphaproteobacteria; order Caulobacterales; family Caulobacteraceae; genus Caulobacter. Next base: position 25,592 of record JBEIDC010000024.1, read on the forward strand.
CTCCGATTGCGCCATCCTTAGCAGAGCATGGCGTACAGAGCTACGTCCGATGAACCGCCGAGCGCTGGGCGATCACGACGCCGGCGAGCGTGATCGCCCCGCCCAGCATCTGCACGCCGGTCAGGGCCTCGTGGAACAGGAACCAGGCGACGACGGCCGCGACGACCGGCTGGGCCAGCACGACCACCGAGGCGATCGAGGCCGGCAGCCGGCCGAGCGCCCAGGCGATCGAGCCCTGGCCGGCCACATGGGCGATCGCCAGTCCGATACAGGCCCACCAGCCGCCCATCGAGCCCGGCAGGATCTGCTCGCCCAAGGCCAGCGCCACGATCAGCATGACCGGCGCCGTCGCCAGGCTGGACCAGAACATGGCCCGCGACGCGCCTTCGCCCTGGCGGGCCCGCCGCATGGCGATGAAATAGAGGGCGTACCAGGCGGCCGTCGTCAGCGAGAGGATATCGCCAAGCAGAGGCGCGGATGACTGCCCCTTCGCCGCCCCCGCGGCCATCGTCCAGGCGCCGGTCAGGGCCAGGGCCAGGCCAACAAGGAAGACGCGGCCGGGACGCTCCCGGAACACGAACCAGGCCACCGCCGTCACCACCACCGGCGACAGGTTCGCCAGCACCGTGGCGTTGGCCACCGAGGTGTAGCGGATGCCGTAATGCCAGAAGGCCAGGTCGCCGGCGAAGAACAGGCCGGCCAGCAGGCTGACCGTCGAGGGCCTCAGGCCCAGCCCGCGCCCGTCGCGCAGCATCATGGGCAGCAGGATCGGCAAGGACAGGGCCATGCGCCAGAACCCGGCCGCCGCCGGCCCGGTGTCGGCCAGCCGCACGAGGTTCGGCACGAAGCCGATAGCGCAGGCCCCGACGATCAGGGCGATGAAGGGAAGGGCGCGGTGACCGCTCGAGGCCGGCGCGGCGCCCTCGCTCATCCCGGGAAGCCGAGTTCGGCCCGCAGGGCCTGGGCGGTGACCCCCGACGCGCGGATCTCGCGCAGGGTCTGGGCCTTGTCCCGCTTGGCGAAGCGGCGGCCTTCCGTATCCGTCAGCAGCGGATGGTGACGGTAGGCCGGCGTCGGCAGACCCAGCAGCGCCTGCAGCAAGCGCTGCGGGTGGGTGGCCTCGAACAGGTCATTGCCGCGAATCACGTGGGTGATCTTCTGCTTGGCGTCATCGAGCACGACAGCCAGGTGATAGGCGACACCGACGTCCTTGCGGGCCAGGACCACGTCGCCGGCCAGTTCCGGTCGGGCGACGATACGGCCGCGTTCCCCCCTGGGTCCCTCGCCGTATTCGCGGAAGCTCAGCTTCTGGAAGGCGCCGACGGCCTCGCGCGCCTCGTCCAGGGACAGGCGCCAGGCGAAGGGGCGACCCTCGGAGAGGAAGCGGTCTTCCTCGTTGGGGTGCAACGGTCCGCCGCGAAAGGCCTCGACCGGTCCATGCGGCGCGTTGGTGGCGGCCTCGGCGATATCCTTGCGGGTGCGGAAGCAGCGGTAGACGAGGTTCCGAGCCTGCAGCGACGCGATCGCCGCCTCGTAGTCGGCCAGATGGGCCGACTGTCGGCGGACCGGCTCTTCCCAGGTGATGCCGAGCCAGGCGAGGTCCTCCAGCAGGGCGGCCTCGTACTCGGGCCTGCACCGCGTGGCGTCGATGTCTTCGATGCGGAGGATAAAGCGCCCGTTCACGGCCCGGGCGGCCTCGAAGGCGGTCAGCGCCGAGAAGGCATGGCCGCGATGGAGGTATCCCGTGGGGGAGGGGGCGAAACGGGTAACGAAGGAGGCGCTCACCGCTCCTCTCTAGACCGGTGAGCCCGCCAATGCATCAGCCTCGGCGCATCAGGTGTTTGCGTGGACGTGGGAAGAGGCCTTGCGGGATGGCGCAGACCCAAGGACCCGCGCCCTGCCGTATCCGCCGGCTTCAGACCTTCGTCGCCCTGGTCGCCTGGAACATGCCGAGGTGACCAAGAACCCCGCGGAGGAAGGCTTCCTCGCCGCCGAGGCCGATCTTGAGGCTCTCGAACTGCTTGAAGGTGCTCATCTCGGCAAGGCCGTGGGCGGCGCACCAGGCGGCGATGGTCGCCAGCTCGATATCGACGTCCTGGACCTCCGGTCCCGCCACCTTGCGGAAGGTCTCCCGCACCAGGCAGTAGGCGCTGTCCTCGTTGTCCTGCATGCCCTCGGGCAGTTCGTCCTTGTCCCGCGAGCAGTCGTACATGACGCGGTAGAGCGCAGGATGCTGCTGCGAGAACTGCACGTAGGAAACCCCGATCTCGGTCATCAGGGCGCCCAGGTCGGCGGCCCGCTGCTTGGCGCCGGTCATGGACTCGCCGAGCATGTCCCAGCCCACGTGCGCAACGGCGTCAAGCAGTTCGCCCTTGTCCTTGAAGTGATGATAGGGCGCCGCCGGACTGACACCCGCCTCACGCGCCACCGCGCGCAGCGACAGGGCCGTCGGGCCTTCGCTCTCGAGAATCCGGCGGGCCGCCTCGACGAGCGCCCGGCGGAGATCGCCGTGGTGGTAGGGCCGGGATTCGGCGGCAGCAGCTTCTCTCATGACGGACACTCTAAAACTGAATCCGAACGACGTAAAGATTGATCTTGACGCCGTTCAGATAGGTGCTATCTAAGCATTGTCCAGATCGGACAGCCCCTCCTCCCCGAGGGGACATAACGAGGGCCCGGAAAGCGGGTCCATAACTCAAAGGATGTGTGTCATGTCGGTTTCCAACCTCGTCGCCTTCGAACGCTTTTTCGACCGTTCCGCCGCGGTCTTCCTGCTGGCCCTGGGCGCGATCCTGGCCGGCGCCGTCGTGTTCATCGGCGGATAGGACCAGTTTCTCGCTCGATCCATCCGCCTGGCACGCTGACTGGCAGGCGTCGAGACCCGGGCCCGTGGGCGCGTCGGC
>JBEIDC010000025.1:0-28351 GCA_040383665.1 Caulobacter sp.
CAGCATGACTATGGTGGGTGGCTATCTTTCTTGGTCATCCTGAGCAGCCGCGCAGCGGCATATCGAAGGACGCACGGCGGACGCCGTGTTCATGGGTGGCCCGAACAGGTCAGGCCATGACGGCAGGGGGCGCTCCTAAGCCGCTTCCGCCCTCGCCCGGTTCGCCTGCGCCGTGATCTCGAACGAGCGCAGGCGGGCGGCGTGGTCGTGGACCGAGGCGGTGACCATCAGCTCGTCCGCGCCCGTGTACGCCACGAACTCGGCCAGCCCCTTGCGCACCGTCTCCGGCCCGCCGACGATCGAGCAGCGCAGGGCTTGGGCCAGGCGCGCCGAGGCCATGCCGTCGAGCCGGTCGCCGAAGCCTTCCAGCGGCGGCGGCAGGCGGCCGGGCGTGCCCAGGGCCATGTTGACGAAGGCCTGCTGCAGCGAGGTGAACAGCATCTTCGCCTCTTCGTCCGTGTCAGCGGCGATGATGTTGATCCCCAGCATGACGTGCGGCTTGTCGAGGTACTCGGACGGTTCGAACTTCGCGCGGTAGGCCGCGACGGCGGCCTCCATCTCCTGCGGCGCGAAGTGGGAGGCGAAGGCGTAGGGCAGGCCCAGGGCGGCGGCCAGATGGGCGCCGAACTGGCTGGAGCCGAGGATCCAGACCGGCACGTTCGTCCCCTCTCCCGGCGTGGCCACCACGCCCTGGTTGGGCGCGGCGGGCTTCAGGAAATGCAGCAGCTCGACCACGTCCTGCGGGAAGCGGTCGACGTCGCCGACCATGGTCCGGCGCAGGGCGCGGGCGGTCAGCTGGTCGGTCCCCGGCGCCCGGCCCAGGCCCAGGTCGATGCGCGGCCCGTAGAGCTCGGCCAGGGTGCCGAACTGCTCGGCGATCTGCAGCGGCGCGTGGTTGGGCAGCATGACGCCGCCGGCGCCGACCCGGATGGTCGAGGTCCCCTCCGCCACATGGCCGATGACCACGCTGGTCGCGGCGCTGGCGATGCCGCGCATGTTGTGGTGCTCGGCCAGCCAGAACCGGTTGTAGCCCCACTTTTCCGCATGCTGCGCCAGGTCGCGGCTGTTGTGCAGCGCCTGTTTGACGGTGGAGCCCTGGACGACAGGGGCGAGGTCGAGAACGGAGAGCGTTGTCATGGGGGGCATATGGGGAGCCGTAGCGTGGGCGGGAGGGCGTGACCATCCTCTCCCCTTGGGAGAGGTGGCCCGGCGGAGCCGGGTCGGAGAGGGACGCGCTGCGGCCTGACGTCTTGCGGCGGCGCCTTCCTCTCAGTCATGGCTCCGCCATGACAGCTCTGCCACAGGGAGAGCATGACCGGGTTACGGAATCAGCAGCACCCGCCCGACCGCCTGCCGGCTCTCGATCCAGGCATGCGCGCCCGCCGCGTCCGACAGCGGAAACTCGCGGTCGATGACCACCTTGAACACGCCCTTCGCCGCATCCTCGATCAGGCCCTGGATCATGTCGTGGGCGCGGTCGGTCATGATCTCGGCGCCGAGGAAGACGCCGCTGAGGCTGCGATTGCCGCCCATCAGGCTGGAGACGTCCACCGTCATCGGCTCGCGGCCGGCGTTGCCGACCATCGAGCAGCGGCCGCGATAGGCGAGCGAGGCCAGGGACCCGGCCAGGGTCGCGCCGCCGACGCTGTCGACGACCAGGTTGACGCCCTTCTTGTCGGTGATCTTCATCACCGCCCGGGCGACGTCGTCGGTCTTGTAGTTGATGCCGTGGTCGAGACCGTAAGCCTTGAGCCGCTCCAGCCGCTCGTCGCTGGAGGCGGTGGCCAGCACCGTCGCGCCGGCCGCCTTGGCCAGCTGGATGGCGGCCAGACCCACGCCCGAGGCGCCGGCCTGGACCAGCACGGTCTCGCCGGCCTTGAGGCGGCCGAACTCGAACAGGCAGTCGTGGGCGGTGCCGAAGGCGACCGGGATGACGGCGGCGAGGCGCGGATCGAGGCTGTCGGGGATCGGCCAGCAGTTGCGGGCCGGCACGGGGCGCAGCTCGGCGTGGCTGCCGTGGCCGTCGACCGTGGCCACCTTCTGGCCGACCTTCAGATGGGTGACCTCCGAGCCAACCTCGACGATCTCTCCGCTGGCCTGGTAGCCGACGATGTGTGGCGTCGTGACCAGCGGGCCGCGCCAGCGGTTCAGGGTGTCGCCGCCCTCGATGCTGACCGCCAGCACCCGGATGATGACGCCCTTGGGATGGCAGACGGGGTCCGGCACGTCCTCGTAACGGAGGACGTCGGGGGTTCCGTTCTCGTAGTAGACGGCGGCTTTCATGGGGGGATTCCTTGGGGACATGCACTTCAGTGCGTGTCCCGCGCAGCTTGAGGGCATCAGGGGTGCGAAGGCGGCTGGGGACACGCACTGAAGTGCATGTCCCCGCTCGGAGTCAGCCCCACACCGGCGGCTTCCTGCCGGCCCAGGGCAGTTCCTTTTCCAGCTGGCCCGCCAGCCGGTAGAGCGTCGCCTCATCGCCGAACTGGCCGGTGAACATCATGCCCAGCGGCAGGTTGTCCGCGCTCTGCCACAGCGGCAGGGACAGGCTGGGCTGGCCGGTGAAGTTGAACGGCGGGGTGGTGCCGTAGGTGGCGGCCTGGCGCTTGTCGAACTCCTTCACATCCACCGTCAGAGGATCCAGCCAGTCGATGCGCGGCGAGGGATGGCTCATGGTCGGGGTCAGGAAGACGTCGAAGGCCCGGAAGCGCTCGAGAATCTGGATGTTGAGCAGCCGCAGCGTCTGCCAGCCCCACAGCGCCTGCTGGCCGGAGACGCGGCGCCCGCCGTCGTAACCGCGCTGGGCGAGCGGTCCGAGTTCGCCCGGTTCCGGCTCGCGGCCGAGCAGCTCGACCCAGCGCTGCATCGAGGCGGCGAAGTTGGAGGCCGAGACCAGCCCCTGGGCGCGGTAGAGCAGGCGGTAGTCGATGCCGAGGCCCATCTCGAAGACGTCGTGGCCGAGCGCCTTGAGCGTTTCGACCGTCTTCTGCGTCGCGGCGAGCATCTCCTCGCCCATGGGGCGGCCGCTGGGGGTCTCGTTGGACCAGGCTATGCGCAGCTTGCCGGGGCTGCGGCTGACCTCCTCGAGGAAGGGCCGCTCCTTCTTGGGATGGGTGAACGGGTCGCCCGGCTGCGGGCCGTCGGTGGCGTCGAGCATGGCGGCGCTGTCCCGCACCGTGCGGCTGACCACATGGTGGACCGAGAAGCCGACGGCGCCGTCGGTGACCTCGCAGATCGGGGTGCGGTCGCGGGTGATCTTCATGCCGACCAGTCCGCAGTTGGCGGCCGGAATGCGGATAGAGCCGAGGCCGTCGCTGGCATGGGCCAGCGGGACCATGCCCGAAGCCGTGGCGCTGGCCGCGCCGCCGGAGGAGCCGCCGGAGATGTGTTCCGGGTTCCAGGGATTGCCGCAGGGGCCCAGCCGCTCCGACTGGGTGACGCCCGGAATGCCGAACTCCGGCGTGTTGGTCTTGCCCAGCAGCACGACGCCGCTGTTTCGGTACCGGCGGACCAGCTCGCTGTCGGCGTCGTCCGAGGGAACCTGGGCGTACATCGAGCCCGAGCTGCGCGGCCAGCCGGTGACCTTGGCCCCGAGATCCTTGATCAGGAAGGGCACGCCCTTGAAGGGTCCGTCCGGCAGCGGTCCGGCGGCGACCTTGCGGGCCTCGTCATAGGCCTTGTGGACCACGGCGTTGAGGGTGGGGTTGTGGCGCTCGATCCGCTCGATGGCCGCCTCGACCAGCTCGGCCGGCGAGACCTGGCCCGTCTTCACCAGCGCGGCCAGGCCCAGGCCGTCGTGATCCGCATACTCGGTGAACGCCATCTGTCTCTCCCGTGATGTTCTATCGCGCGGCGAGGAAGGCGAGCTTCTCCACCGGCGGCAGGTCGTGCGCCTGCGTCCTCAGACTTTGAAACGACTGTTCGGCCGCGTCGAGCGCGAAGTCGATGTCGGCGTCATTCATCGCCGCGCAGAGGAACATGTTGTGCCACGGGTGGACGTAGACGCCGCGCGCCAGCATGGCGCTGGACCAGCAGAAGCCCTTGCGCAGGTCGGGGTCGTCATCGAACAGGAACAGCGGCATGGTCGCCGGCCCGGTCTGTCGAAAGCCGAAGCCCGCCACCTCGGCCCGCTCGGCCAGCCCGACCCGCAGCCGCTCGCCCAGGCCCTGGATGCGCTCAAGGTAGTCGGTCTCGCGCACCAGTCGCAGCGTCTCGAGCCCGGCCGCCATCGCCGCGCCGGCATACCAGAAGGAGCCTGTGACATAGATCGAGGCGGCGCCGGCCCGGGCGCTGTCGCTGCCCAGCAGGGCCGAGATCGGATGGCCGTTGGCGATGCACTTGCCCCAGGTCGACAGGTCCGGCCGCACGCCGATGGCTTCCCAGCTGCAGTCGCGGAGGATGCGGAAGCCGGCGCGAACGTCGTCGACGACCAGCATGGCCCCGCGCTCGTCGGCCAGCGCCCGCGCGCGGCGGGCGTAGGCGGGGTCGGGCGCGGCCTGGTCGACGAAGGCGTCGTGGCGGAACGGCGCGGCGAAGATGGCGGCCAGATCATCGCCGGCCTTGGCCACGGCGGCCTCCAGGCTGGCGATATCGTTGTAGACGCAGAAGACCTGGTTGGCCTTGTCCTCGGGGGTCGTGCCGCCGGGCCGGGGCGTGCACCATGGCGCGGCCCCGTGATAGGCGCCCCTGGCCAGGACGATGGTCTTGCGGCCGGTCTGGGCGCGGGCGGCCATCATCGCCATGGTGGTGGCGTCCGTGCCGTTCTTGCAGAACATCGCCCAGTCGGCGTGGCTGACCATGGCGGTCATGGCCTCGGCCAGCTCGACCATCAGGGGCGAGGGACCGGTCAGGGCGTCGCCCTGGCCGAGGCGGCGCGCGTAGGCGGCGTCGATCTCGGGATGGGCGTAGCCGAACAGGCTGGGCCCGTAGGCGCACATGAAGTCGAGGTAGCGGCGGCCGTCGACGTCGGTGATCCAGGCGCCGTCGCCGCTCGCGAAAAACTGCGGATAGTCGTCGGGCAGCAGGGCGACCGACTGGTGGCCATACATGCCGCCGGGGATCACCGCCTCGGCGCGGCGGCGAAGGTCGCGGTCAACACTGTTGGAGCCGGCCATGGAATCCTCCCGCGCGGTCGTTGAGCGCCGCCTTGGACAGGGACGATATCAACGCCTCGCGGGAGGGCAACGCTTGTGGAGTCGGGATCAGGTCCCGCCGCCGTTCCAGATGTCTTCGCTGATGCCGATGAACACCGAGATGTTCATCTCGAGATTCTTCCGGGTGATGCCGTCATCGAAGATGACGTAGCGGTTGATGTCGAGCGAGTTGTCGCCACCGTTGCGCGCGCTGACCGCCATGCGGTCGATCTCCTTCACACGGCGATCGACTTCGGCATTGCTGTCCTGGGTGAAGCCGGCGCTGAGGTTCAGGCCCTTGCAGCGCTTGGGCGTGCCCGTGCAGACCGTGCCATAGGCCAGGAACTTCATGCCCTCGGCGGACTTGCCGTAGACATAGAGCGCGCCCGATTCTTCGGTGCCGGAATCGGTGACTGTGACGCCAAGGTTTGCGAACGCCTGCTTCACATCATCGATCCCCCAGTCGTTCAGGAGATTGCCCTGGGCGGCGGCCGGTGTCGCGACCGCCGCCATCATGAAAGCGCCAGCGACGGCAAGAGTCTTCATCATCATTTTCAACATGTGTTCCTAGAGGTCGTTCCAGATGCTCTCGGCGATGCCCGTGAAGACCTGGACATTGAGCCGGAGATTGTCACGATGGACGCCGTAATCGAAGATCAGGTACCGGGAGAACAGCAAGCCCTTGGAACCGTCGTTCGAAACCGCGATCGCGGCGTACTGCGGGGCCCACTTCTTCACCGCCGTGTCGACTTCGGCGTCGGAGTCCATTGTGAAACTGGTTTGCAGCAACGCGCCCTTGCAGCGTTTCGCGCCATCAGCGCCTTCGCAGACACGCCCGCTGATCGTGAACTTGAGACCCTCGGCCGTCTTGGCGGCGATATAGGGGTCCTTGCCATTGTCTTCCCGCGTCACCGTCGCGCCGGCGGCGACGACCGCCTGCCGCATGTCGGCGATACCCCAGTCAGGAATGTAGGACTGCGCCTGGGCGGCCCCGGCGAATGAGACCGCGATAGCCAGCGCGCCGCCGGTCAGCATGGATTTGATCGTCACATCTACCCCCCAGGAAAAGCTGCGACCTGACACCAGCCTGCACCCGGATCGTCGTCACGCCAGCAGGTCGACCCCGTCAGATTGGCGCCTGATCCACTCGGCCGCATAACCGCAAAGGGGGGTAATCTTCAGGCTCCGGGCCCGGGCGTCGGCGACCACGCCCTCCATCAGACGACCCGCCGTTCCGGCCCCGCGCAACGCCGGCGGCGAAAAGACGTAGTCGATGACCAGCCGCCCGTTTTCGAGCCGATAATCGGCGTAGGCGGTCTGGCCCGCCTCGATCAGTTCGTAGCGCCCGGCGGCGGTGTTGTCAGTGATCTCGGTCATACCCGATTATAGGCATCTCGCGCCGCCGGGCGAGCCCCCTGCGTAAGCCCTTCCGATCGTGCGCCGCCGGCCGGCTAGGCCAGCTCGACCGCCATGGCGGTGGCTTCGCCGCCGCCGATGCAGAGGCTGGCAAGGCCCTTCCTGCCGCCCCGCGCCTTGAGCGCCGCCAGCAGGGTGGTCAGCACCCGGGCTCCGGAGGCCCCGATCGGGTGGCCCAGCGCCGTGGCGCCGCCGTTGACGTTCAGCTTCTCGCGCGGGATGCCCAGTTCGCGCTGGGCGATCATGGCGACCACGGCGAAGGCCTCGTTGACCTCGAACAGGTCGACGTCCTCGACGCTCCAGCCGGCCTTCTTCAGCGCCTTGCGCATGGCCGGAACCGGCGCGGTGGTGAACAGCCCCGGCTCATGGGCGTGGGCGGCGTGGGCGACGACACGCGCCACGATCGGCAGGCCGAGCTCCCGGGCCACCGACTCGCGGGTCATCACCAGGGCCGCGGCCCCGTCGCTGATCGAGGAGGCGTTGGCGGCGGTGATCGTGCCGTCCTTCGCGAAGGCCGGTTTCAGGGTCGGGATCCTGGCGGGGTCAGCCTTGCCCGGCTGCTCGTCGACGGAGACGACCTCCTCGCCCTTGCGGGTCTTGACCGTCACCGGGGTGATTTCACCGGCGAAGGCGCCGCTGTCGATGGCGGCGCGGGCGCGGGTCAGGCTCTCGATGGCGTAGGCGTCCTGGTCCTCGCGGGTGAACTGGTAGGCGCGGGCCGAGTCCTCGGCGAACGAGCCCATCAGCCGGCCCGGCTCATAGGCGTCCTCGAGGCCATCCAGGTACATGCTGTCGCTGATCGTGTCGTGGCCGATACGGGCCCCGCCGCGATGCTTGGTCATCAGGTAAGGGGCGCCCGACATGCTCTCCATGCCGCCCGCGACGATGATGTCGGCGGAACCGGCGGCCAGGGCGTCATGGGCCATGATCGCGGCCTGCATGCCGCTGCCGCACATCTTGTTGACGGTGGTGGCTTCGACCGACAGGGGCAGGCCGGCGGCCAGCGCCGCCGGGCGGGCGGGCGCCGGGCCGAGGCCCGCGGGCAGGACGCAGCCCATGAAGATCTGTTCGACCTTGTCGCCGGCGACTCCGGCACGCTCCAGCGCGGCGCGCACGGCGGCGGCGCCCAGATCGGTGGCCTTCACGCCGGACAACGCGCCCTGGAACCCTCCCATCGGGGTGCGGGCGTAGGAGGCGATCACGACAGCATCATGGGACATGGCGGGGCTCCTTGTTGTTCGAGGGGTCATGTGCGCCGTCCGGATTGATCGGGCAAGTCCGCCGACCCGCCGGCCTCGAACATCTGACTGCCGTGGAAAGCTGGACGGGTACGTCCAGAATAACAACCCGGTTGCTTTCCCTTCAGGGAAACCACATTCTGCGGCCATGGGCAGAACAGCAAACTACTCCCGGCAAACCTGCGGCATCGCCGGGACGCTGGAGATCGTCGGCGATCCCTGGACGATCCTGATCCTGCGCGACGCCTTTCTCGGCGTGCGCCGCTTCGAGCAATGGCAGGAGCGACTGGGCGTCGCGCGCAACGTGCTGGCCGCCCGGCTCAAGACGCTCGTGGCGCACGGGGTGATGGAGACCCGCCCCTATTCGACCCGCCCGCCCCGCAACGAATATGTGCTGACCGCCAAGGGCCAGGACCTGCGTGGCGTGCTGCTGACCCTGGCCGACTGGGGCAACCGCCACGTCTATGACGGCGCGGGTCCTGTCCAGTTCATCCATGACCACTGCGGCCAGCCCTTCACGCCGAAGATCGCCTGCCAGGCCTGTGGCGAGGCCCTGATCCCGGGCGACCTGCGGCATGTGCACATGAACGCGGACGCGCCGACCGTGGGCGAGGCTCTGGCCGGAGCCGACGCGGACAAGGGATCGTAACTCCCTCCGTCATGGCCCGAGGTGTCCGGGCCGGCCATGGGTGAGGAGTTGAGTGGCCCTGCGTGCTTCGACACGCGCTCTTCGAGCGCTGCTCAGCATGACTGTGTTTGACGGCTACCTCCCATAGTCATCCTGAGCAGCCGCGCAGCGGGGTGTCGAAGGACGCACGGCGCTGGCGGCGTTCACGGCTGGCCGAACACGTCGGGCGATGACGGAACGCCGGAAACAGGTAACAGTCTCACCCGTCACGCACTCCGGGGGAGCAGATCCAATGGACGGCCTTGCCAGCGCAAAGGTGATCACCTTCATCCTCACCCGCGACCGGGCGGCTTCGACCGCCTGGTACGCCGACGTCCTCGGCCTGCCGTTGGCGGTCGCGGACGACGGGTTCGCCAGCGTGCTGGACCTGAACGGAACGCTCCTGCGGATCACCCAGATCGACGGCTACCAGCCCTCGGCCCACCCCGCCCTGGGCTGGGAGGTCCCCGACATCGCCGCCACGATCAGGACCCTGGTCTCCAGGGGCGTGACCATGACCGTCTACGAGGGCTTCGGCCAGGACGCCCTGGGCGTCTGGACCTCGCCGGACGGCAAGGCAAGGGTCGCCTGGTTCAACGACCCGGACGGCAATGTCCTGAGCCTGACGCAGTGCTGACGGTCGACCGACCGCGCTTCATTTATGGTTAAAGCAACCTTGCCATGATGGCGGCTGGATAATCCGGGGCCATCGCGTTGCGCAGTCTGATCGCCGCCGTCGAGCGTATCGAACCGCTGTCCGTGTCCGGCCGCGTGGCGGCCGTGAACGGGCTGCTGATCGAGGCGCGGGGCGGTATGTCCCACCTGCCCATCGGCGCGCGAGCCGAGATCGAGCGGCGCGGTGCGACCCCGCTGCCCGCCGAAGTGGTCGGCTTCCGCGACACCCGCGCCCTGCTCATGCCGTTCGGCCCCGTCGAGGGCGTCGCGCCCGGGGCCGAGATCCGCATCCAGCCTGACGGCGGCCTGGTCCGGCCGACGAAGGCCTGGCTCGGCCGAATCGTCGACGCCTTCGGTCAGCCCATCGACGGCAAGGGCCCCCTGCCCCAGGGCCAGGCCGCCTATCCGCTGCGCGCCGCGCCGCCGCCGGCCCATGCCCGCGGGCGGGTGGGCGAGCGGCTGGACCTGGGCGTCAAGGCGATGAACGTCTTCACCACCACCTGCCGCGGCCAGCGGCTGGGCATCTTCGCCGGCTCGGGCGTGGGCAAGTCGGTGCTGCTGTCGATGCTGGCCCGCCAGGCCGACTGCGACGCGGTCGTCGTCGGGCTGATCGGCGAACGCGGCCGCGAGGTGCGCGAGTTCATCGAGGAGACCCTGGGCGAGGAGGGTCTCCGGCGCGCCGTCGTCATCGTCGCCACCTCCGACGAGCCGGCGCTGAAGCGTCGTCAGGCGGCCTACATGACCCTGGCCGTGGCCGAGGCGCTGCGCGACCAGGATCTGGAAGTCCTCTGCCTGATGGACAGCGTGACCCGCTTCGCCATGGCGCAGCGCGAGATCGGCCTGGCCGCCGGCGAGCCGCCGACCACCAAGGGCTATACGCCCACCGTCTTCACCGAACTGCCCAAGCTGCTGGAGCGGGCCGGCCCCGGGCCCGTGCGGCCCGACGGCACCACGGCGGGGCCGATCACCGGTCTGTTCACCGTGCTGGTCGACGGCGACGACCACAACGAGCCGATCGCCGATGCGGTGCGCGGCATTCTCGATGGCCACATCGTGATGGAAAGAAGCATCGCCGAGCGCGGACGCTTCCCGGCCATTAACGTCCTCAAGTCCATAAGTCGCACCATGCCCGGCTGTCAGCTGCCCCATGAGCGCGAGATCGTGAAGTCCGCCCGCCAGGCGCTGTCGGCGTACAGCAACATGGAAGAGCTGATCCGCATCGGCGCCTATCGGGCCGGGTCCGACCCGCAGATCGACCGCGCCATCATGCTGAACCCGGATCTGGAGGCCTTCCTGTCGCAGGACAAGGACGAAACCGCCACCCTGGACGACTGCTTCAACCGCCTCGACGGCATTCTCACGGATAGCGTTCAGTGAAGGCGATGAAGTCCCTGATCCGCATCTCGACCCACGAAGTCGAGACGCTGCAGAAGCGCCTGGCCGAGATCGTCGACCGCCGCAGCACGGCTGAACTGCGCCTGGTCGTGCTCGAGGCCGAGGGCGAGGCCGAGCTGCTGCGCGCCCGGGACGACGCCGAGGCCGGCTGGTACCTCGCCGGCTTCCGCGAGGGGCTCAAGCAGCGCAAGGCCGCCGTCCAGGCCGACATCGACGCCATCGGCCGCGAGGAGGCCGGCGCCCGCGACGCGCTGTCCGAGGCCTTCGAGGCCCTGAAGAAGTACGAGCACGTCAACGACGCCCACGCCACCGCCGCCCGCAAGGAACAGGACCGCCGCGACACCGCCGCCCTCGACGAGCTGGGCCTGCGGCGGATGTCGGGGCGGTGAAGACGCGCTCCATCGGGGACAGGTTAAGGTGTGCCGCGGGACACCGTAAACTGTCCCCTACGCCCCCGACGCGCGCCCGCCGGGCCGCCCTCGCCTCGGGTCTCAGCCTCGCCCTGACCGCCTGTTCGCGCGAGCCCGCCGCCGCCCAGCCCATCGACGGCACGCCCCTCAAGTCGCTGGCCCCCTTCCCCGTCGGCGTCGCGGTCCAGGCCGCGCAGGTCAGCGACCCCGCCTGGACCTCGCTGGCCGCCACCCACTTCTCCCAGCTCACCGCCGAGTGGGAGATGAAAATGGAGTATGTGGTCCAGGCTGACGGTTCGTTCCGCTTCGACCGCGCCGACGCCATAGCCGCCTTCGCCCGCGCGCGGGGGATGCGGCTCTTCGGCCATACGTTGGTCTGGTACGCCAACGAGCCGGAGGCCTTCGCCCGGCTGGACGAGAGCCGCCAAAGCTTCGCCGGGGCCCTGGCCAACTATGTCACCGCCATGGTCGGCCGCTATCGCGGGCTGGCCTCGGGCTGGGACGTGGTCAACGAGCCGATCAAGGATGACGGCTCCGGACCTCGCGACAGCCTCTGGAGCCGCAAGCTGGGTCAGATCGGCCACTTCCAGGTGGCGTTCGAGGCGGCCCGCGCCGCCGATCCGCAGGCGGTGCTGTTCACCAACGATTACCACCTGGAGAGCAAGCCGGCGAAGCTGGACAGTTATATGCGGCTGATCGAGCAGCTGCTGGGCGCGGGCGTGCCGCTGGGCGGGATCGGCTGCCAGACGCACCTGGACGCCGACCTGCCCGCCGGAGCGATCACCCGGACGCTGAAGGCGCTGGCCGGCTTTGGCCTGCCGATCCATCTGTCGGAGCTGGACGTCTCCATCGTCGGCGGCGGACTGCTGGCTGACCGGGCCGGCGCCGAGCAGCGACAGGCGGCACTTTACGGCGAGGCCATGGAGGCGTTCGCCGCTCTGCCCGAGCGCCAGCAGTTCGCCTTCACCGTCTGGGGCCTGCGCGACGGCGACAGCTGGCTGACCCGCGAGAACAGCCGCGACGCCCCGCTGATGTTCGACAGCGCAGGGCGACCGAAATCGACCTACGGCGCGGTGGTGAGGGCGCTGCGCGGCCCCGGCTGAACGCACGGCCGGCACGGCCCGGGGCGATCAGCGCTTCGTAATTCTGCCTGATAAACAGGCAGTCAACTTGAGCAACTTGAGTTCAGCCCTGAAAGATACGGCAAATATACATGCCGGTAACAATCTCGGTGAAAGCTTACCCGAATCATTGAGATGGGTGACTTTATGCGCGCGTCGAAGGGCTTTCAGCAATCGGTGGTTGGATTCCAGACCCTGGTGATCGGCCTGATGCTGGTCACCGCCGCCGTCAGCTTCGTGACGTTGCAGACCCTGCGGGTCAACGGTCCGGTCTATGGCGAGGTCGTCCGCGGCAAGGATCTGATCGCCGATATCCTGCCTCCCCCGGCGTACGTCATCGAAGCCTATCTCGAGACCAGCCTGCTGCGCACCGCCGGCAAGGACGAGCATGGGGCCCGGATCGCGCGACTGGGCGTGCTGCACGACGAATTCCGGGCGCGCCAGACCTACTGGGCGGAGTCCCCGCTGAAGGCTCAGCTCAAGACCGCCATCCTGGGTGATGTCGGCGAAACGGGCGAGCGGTTCTGGACGGCGGTCGAACAGACCTACCTGCCCGCGGTCGAAGGCGGCGACGCCGAGGCGATCGAAGCGGGGTTCCGCACCGTTTCGGCGGCCTACGCCGAACACCGCGGCGCTGTGGACGCCCTGGTCGCCCAGACGAACAAGGCCAATCAGGGAACCGAGCAGCTCGCCCGATGGGGAACCGCCGTCGGCGCGGTCCTTCTCCTCGGCATCCTCGGCGCCACCATCGTCCTGACCCGCAGGCAGGGGCGGCGGATCATCCGCGAGGTCGCCACCCCGCTGGCCGACCTCACCTCGACCATGAGCCAGCTGGCGGGCGGCGACACCGCGGTCCGGATCGATCACACTGAGCGGACAGACGAGCTCGGCGAGATGGCCAGGGCCCTCAGTCACTTCAGGGACCAGGCGGAGGAGACCGGCCGGCTGCGCGCCCAGCAGCTTGAGACCGCCGAGCGCGTCCGGCGCGACCAGGCGGAAGGCGAACATAAGCGCGCGATCGCGCTGATGGACATGGCCCAGCGCGTCGAGGAAGAAACCCGAAACGCCGTGAGCACCGTGGCCGAGAGTTCGCGGATGATGACCAGCCAGGCCGGCGCCATGGCTCGCCTGGCGAACGACGTCGACAAGCGGAGCGGCGTGCTGTCGGTCGCCGCGACGGCCACGCTGGCCCGGACCCGCTCGACCGTGGCGCTCGCCGACAGCCTGGACGCCGCCATCCTGAACATCCGTCAGGAGGTGGAGGCGGCCCGGACCACATCGGACGCCGTCACGTCCGCCGCCGGCGAGGCGGACGTCGCCATCGGCAAGCTCAACGCGGCGGTCGCCCAGATCTCTCACGTCACCGAGGTCATCGACGACATCGCCCGGCAAACCAACCTTCTGGCCCTGAACGCCGGGGTCGAGGCCGCTCGCGCCGGCGACAGCGGCAAGGGCTTCGCAGTCGTCGCGCAGGAAGTTCGGGTCCTGGCCCGTCAGACCGCCGAAGCGACCGCCAACATCCGCGGCCTGATAAACGGCGTGGACGAATCGGCCCAGGAAACGGCCGGCGCCGTCGGCGGCATCACCCGCAGGATCACGGCCATGGAACGCGCCAGCGCCGCCATCGCCGCAGCCGTTGAGCAGCAGGCGCAGGCGACGGACGCCATCGCCTCCCGCATGGCCGAAACCAGTCAGACTGCCGAACAGATGGCCGCCGACATCGCGGCGGTGACGACGGAGGCCCGGCGGGCCGGCGAGATCGCCTCATCCGTCGATCGTCTGTCCGTCGAGGTCGGAGACTCGGTCGCCTCGCTCAGCGAGACCCTGGAGCGGGTCGTCCGCACCTCGACCGACGAAGTAGAGCGCCGCAAGCACCCCCGCTTCGAGGTCGAGTTGCCAGTTCGAGTCTGGGACGGCCGGTCGGAGATCCGGGCGGTCCTGTGTGACATCTCGCTCGGCGGCGCGGCCATGCTCTCGGGCGAACAGCCCTTCCAGGGCGATGTCCAGATCAGCATCGCCGGGCTGACCGCCCCGCTGATCGGGCGAACCCTGCGCTTCAATGACGGTATCACGCACGTCGAGTTTCTGGCCGAGGGTGTCGACACCGACGCGCTCGAGGCGCTCATCGCCAACGCCGGCGGCCGACGCGCCGCCTGACTCGCCCGCCGTCACAGGCGGATCCGGTCGGGCAACCGGGCCTTTGGAGGAAGAGCTCTACTGACCGTCCTGCGGCGGAACCGGTCGCTTGAGCACATGGTCGGCGTCGCTGGCCTGGCGCAGGGCGCGCAGGTCGTCAGCGATGCGGAAGACAGCGACGTACAGCTCGCAGAATGACCGCCAAAGCAGCGCCAGCGCCATGCAGACCAGCAGGCCGGCCACGGTCACCGGCAGGGCCAGAATCTTGCCGATCAGATTGTCGTCGTTGAGCGCCACGCCGACAGCCGCGCCGATGGCGCCGAACGCGCCCAGCAGGATCACGCCCAGGCCGGCCCAATAGATCAGGTGCACAACCGGGCCGGTCATCAGCCGGTCGAAGGTCAGCAGATCCCAGAGGATGCCGCCGGCCGCCTTCTTCGTCCTGGATCTGGGCGCCATAGTCACTCTTTCCCCGGACGGCGCGGACGCCGCCTCTTTCGTCGCATGTCTATCGGCGCGGATGGGCGGGGGCAACAACGACAAGCGGCCAAAAGGCTCCGGGGTTCCCTCGCGACAGGCTTGCGGAGGCGCCGCCCGCGCCGTTAGCTGTCGCAAACACGACAGGGAAACGCCCGCCATGAGCGCCGAAGACCGTATCTCCGTGACCATCGAAGGCGGCGTCGCCGACGTTCGTCTGATCCGCACCGACAAGATGAACGCCCTCGACGACGCCATGTTCTCGGCGCTGATCGAGACCGGCGAACGGCTCAAGACCGAGCCCGGCGTCCGCGTGGTGGTGCTGTCGGGCGAAGGCCGCGCCTTCTGCGCCGGGCTGGACATGGGCAACTTCGGCAAGATGGCCTCCGGCGAGCGCAAGGGCGGGACCGAGACCCTGGTCACCGCCGATCGCACGGCGGGCGGCAGCAACCGCGCCCAGCACGCGGCCATGGTCTGGCGCGAGATCCCGGTCCCGGTCATCGCCGCCGTCCACGGCGTGGCCTTCGGCGGCGGCTTCCAGCTCTGCCTGGGCGCCGACATCCGCTATGTGACCGCAGACACCCGGATGTCGGTCATGGAGATCAAATGGGGCCTGGTGCCCGACATGGCCGGGCTGGTGCTGATGCGCCAACTGGCCCGCGACGATGTTGTACGCGAGCTGACCTACAGCGGCCGGCAGTTCACCGGCGAGGAAGCGGTGTCGCTCGGCTTCGCCACCCGGGTCTGCGCCGATCCACGCGCCGAAGCTCTGGCCCTGGCCGCCGAGATCGCGGGCCGAAACCCGCACGCCATTCGCGCCGACAAGCGGCTGCTGAACCTGGCCGCCTCCGGCGCCGACCAGAAGACCGTGCTGCTGGCCGAGTCGGTCGAGCAGACCGCCCTGATCGGCACGGCCAACCAGATCGAAGCGGTGATGTCGAACATGCAGAAGCGCGCTGCGGTGTTCGCGGACTGAGCCTCAGTGCGTGCTTCGACACGCGCTCTTCGAGCGCTGCTCAGCATGACGTGGCAAGGTAGCCTTCAAAAGACGTCATCCTGAGCAGCCGCGAAGCGGCGTGTCGAAGGACGCAAGGCGCCTACTTCGCCAGCCCCTTCCCCACGGCCCCGCCAATAACGCCGCCGACGGCGGAGCTGAGCGTGCCGAGCGCCAGGATCATCGCCGTCACGTCGCCCATGGCCCAGGACATGGCGATGCCGATCAGCGCGCAGAGGCCGCCGGCGACGGCGCCGCCGAGCAGGCTGTCGCTCCAGCCGCCGCGAGCCGCTCGCGCATAGAGCAGGCCGGCGACCAGTGAGATGAGGATGCCGACGATGGCGAACAGGTTCGCCACGGCCGGGATGAAATGTCCGGCGAAGACCATCGCCATCTGCGCGGCCGTCCCGATGACGGTCGCGACGATCAGGGCCCGTTGGTTCATTTGGTCGTTCCCCCTGTGACCGTGGCCGAGGCGGCCGCGGCTTTCTGGCGCTCGAAGAGGGCGGCCCAGTCGATGGGGCCGGTCTCGAAGCGCTTCTTCAGTTCGTTGAGCGAATAGGCGTTGCCCCACTCGAAGTGGCGTTAGAGGACGTCGAAGCCTTCGCCCGGGCCGTAGCCGACGGCGGTCAGGCTGACGCGGGAGCGGCCGGCGCCCAGGTCCTCGATCTCCAGCGTGGTGACGATCTCCCCGAACAGCTCGCGATGCGGCAGGGCCTTCGGCGCCTGGACGTTGCGGAACGACAGCAGCCGCTGGGGCACATAGGCTACGATGCGGTTCCGGATGTTGTCCGGGCCGCCGATCTTCGCGGCCGGGTCATAGCTGGCCTCGATATCGCCGCCGATGCGCAGGTCGACCGCCGAGACCGGGGCGACCCAGGCGCGGTAGCCCTCGGCGGTCGTGAAGGCGTCCCAGACCTGGGCGGGAGTGGCGTTGACGACGATCGAGAGCTGCAGCACGCGGTCGCCGTCAGCCTCGACGAACGAGCTGTTGGTCACGTCGCGGTACTGGCGCCAGTCGGGGAACTTCGCCGGCTCGGCGGCCTGGGCGACGGACAGGGACAGGGCGGCGGCCCCGGCCAGGGTGGCGATGAAGCGCTTCATGTGCCGGTCTCCTGTTGCTGTTGCGCGGCCGGTCGACCGGCGGCGGCCTCAAGCAGCGTGATGTAGGCCCGCAGGCCCGCGACCGAGGCGTCGAAGGCCTCCAGCGTGCGGTGGGTGCGCGACTGCATCACCCCGCCCTCCATGGTGGTCAGGACAAACACGGCCAGCGCCCGGGTGTCGGTCCCGGCCGGCAGCCTGTGCCTGGCATGGTCCAGGCAGCCCTTCACATGCTTGACCCAGCCGTCGAAGTTCACTGACAGCAGCTCGCGCACCGGCGGATCGGGCTCGTGGAGCTCCAGGGCGATGGAGCCGATCGGGCAGCCGTAGAGGCAGTCAGTCGCGCGCAGCATCTCGCGGTAGGCGCCCAGCAGCGCGAACACCCGCTCGATGGGATCGTCCACGCCTTCCCAGGCCGGTGCCAACAGCATCGGATAGATGCCGTCGCGGTACATCTCCAGCACCGCCAGCAGCACGTCCTGCTTGGTCGGATAGAAGTGATACAGGCTGCCGGAATTGGCCCCGGCCTCGCGCAGGATGTCGGCGACGGAGGTCGACAGATAGCCCTTCTCCGAGAACAGCTTCAGCGCGGCGAACAGGATGCGCTCGCGGGTCGGTTCCACGGCGAAGGCCCCCTCTTGATTGGTCAATCAAGAGGCTGGCAGAACTTGAGTACGCGATCAAGTGGGAGTTGTGTGGAGGCCGCATTGAGGCGATGCGTCCTTCGCGACGCGGCTGCGCCGCTCCTCAGGATGACGAAGGGAGGGGCTGCACCACTTCGTCAGGGTGAGGAGCGCGAAGCGCGTCGCGAACCCGGCAAGGCCTCGTCGCCTCGCGGGTCTGACCTGCCATAGGTAGGGATTGCGATGCGTCAGCCCCCATCTTCTCAGCTCGCGGCAAGGCGGAAGGCACCTAAACCTGCCCGACCGTCCTCAACCGCGCCCTGGGGTGGATCTCGTTCTGGCTCATGACGACGGTCTGGCCGCGGAAGCGCTCGATGATCTGGCGGACGTAGGGGCGGGCCAGCGGGCTGGTCAGCAGCACGGGGCTGTCGCCGGCCAGGGCGGCGCGTTCGAAGGCCTCGCGGACGCCGCGGATGAACTCCTGCAGCCGGCTGGGCGCCATGGCGAGCTGCTTTTCCTCACCATTGCCGACCAGCGCTTCCGAGAAGGCCACTTCCCAGTCGGGCGACAGGGTGACGATCGGCAGGGCGCCGTCGTCGCCGCGGTTGGCCCAGCACAGCTGCCGGCCGAGCTTGGCGCGGACCGACTCGACCAGCGAGGTGATCGAGGTGGTGTGCGGCGCGGCCTCGGCCACGCCCTCGAGGATGGCCTGCAGGTCGCGGATGGAGACGCGCTCGCGCAGCAGCGCCTGCAGCACTCGCTGGAAGGTGGTGCCGGTGACGATGGAAGGGATGACGTCGTCCGCCAGCTTCTTCTGGTCGACGACCAGGTCCTTCAGCAGCTTCTGGACCTCGGCGAAGGACAGCAGGTCGGCCATGTTGTCCTTGAGGATCTCGGTCAGGTGCGTGGTCAGCACCGTGGCCGGGTCGACGATGGTGTAGCCGCGGAAGGTCGCCTCCTCCTTGAGGCCGTCGTCGATCCAGGTGGCCGGCAGGCCGAAGGCGGGCTCCCGGACGTGATCGCCGGGCAGCTCGACCTGGCCGCCGCGCGGGTCCATGGCCATCAGCGAGCCGATGCGGACCTCGCCGGCGCCGCACTCCATCTCCTTGATGCGGATGGCGTAGCCCTGGGTGGCCAGGCGCATGTTGTCCAGGATGCGAACCGGCGGCATGACGAAGCCGTAGTCGGCGGCCAGGGTCTTGCGCAGGGCGCGGATCTGGTCGGTCAGCTTGCGGCCGTCCAGGTCGTTGATCAGGGCCAGCAGGCCGTAGCCCAGCTCGATCTTGATGTCGTCGATGGCCAGGGAGGCGCTGATCGGCTCCTCTTCCTGCTCGAGCGGCGCGGCGGCGAGGTCCAGGGCGGGCGCCAGCTCCGGGACCGGGTGGGACCGATGCCAGGCCAGCAGGCCGGCGCCGACCGCCACCGCCAGGAACGGAATGATCGGCATGCCCGGGATGAAGGCCAGCACGCCGGAGGTCGCCGAGACCATGCCCAGGCTCAGCGGGTTCATGGCCAGCTGCGCGACCAGGGCCTTGTCCGCGGCGCCCTCGACGCCGGCCTTCGAGACCAGCAGGCCGGCGGCGATGGAGATGATCAGCGCCGGGATCTGGCTGACCAGGCCGTCGCCGACCGTCATCAGGGTGTAGGTCTCGGCGGCCGCGCCGGCTTCCATCCCATGTTGCAGGATGCCGATCAGCATACCGCCGATGATGTTGATGCCGACGATCACCAGGCCGGCGATGGCGTCGCCCTTCACGAACTTGCTGGCGCCGTCCATGGCGCCGAAGAAGGTCGACTCCTGCTCCAGCTCCTTGCGGCGAAGCTTGGCCTGTTCCTGGTCGATCAGGCCCGACGAGAGGTCGGAGTCGATGGCCATCTGCTTGCCGGGCATGGCGTCGAGGCTGAATCTGGCGGCGACTTCGGCGATCCGGCCCGAGCCCTTGGTGACGACGACGAAGTTCACCAGCACCAGGATGGCGAAGACGATCAGGCCGATGATGAAGCTGCCGCCCATCATCAGGTCGCCGAACGCCTTGATCACGTCGCCGGCGCCGTGGGCGCCCTCGTGGCCATGGCTGAGGATCAGGCGGGTGGACGCGAGGTTGAGGCCCAGCCGGAAGAGGGTGGTGACCAGCAGCACCGTCGGGAAGGCGGTGAACTCGAGCGGCTTCTTGATCAGCAGCGCCGTCATCAGGATCAGGATCGAACTACCGATCGAGATGGTCAGCAGCAGATCCAGAATGAACGGCGGGATCGGCAGGATCAGCAGGACGATGATGCCGACGATGCCGATCGCAAGGCCGACCTCGCCACGCACCAGCCAACCCCAGACCTCTCGGGGGCTGGGGCGGTTGGAAGCGCCGGCTATGCTGGTGTCAGCCATGGATTACTCGGACGCGAAGGTTCAGGCAGCGTTGCCGATGCCGGCCTGCGGGGCCGGCACGGCGACGCCGGCCTCGGAGTATTCCTTCAGCTTGTTGCGCAGGGTGCGGATCGAGATGCCCAGGATGGTGGCGGCGTGGGTCCGGTTGCCGATGCAGTGGCTCAGGGTGTCGAGGATCAGCTGCTGCTCGACCTGGGCCACCGTCTGGCCGACGAAGGAGCGGCTGGCGGCCTCGGCGGCCATGGAGGCGTTGCGGGCGACCGCGGCGTCCGGGGCCGGCGACATCGGCGCGCCGTCCGGCAGGCGGATGGCGAACTCCTCGATCTCCGGTCCCGAGGACAGCAGCACCGCGCGGTGCATCGCGTTCTCGAGCTCGCGGACATTGCCCGGCCAGCGGTGGGTGACCAGACGGCGGCGGGCCTCGCCCGACAGCGGCCGGTCGGGCATGCCATTGGCGACGGCGTACTTCTTCACGAAGTGCTCCGACAGGGCGATGATGTCGCCCGGGCGCTCGCGAAGGGACGGCAGTCGCAGGTTCACGACGTTCAGACGGTAGAGCAGGTCCTCGCGGAACACGCCGTCCTTCACCGCCTGGGCCAGGTCGCGGTTGGAGGTGGCGATGACGCGGATGTCGACCTTCACCGGCTTGCCGCCGCCGACGCGATCAATCTCGCGTTCCTGCAGCGCGCGCAGCAGCTTGGCCTGCAGGCGGGCGTCCATCTCGCTGATTTCGTCCAGAAGCAGGGTGCCGCCGCTGGCTTCCTCGAACTTGCCGATGCGGCGGGCGACCGCACCGGTGAACGCGCCCTTCTCGTGGCCGAACAGTTCGCTTTCGAGCAGGTTCTCGGGAATGGCCGCGCAGTTGACGCTGATGAACGGCTTGTTGGCGCGGCGCGACCTGGTGTGGACGTAACGGGCCATCACCTCCTTGCCGACGCCGCTTTCGCCGGTGATGAGGATCGAGGCGTCGGACGGCGCGATCTGGTCGGCCAGCTTGATGACCACCTCCATGATCGGGTCGCGGGCGATCATCGGACGGTTGTCGTCGCCGATCGCCGCCAGCACCGCGGCGATCAGGTCCGCTTCCGGCGGCAGGGGGATGAACTCCTTGGCCCCGGCGCGGATGGCGTCTCCCGCCCGCTTGGGGTCGGCCGCCACGCCGCAGGCCACCACGGGCACCCGGATGCGCTCGGCCTCATTGGTGGCGATCAGCCCGGCGATGTCGAGGTCGTAGTCGACCATCAGGAGGTCCGCGCCCTGCCCGGCGCGCAGCGCCTGGGTGGCGGCCTCGACCGTCTCCACATGCGACACCTTGGCGCCGGCCTGCATCGCCATCTTCACGGCGAGGGACAGCTGTCCGTTCAAACGTCCGACGACCAGAAGCCGCATCGGTAATCTCCCTGCTACACGCCCGCCGATCAGACGTTCGTGTCGCCGTCCTTGATGATTTCGGTCATGGTCACGCCCAGGCGGTCATCGACGACGACCACCTCGCCCCGGGCGACCAGGCGGTTGTTCACATAGATGTCGATGGCCTCGCCGACCTTCCGGTCCAGCTCCAGCACGCTGCCCTGGCCCAGATGCAGCAGCTGCGCCACCGACAGGCTGGCCCGCCCCAGCACCGCGGAGATGTGCACGGGAACGTCGAACACCGGCGCAAGGTCGGCGGCCGTCTTGTCGCCCATGCTGACCACCATGTCGGTGGCCAGGCTTTCGTCCGGGGCGAACTCGTCGAGCGTGAGATTGGTCTCGTCAGACATCGTCGGTCTCGCTGGCGGAAAGAAGGGGTTCGGCGTGGAGACCCTCGGCGGCGAGGGCCGCGTCGAGGGCGGCCGCGACACGGATGGCGGCGTCCTGAGGATCGAAGGCGGCCTTGCCGTCCCCCCAGTCCAGAACGAAGGCGGCGGGCAGCATGCCGGGCTCGGCGCGGGCGAGGATCTGACCTTCGAAGCCCACCGCCTCGGCGGTGTGGTCGAGAACCAGCTGAAGCCGCTCCTGCAGCTCGGGCGCGACGCGGACGATCAGCCTGGGCTGGGCCTCCAGCTCGCGGGCCAGGGCCTCGAGCGCCGCGGCCAGCGGCGCTTCGGGAAAGCGGTCCAGGGCTGCGTCGGCGATGCGCCGCGCCGCCGCGAGCGCCAGGTTGGCGGAGTCGACCCGATGGCCGTGGGCCACGCCCTGCAGCGCGCCCAGGGCGGCGCGGGCGGCCCGGGCGATATCAGCCAGGGCGTCGGCCGCCCTGGCCTCGGCCTCGGCCACGGCCGAGCGCTCGCCTTCGGCCTAGCCCGCAGAACGCGCGGCCTCGACCTCCTCGGCGGAGTAGTGTTTGCGCCTGACCGGCGGCTGATAGGCGATCGACCCGGCGTCGTCGAAGACGGTGTCGAAAGCGAAGGGGCGGGGGGCGGAGGCGGTCATCAGTAGATCAACTCATCGTCGCCGCCGGACCCGGCCAGCATGATCTCGCCCTTGGCCGCCAGGTCCTTGGCGGCCTGAACCATGGCCATCTGAGCCTGGTCGACATCGCGCAGGCGCACCGGGCCCATGCTCTCCATGTCATCGCGCATGATCTTCGACGCGCGTTCGGACATGTTGGAGAAGAACATCTCGCGCAGGGCGTCGGACGACCCCTTGAGCGCCAGGGCCAGCTGGTCCTTCTCGACCGCGCGCAGCAGCGTCTGGACGCCGCCGGGGTCGAGCTTGCCCAGGTCCTCGAAGACGAACATCAGCGCCCGGATGCGCTCGGCGCTCTCGCGGTTGCGCTCTTCCAGCGCGGCGATGAAGCGTGACTCGGTCTGGCGGTCGAAGTTGTTGAAGATCTCCGCCATCATCTCGTGGCTGTCGCGCTTGGAGGTGCGCGCCAGGTTGGACATGAACTCGTTGCGCAGCGTCTGCTCGATCTTGTCGAGAATTTCGCGCTGCACGGGCTCCATGCGGAGCATCCGCTGAACGCATTCGAGGGCGAAGTCTTCGGGCAGGGCCGCCAGCACGCGTGAGGCGTGATCGCCCTTGATCTTGCTGAGCACCACCGCGACCGTCTGCGGGTACTCGTTCTTCAGGTAGTTAGCGAGCACCGCCTCGTTCACGTTACCCAGCTTGTCCCACATGGTGCGACCCGCCGGACCGCGGATCTCCTCCATAAGGGAGTCCACCTTGTCGGGCGGCAGGAAGCTTTGCAGCAGGCGCTGGGTCTGCTCGAAGCTGCCCATGATGGCGCCGCTGGAGGACATGCCCGAAACGAACTCCACGAGCAGTTCCTCGACCGCGGACGAGGAGACGTTGCCCAGCGAGGCCATGGCCTGGGAGACCTCCTTGATCTCCTCGTCGTCGAGCGCCTCCCAGATCGCGGTGTGATCCTCGCCCAGCGCCAGCAGAACGACGGCGGCCTTCTCCGGCCCGCTCAGCTTGCTGGCATCGACAATGGCCTTCTTCCGGCTCATCCTGCTTCGCTCCTGAAGGAGCTACGCAGGACAAGTCCTGTTCGGGATTGCCTCACGCGGGGGAGGCCCTGGCCTCCGAAGCCTTGGCGAAGGAGGCTCATGTTGTTTCGTGCAGCCAGGTGCGGAGGATCGAGACCGACTCGTCGGGGTGCCTGTCTACGAAGTCGGCCACCCGCTTTACCGACGACGCCCGGACCTGGCCCTCGATCCGGGCGATGTCGATGCGCTGGTCGAGGTCAGGGCCCGGCAGCGCCAGAGCATCGCCGGTGTTGGGGTCGACCGGAATCTGGTACTGGGCTCCGTCAGGCGTCGTGACAAGCCGGGTCGCCTGCACGCCACCGCCCCCGGCCCCGGCCAACGCCGGCAGGCCGCCGCCGCCGCCGCCCAGCGCCAGGCTCTTGAGCAGCGGGCGCACGCCGAAGATCATGATCAGGACGGCGACGATGCCGAGCACGGCCAGTTCAACCGCCCGCATGATGTCATTCTTGTCGAAACTGGCCAGCAGGCCGGTCTCGCCGCCCGTCGTGTCGACCGCCTCCCTCGCGAATCGGACGTTTGTGACCTTCACGGTGTCGCCGCGTGCGGTGTCGTAGCCGACGGCGGCCTTCACCAGCTCGTCCAGGCGCTGGAGCTCCTCGGCGGAGCGGGGGGTATAGGCGCCCGGCTTGCCGTCGGCGCCGGGGGCGGTGACGCCGTCAACGGCGACGGCGACGGAGATCTTCTTGATCGAGCCCGGCTCGCGCACCTCGGTACGGGTCTTGTTGCTGATTTCGTAGTTGGTTGTCGACTCGTTGCGCCCGCTTGTCGAGCCGGTCCCGCCGGCCCCGCCAGTCCCGCCGGCCACGGGCGCACCGGGAATGTTGCCCGCCGCGGTCACCCCGCCGGCGGCATTCGCATCGGCTTCCTGCGCGCTCTCCTCGCCGGTCTGCTCGGAGCGGATCACCTGGCCGTCGGGATCATAGGTGGTTTCCTGCTCGGTCACCCGGGCCATGTCGATGTCGGCGCTGACCTCGACGCGGGACCGACCGACCCCGACGACGCCCTCGACCAGCTCCTTGATCCGCGCGGCGAGCTTGCGCTCGACCTCGCTCTTGCGGTCATCGGCCAGCTTGCTGGTCATCGACGAACCGCCGACCGAGAGCGTCTTTCCGTGCTGGTCGATGATGGACACCTGCTCGGCCTTGAGGCCTGGAACGGCGCCGGCGACGAGGTTCTGGACAGCCTGGACCTGGTCTTCGGTCGGCTTGCGGCCGCCGATGCCGATGGTCACCGAGCCGGATGGAGGCTCCGCCTCTTCCTCGAACAGCTGGCGACGCGGCAGATTCAGGTGCACCCGGGCAAAGGTGACGCCGTCCAGAGAGCGGATGGTGCGGGCGAGTTCGCCCTCCAGCGCGCGTTGACGGTTCAGCTGCTGGACGAAATCGGTCTGGCCGAGCGTCGCGCCCTGGTCGAAGATCTCGTAGCCGACCGACCCGGAGGTCACCAGGCCCTTGCCCGAAATCATCAGGCGGGTGGACGCGACCTTGTCGCGCGGCACCATGATGGTCGTGCCGTCACCCTTCAGTTCATAGCTGATGCCGGCCTGGTCCAGCGCCTGGACCACGGTTGAGGCTTCCTTCATGTCGAGGTTCGAATAGAGCAGCGCCTTGGGCTGGGCGCCGAGGGTCGCGCCGAGCCAGATCAGGCCGGCGATCAGCGCCGCGCCGATGCCGAGCATGGCGGCGAGCCGGGCGACCCCGAAGGCGCGAACGCCGCTCATGAACCTTTCCACTCGGGACCGCCCCTACCCAAACAAAGGCGCGACGGGTCAACGGGACCCGCGCTGCTAGGCAGGAATTACCGGGTGCAGGGTAAACGCCCTCTTAAGGGGCGCCCAGGCGCGGCGATGGTTCAAAGGCAACGGCCGCGTCCCGTCTCCGGAACGCGGCCGCGCCGTGTGCTGAGCCCTGTTGGGGGGCGTGGGGCTCAGCGATACTGTTGCAGTCGGGTCGTCCGCAGGCCGGCGAGGCCATGACGGTCGATCGACTTCTGCCAGGTCAGAAACTCCTCGTTGGTGAGGCGATAGCGATCACAAGCCTCGTCCAGGCTCAGAAGCCCTCCCCGCACGGCCGCCACCACCTCTGCCTTGCGCCGGATGACCCAACGCTCGGTATTGGCCGGCGGCAGGTCGCCCAGCGTGAGCGGCGCGCCGGTCGGACCGATCACGTACTTCTCGCCTCTGCTGTTCACACGCTGCTGCTGAAGCATCCTTCTACGCCTCTCTCACCAAGACTGTTCGAGAGGAAGATGCATCACCCGAAATAACATGCGGTAAAGCGCAATGGTTTAAGTAGATTAACCACTGTCGACCGCAAGTTAATGCCGTTGTTTCATTGTGATACATCTGAGTTAAAGCCCCCTAAACATCAAGACTAGCGTTTGATGCTCAGAAGCTCCTCCAACATCTGATCTGCCGTAGTGATGATTTTCGAGGACGCCGAATAGGCCCGTTGCGTGGTGATCAGACCGGTAAACTCACTCGAGAGGTCCACTGTGGAGGCTTCGAGTGTCGACGGAGCGATGTATCCGGCCCCGCCGCTGCCGGCTGTCTTGAAGTTGTAGGAGCCGCTGTCCTTGCTCAGACGATAGGCGTTCCCGTTGGTAGGGATCAGACCGTCGGCGTTGGGGAAGGTGGCGATGGCCACCTGGGCGATCTGGCGCGAGATGCCGTTGTCGAAGATCGCTGTCACGAAGCCCTGCTCGTCAATCTCGATGTCGGTCAGGTTGCCGAACGCCGTGCCGTTGGTGTTGACGGACTGCAGGACGCTCTCGCTGTCGAAGCTTGTGATGCCGGAGGCGGCGCCGCCCAGCTCCAGACGGATGTCCTGGTCGCCGATCCCGAGACCCGTCGCCCACTTGACCGCGCCGGCGCCCGGGGCGGCGGCCGAGGAGGCTCCGAAGCTGATCACCGGCTCATCCCAGTCGGCAAACAGCGGGGCGAGCGGCGGCGTGAAGGTCGCGCCGGTGTCGAGACGGCCATCCTCGGTGAAGGCGACCATGCCGACGGCGAGCTGGCCATTGGACAGGCCGGCGCCCGTCTGGATATCGCTGGCGGGAACGGCCCGAACTTCGGCATACCACTGGTTCGGCGTGGCGCTGCGCAGGAAGTCGATCTGGATCGTCCGCTTGCCGCCCTTGGAGTCCGAGACCGGAACCTGGATCCAGAAGTCCGGCTTCACGCCCGTGCCGGCGTCCGGATCGTACATGGCCATCGAGTTGGTGGCCGGGTTGTAGGTGCCGCCGGTCACTTCCGCAGACAGCGCCTGGCCGGCGTCGAGGTTGGCGTTGACGGTCACGCGGGTCGTCTGCTCGGCGGCGCCGCCCACGGAGGAGACGTTGATCGACTGGAGGCGGGTGATATCCGACGGGTCTGTGGTGATCACGCCGTCGCCGTCGGTCAGCCAGCCCTGCAGATAGAGGTTCGCGTCGTTGCGCAGGTAGCCCTGGCTGTCGAGCTGGAACGATCCGGCGCGCGTGAAGGCCCGCGGATCGGCGGCGGTCAGGTCCTCGGACTTCTCGGTGACCACGAAGAAACCGCTGCCGGAGATTGAAAGATCGGTGTTGCGGCTGGACTGGGTCGGAAGGCCC
Source organism: Caulobacter sp. (assembly GCA_040383665.1). Lineage (GTDB taxonomy): Bacteria > Pseudomonadota > Alphaproteobacteria > Caulobacterales > Caulobacteraceae > Caulobacter. Next base: position 26,830 of record JBEIDC010000025.1, read on the forward strand.
TCGGCAGTGATGAACCGGCGTGTCGTGGCCGTGACGCCGCCCGCCGAATAGGACGAACCCGAGTTACTGCCGCTGACCAGGGTCTGGAAGTTGGCCTGGGAGCGCTTGTAGCCGACGGTGTTCACATTGGCGATGTTGTCCGAAATCGCCGCCAGCGACTGAGAGTTCGAGATCAGACCGGTGACGCCGGCCATCATGGCGCTGTTGATGCTCATGGAGGGTTATCCTTCCTGCACTGGGGTTCGGGGGGCTAGACGGTCTGCTGCACGCTCGAGATCGCGCTGAGCGGAATCTTGAGCTTGCCGATGCTGACGACCGTCTGGCCGTTTACGGTTTCAACCGCCGACGCGACGCCGGTGGTGTAGATGCTGGACTTGATGGCCTCGCCGCCGGAGCCGGAGGCGGTTATCTTCAGGCTGTAGGTCCCGCCATCGGGAAGCTGCGTGCCCTGGGTGGTCTTGCCGTCCCATTTGAAGTCGCCCTCGCCGGCGGCGACGCCGCTGTCGGTGCGAGAGAAGACGGTCTGGCCGGCGGAGTTAACGACCTCGTACTTCACGCTCGTCGCGGCCCGGTCGATGTCATAGGTCCAGGTCGACTGGCCGCCCTTCAGGGTGGCGTCGGGCGTGGCGGCGGTCACGGTTTTGCCGATCAGGTTGACCGACCCGGCCAGGCCGCCGTCGTTCATGCCGACCAGCATGGCCAGCAGGTCGTTGGTCAGGAGCTGCTGCTCGACCCCGGTCATCTGCACGATCTGGGCGGTGAACTCGTTGGAATCGAGCGGCGACAGGGGGTCCTGGTTCTTCAGCTGCGTGGTCAGCAGCGCCAGGAAGGTCTCCTCGCTACTCGCCAGGCTGTTGCGGGAGTTGTTGATCTTGTCGAGAACGGAATTCCCGGCGCTAACAGAGTCGACCATGGGGGCCTCAGATACGGATGTCGACGCCGCCGGACGGCGCGCGGGACCAGGGGGAACGGACGGCGAGGGCCTCGGCCTGTTCGAGGCCGGTACGGGCGGTGTCGAAGGCGCGACTGGACCAGGCGGCGAGTGACTCGCGAGCCTCCCGGCCGCCGGAGCCCCCCGAGTTGTTCATGTCGAAGGACAGGCCTCCCTCGGCGAGATCGAAGCCCGCCGCTTCCAGCGCCTGGCGCAGCTCGCCGGCCCGGCCGCGCAGGTCGGCGGCGGTCTGGCTGGAGTCAAACGACAGCGAGGCGGTCAGGCGGCCGTCGGCGTTGATCTCGATGCTGACGTCGACCTTGCCCAGACCCAGCGGGTCTAGCTGGAGTTCGAAGCGGGTGGTCTTGCCCTCGAGCTTCTGGGCGATGTCGGCCGCCAGCCTCGCCACGGTCTCGGGAGAGCCGCGGGTCGGCGCGGCTTCGACCGGCGCTTCAGCGGAGGCTTGCAGGGCCGGTGCGGTGGGGGCGGTGTCCGGGGCGGCCGGCTCGATCTCCGCGCCGGCGTCGGCCAGCACAGCGGGAGTGGTCGGAAGGTCCGACCGGCCCGCCGTCGCGGCGGCGGGCGCGGCGG
>JBEIDC010000026.1:0-28226 GCA_040383665.1 Caulobacter sp.
ACCCTGGTGCTGCGCGGGATCGGCGACTTCGACCAGATCATCCTGCTGGGCCTGGGCGACAAGCCCGCGGCGAACGACATCCAGATGGCCGGCGCCGTGATCGGCCGGGCCCTGGCCGGGGACACCGGGGCGGTCACCCTGCTGGCTCCGGACATGGACGCGGCCGCCCTCGCAGAGCTGGCGGTCGGCTTCGGCATCGGCGAGTACCGCTCCGATCTCTACCGCAGCGACCGCAAGGCGGCCGCTGCCGCGCCGGTCACCATCGTCGCCGACGCCGCCCCGGCGGCGGCCGAACTCTACAGGGCCACGGGGCTGCCGCTGGTCGAGGCCATGGAATGGGCCCGGGATATCTCGAACGAGCCCGCCAACATCGTCTATCCCGAAAGCTTCGTGGAGCGGACGCGCGCCGCCTTAGCCGGCGTTCCGGGGGTTAGCATCGAGGTGCTGGACGTTCCGGCCATGCAGAAGCTGGGCATGGGCGGTCTGACCGGCGTCGGCGCCGGCTCTGTCCGGCCGCCCCGGCTGCTGGTCGTCCGCTACAAGGGCGCGGGCGCCCCGGCCGGCGGGCCGGTGGTGCTGGCCGGCAAGGGCATCACCTTCGACAGCGGCGGCATCTCCATCAAGCCGTCCGCCAACATGGGCAACATGAAGATGGACATGTCCGGCGCCGCCGCAGTGGTCGCCACGGTGCTGTCGCTGTCGAAGTCCGCCGCCCCGGTCAACGTCGTCGCCGTTGGAGCCCTGGCCGAGAACATGCCTGACGGCGGGGCCATCCGCCCCGGCGACGTCCTGACGGCCATGAACGGCAAGACCATCGAGGTGATCAACACCGACGCCGAGGGCCGGCTGGTGCTGTCCGACGCGCTGGTCTGGTCCGAGCGCAACCTCAAGCCCGCCGTGCTGGTCGACGTCGCCACCCTGACCGGCGCGGTCAGCACGGCGCTGGGCGACGACTACGCCGGGCTGTTCAGCCGCCATGACGATCTGGCCGCGAAGCTCACCGCCGCCGGCGCGGCCACCGGCGAGGACCTGTGGCGCCTGCCGCTGCACCCCAGCTACGCCAAGGATGTCAGCTCCACCATCGCCGACATCAAGAACAGCGGCGAGGGCGGCGCCGGGGCCGGCACCGGCGCCTGGTTCATCGGCGAGTTCATCAGCCGCGACATCCCCTGGGCCCACCTCGACATCGCCGGCGTCGCCTATGGCGGCCCCAACGATTGGAAGCCGGCCGGCTCGGCGGGGTTCGGCATCCGACTGCTCGACCGCTTCGTACGCGACTGGGGGAAGTAGGGGCCGGCCTCGGCTCTCCCGCGGTCCCCGGCAAAGCTTCCGCTTTCCCGTGGGCCCGGGAGCGCGCATGATTCACTCCACGCCCGGAGTGACGTCATGCGCCTGCCCAACCCCCTGACCATGCTCGCCGTCGTCGTCGTCGCCGTCCTCGGCATGGCGCGCCAGCCGCCGGCCCAGGCCGCCGAGGCGCCGACCGCCGAGGCCCCGGCCGTGATCCCGTCAGCCGAGCGCGGACACGCCCTGGTCCTTCGCGACTGCGCCGCCTGCCACGCGGTCGAGGCGACCGGCGCCAGCGGCTTCAGCCCCGCGCCGCCGTTCCGCACCCTGAAGGACAAGTACCCCCTGGACAGCCTCGAGGAGGCCCTGGCCGAGGGAATCCTGTCCGGCCACCCGGCCATGCCGGAATACGAGTATGCGCCCGACGAGATCGCCGACATCATCGCCTGGATGAAGAGCCTCGACGCGGCCCGGGGCGCGCCCGGCGCGCCCTGACAGGACGCCGGCCTAAAGCGCGCGGTCGCCCGCCGGGGTGGCGTGGCCGACCTCGTCGGAGGGCGCGTCGGTGTGCACCCGCCGGTAGCCGCCGCGAAGATAGACCAGCGGCTCATGGTCGGCGTCGTGGAAGACCCGCAGGATCTTGCCGACAAACACCCGGTGATCGCCGGCGTCGAAGCTGTGATGGGTCTCGCACTCGAAGTTGGCCATGCAGCTCGACAGCACCGGGACGCCGGTATCCCACAGCTGTGTCTCGAGACCTTCGAAGCGGTCGACGTCCTTGCGGGTGAACTGGCGGGCCACCGCCTCCTGGTCGGCGTGCAGCACATTGACCACGAACCGGCCGCTGGTCTGCAGGGCCGGCAAACAGGAGGCGGTCAGGCCGATCGCCACCAGCGCCAGCGGCGGGTCGAGCGAAATGGAGGTGAAGCTGTTGGCGGTGAAGCCGACCGGCCGGTCGCCGTCGAGGGTCGTCACGACAGTCACCCCGGTGGTGAAACAGCCGAAGGCGTCGCGCAGCGCGCGGGCGTCGCCTACCGGATCGCCGCCGGGAACAAAGGTATGCTGACCGCTCATCCCTCCTATCTGGATCGAGGGGGCGCCGGGGGCAAGCGCTGTCAGGCGGTGCGGCCGTAGAAGTTCAGCCGGAACGGCCCCCACCAGAAGGTCTTGCCCAGCCCGCGGGCGGCCCTGTCCAGGGCGGCGGCGCGATCCTGACGTCGCAGCGCCCATTTCGCCAGCGCGATCGGGCCGAAGACGGCGGTCTGGGCCAGGCCGACCAGCATCCACTTGACGACGCCGGGCAGGTCGCGGGGCGTCGCCGACCAGCAGTGCTCGGTCGGCCCCTGGCCATAGCCGAAGGCCCGGGCCAGCGTGTAGCGCAGGGTCAGGCGAGCCGGGACCGGATCCTCCCAGACCCAGGCCTTCGGCGCCCAGGCGAACCGCGCGCCGGCCGCCCGCAGGTTGCCGAACAGCAGGTCGTCCTCGCCGCCGATCTGGTTGCGCTCGACCGCGAACGGTTGCTGCGCGGGGAGCGCCGCGCGACGGATCAGGCTGTTGCCACAGCCATAGTAGTGGTCGATCAGCCCCTCGGGGCTGTCGTCCAGCCGCGAGAAGAAGCGCTCGAAATAGGCGCGGTGCTCGGTGATGGACTCCGGCGCGCGGGCGTGGACCGGGCCGAACACCACGTCGGCGCCCGTTGCGGCCTGCACAGCCAGCAGCGACGCCAGCCACGCCGGCGGCGCCTCCTGGTCGTCATCGAGGAAGGCGATAAAGGCCCCGCGCGCGACAGTCAGGGCGGTGTTGCGGACGTTGGCGACGCCGGCGGCCGGCTCGTGGACATAGATCACCGGGAACGGCGCGGCTTCGGCGGCGGTCTCGAAAGCCTCGCGGGCCGAGGGGACCTGGTCATTGTCGGCGACGACAAGCTCGAGGGCCCCGGGGTCGACGCCGGCCTGCGCCAGCGCCGACGCCACGGCGCAAGCCAGCCCGCCGGGCCGGCGCTGCGTGGGGATGACGATGGAGACGGCGGGGATCATGGGGGCTGAGTTTGCATGGCAACCGCATAGGGACGGTTAATCGGCGCAGCCGCCCTGCGTCCCTCGCGACGCGGCTGCGCCGCTCCTCAGGATGACGATGGGAAGTGGGCCGCAGAGAGCCTGCTCATCCAACAAGGCTCGTCATGGTGAGGAGCCGGCTCTTGGGCCGGCGTCGCGAACCCCGCAACGCCTCTCAGCCGAACGTCGCCGCCAGGATCCGCTCCAGCCACCGCGCATCGACTTCGTCGAACGCGGCGGGCTGATCAGAATCCACGTCCAGCACCGCGACAAGTGCCCCGTCCGGGCCGAACACCGGGACCACCAGCTCGCTCTGAGAGCGGCCATCGCAGGCGATGTGGCCGGGGAAGGCGTGGACATCGGGGACAAGCTGGGTCTGGCCGCTGGCCGCCGCCGCGCCGCAGACGCCGCGGCCGAATGCGATGCGCAGGCAGCCGAGCGTGCCCTGGTAGGGGCCGACGACCAGTTCGCGCTCCCGCTCCGGATCGACGACATAGAAGCCCGTCCAGAAATAGTGGTCGAAACTGGCCGCCAGCATCGAGGCCACCGTGGCCATCCGCGCGGTCAGGTTCGGCTCGCCGTCGAGCACGGAGGCGATCTCGGCCGCCACCTCGGCGTAGCGGGCCTCTCGGTCGGCGGAGAGGGTCAGGTCATTGAAGGCTTCGGCCATGGGAGGCGATATAGGCCGCCCGGCGCGGCGCTGCTAGCGTCGGCGAGAATCCCCGAGGCGGAGTGCGTCCATGGCCTTCTGGCTGCTGAAATCGGAACCCGACGTCTTCGGCTGGGACGACCTGGTCGCCACCGGCGAGACGGGCGAGCCCTGGACCGGGGTGCGCAACCATGCCGCCAAGCTGAACCTGATGGCCATGAAGACCGGCGACCGCTGCTTCTTCTACCATTCCCAGGCCGGCAAGGAGATCGTCGGGATCGCCGAGGTGATCGGCGAGCACTACCCCGACCCGACCGACGAGAGCGCCCGCTTCGTCTGTGTGGACATCAAGGCGGTGCAAGCCCTGCCCCGGCCCTTCTCCCTGGGTCAGGCCAAGGCGGACCCGGCCCTGGCCGCCATGTCGCTGGTCACCTCGTTCCGCCTGTCGGTGCAGCCGGTGACGGAGGCGGAATGGGCGCATGTGTGCGAGGCGGCTGGGGTTTAGGATCGGCTGTTGCGAGCTGACGCGCCGTCGTCCTTCGACACGCCGCAGCGCGGCTGCTCAGGATGACTACACTGGAAGGCTACCCAACACAGTCGTGCTGAGCAGCACCCGCAGGGTGCGTGTCGAAGCACGCAGGGCGCTTCAATCCACGGCCTTCGAATCCGTCCACCACAGGATGGCCACGGCCTTGCCGTCCTTCGACGTCGAGCAGGCGTAGCGGGTCGAGCGCCAGTCGCGGCAGGCCTCGACGATCACGCCGGTGAAGGCGATGCGGCCGACGCTGTCGCCGTAGCGCGCGAACAGCCGCTCCAGGCGGTCGTCCTTGACCAGGGTGTAGACGCATGCCTCCGGCGCGTCGCAATCGACGACCAGGTAGTCGCCCAGCTCGTTCATGTATTCGCCGACGAAGGCGCGCGGGTCCTCTCGGGCCTGGCCGGGCGACGGCGTCGCGGCCAGCGCGGCGCAGAAGATCGCCAGCGGGATGGTGTTTCGCATGCCGGCCTCCCCCTTCGGTCGCGCTCCGGGCCGGAATTACACCCGCGCCGGACGGTCCGGGTCAAGACCCGCGACGGTGGACAGGGCCTCCCCCGCGCACGCGGAAGAGGCCCCGCCGAAGACTATTTCACCAGTTCGAAGGTGGCCGAGACGTCGATGCGCACCCTCAGCTCGCCGGCCTCGACCGGGGTCGACTCGGCCTTGTCCATCCGGGCCATGGCGAGCATCGGCATCGGTTGCGGCGGGCTGTAGCCGCCGCCCTCGCTGAACGTCACCAGGCGGGCGACGCGATAGCCCATGGCCTTGGCATAGAGTTCGGCGCGGCCCTGCAGCGCCTTGGCCGCCTCGATCCGCGCCGCGTCCTCGGCCGCCGAGCTGTCCTGCAGCCCGAAGCTGATGCCGCCGACGTTGGTGGCGCCGGCATTGACCGTGGCGTCGACGGCCTGGCCCAGCTTCGTCAGGTCGCGGACGACCACGGTGACCGAGTTGGACGCCTGGTAGCCGGACAGGCGCGGCGGCTGGTTCTCGACATAGACGTACTGCGGATTGAGGCTCAGCCCGCTGGTCTGGATGTCGCGGTCGGCGATGCCGCCCTTCTTCAGGGCCGCGATGACCTGGTTCATCTTCACCGCGTTCAGGCGCATGGCCTCGGCCGCCGTCGGGGCCTCGGTGGTCACGCCAAGGCTGATGGTCGCCTGGTCGGGACGCTGGCGGACCTCGCCATAGGCGGAAAGACTGATGGTCGTGGCGCGGAAGACCGTGTCGGCGGTGCTGGCCGGCGCGGTCTGAGCCGAGGCGGCCCCGGCGAATCCGACGGTTCCGGCGACGATCAGGGCCGAGACGGCGGCGGCGCGGAAGAGGGCTTTCATCACGTGTTTCTCCAGTGCGGGGCGCGAACGTCCCCGTCGCGATCTGTGTGGCGCCTGCAACATGAACCGCAGCTTTAAGGCGTGTTGGGGGCGAGACAGGGAAAGCTTGAACAGGGGTGGTAGGCCCGGAGGGACTCGAACCCCCAACCAGACCGTTATGAGCGGTCGGCTCTAACCATTGAGCTACGGGCCCCCGAAGCGCACCCGCCGGTTAGCACGGGGCGGGGCTGACCAAAAGGCTGGGCCCCTACATCCCGCCCTTGACCAGGGCCGCTTCCAGCCGGATGGCGATTTCGCGGCCGGGGAGGACGCTGGGGCCCTCCATCAGGGCGGCATAGGCGAGGTCGCCGGCTTTGGAGGCGGGGGTCTTCGGGACCGGCCCGGTCGCCCAGGCGACACGGTTCTCGCCGTTCGGACCGCTGTCGCAGCTGATGGTGCGCACATCACCCGCGGCGGCCAGCTTGGCCAGGGCGTCGGCGGTCAGGGTCGCGGCCGGATCGGTGCAGGCCGGCAGCACGCGGCTGCAGTTGGCGCGGGCGCCATAGCGATAGACGACCTTGCCCGAGGGCTTCTCGACCAGCAGGACGCAGGTGTTGGGATCGCCCACGGCGGCGCCGACGGCGGCGTCGAGCTTGTTGACGTCGGTCCCCGCCGGGGCCTGGGTGCAGGCGGCGAGAAGGGCCAGGGCGGGAAGGCTGATCAGGAGGGCGCGGGTCATGGGGCGAGCATGCTCCTCATGCCCGCCACGCTCAACATTGAATCAGCGGAATGTCAGGCCGCGCGCCCGGGCAGGTTGGCGAATGCGGCGGGGCGCGGGTGAGACGCCCGCCCTACGCCTCCAGCCGCCAGGGCGGAAAACGGCGGGTCTTGGGGGCGTTGTAGAGACAGACGGCATTGCCGGTCGGATCGCGGAGCCAGGCCTCGCGCCAGAGCCAGGACTGGTCGACCGGATCGCTGTCGAAGGTCAGGCCGGCCGCCTTCAGCCGCGCTACCGTGGCGTCCAGGTCGTCCTCCTCGAAGTAGACGCTCGTCTGGCGAACGCCGGCCGCCTCGGGATCATGGTGCAACGAGAAGGTGGCCGGTTCCCCGCCGTCGGCGTCCGGGCACTCGAAGCGGACATAGTGGTCGGAGCGTACGATCAGCTTGAGGCCGAGGGCCTGGTAGAAGGCCGTCGAGGCGGCGAGATCGCGGGCGGAGGCGGTGACCTGGTTCAGACGCATGACCCTAGGTAGGCGTCGCCCGCCCGGTCGCTAGAGGGCGGCCTTGAGGAAGTCGGTCATCTCGGCCAGCAAGGGCGCCTTGCCGCGCAGGGGGCGGGACAGGGCCAGAACCGTGTCGGAATGATTGAGGCCGGCATAGTGGCGCTCCTCGACCCGCCCGCCCGCCTGGCGCAGGGCCGCGGCCAGTCTGCGGGTGTTGCGCGGGAAGACCGTGGTGTCGGCGTCGCCGGTGGCCAGGAAGGCGGCCGGCGCACCGGCGGCGGCGAACCGGGTCGGCTGGGTGGCGTCCAGGTCCTGCGCCTCGCCGAAGGTGCGGCGGGTGATCGGGCCGTCCAGCGGCAGGAAGTCATAGGGTCCCGACAGGCCGGCGAAGGCGCGCACTGGGCTGCCCGCCACGCCGGCCTTGCCCAGCCAGCGCTGGTCCAGAGCCAGCATGGCGGCGTTGTAGGCGCCGGCCGAATGTCCGACCAGCACGACGCGGGAGGGATCGCCGCCGTAGCGGGCGATCGAGTCGACGGTCCAGCGAGCGGCGGCGGCGCAGTCCTCGAGGAAATCCGGAAAGCGGACCTCCGGCCAGAGGCGGTAGTCCGGCACCACGGTGACGAAGCCCTGGGCCGCCAGCGCCCGGCCGACCCAGCCGTAGTCCTCGCGGCGGCCCGAGTCCCAGGAGCCGCCATAGAAGAACATGGCCACCGGGGCCGTGCCGCTGACCGGCGGGGCATAGACGTCCAGCCGGCGCCGTTCACCTTCGCCATAGGCCACGCCGCGGGCTTCGCGCCGGGCGGCGTCCTTGGGCGTGAGGGTGGCGAACAGGCTCAGCGGCGAGCAGGCCGAGGCCAGGCTCGCCGCCAGGGTGGTCAGTCCGATCCGTCGGGTCATCATGCCGCGCAAGCTAGAGCGACGGGCGGGACACGCAACCCCGCTCCGCCGCCCGGTCAGACCTCACCGTCCCTCGACCAGCTTGCCGATGGCGTCGAGGTAGGCGGCGAAGGCCGTCCGTCCGGCGTCGGTCAGGATCAGGGTGGTCAGAGGCTTGCGGTTGACGAAGCTCTTCTCGACCCGGACGAAGCCGGCGTCCTCCAGCTTGCGCAGGTGGGCCGAGAGGTTGCCGTCGGTGGCCTGCAGCCGGGCCTTGAGGGAGTTGAAGTCGGCCGATCCGGCGCCGGAGAGGTAGGCCATGACGCCCAGCCTGACCCGACCGTGGATCACCTCGTCGATGTGGTCGATGTCGAAGCCTTCCATGACTCGGCTTCCCTTCAGACGATGCTCGCCGGTTCCTGACGGATCAGGACCAGCCCGGGCGCGATGGTGACCAGCGCCAGGCAGGCGGCATAGCCCAGCATCTGCAGCGGATGGCCCGTCAGGGCGCCCATGCCCACGGCGGCGGCGAAGCAGGTCAGCGCCGTCAGCTTGATCCACCCCTTGCCGGTCAGCGTCCCGGCGACGAACCAGGCCGCGCCGTAGAGCGCCAGGATCACCACGGGAAAGACGTTCATCACCGCCCAGTCGCCGGTGACCAGGCCGATGACCGTCATGCCCAGCCAGCAGGTGAAGATGGCGAAGCCCACCGCCGACCAGGCCGCCCCGGTCGCCTTGTTGACCCCGGCGCTGGCGCCCGGCCGCCCCCTGGCCCGGCCCAGCAGCACGGCCAGCGCCACGGCGAACACCAGCCCGGCGGCAATCCAGACGCCCATGATCGCCCAGGGCGACAGGTCCAGAAGGCCCGAGACGATGGCCCAGTGGCCGACCGCCCCGGCCCCGAAGATCACCCCGGCGCTGACCATGACCCCGCCGAACAGCAGCGGCGTGCTGCTGCCCTCGCGGGCCAGGGCCTTCATGAAGGCGATGTCGTCCTTCAGGGTCTGGATGCTGTCGTCGGTCATGTCTGGCCCTCCCGGCCGTCTGATGGCGTTGATCCTCGATACGCAGTTCACTTTGGATTGTAAAGTGCTTTTTCGTAGACATCCGCAGGGGCGCCGGCGCCCCGATGAGGTCATCAGGGAGCCCCGCCATGTCCGACACGCCGATTCTGCACCACTTCGACGCCTCGCCCTTCTCCGAGAAGGTGCGTCTGCTGTTCGGGCTCAAGGGCCTCGGCTGGACCTCGGTCGAGATCCCCAGCCTGATGCCCAAGCCCGACTATCTGCCCCTGACCGGCGGCTATCGCCGTACGCCGTCGCTGCAGATCGGGGCCGACGTCTATTGCGACACCCAGGTGATCCTGGCCGAGGTCGAGCGCCGCTGGCCGGCGCCGGCGGCGGTGCGCGGGGGCCTGGACTGGGCGATCAACCTCTGGGCCGACCGGCTGTTCTTCCAGGCCACGGTGCCGATCATCTTCGGGGTGCTGGGCGACCACGTCCCGGCCGACTTCATCAAGGACCGCGAGGCGATGTCCGGCCGGCCGTTCGACGTCGCCGCCATGAAGGCCGCCGGCGGTCCGCTGAAGGGTCAGTGGCGCGCCCACGCCGGCTGGATCGAGGACCAGCTGGCCGCCTCCGGCACGGGCTGGCTGAACGGCGAGGCCGCCGGCCTGGCCGACATCGCCGCCTGGATGAACGTCTGGTTCCTGGACAACGCCCTGCCCGGCGCCTCGGCCCCGCTGACCGCCGGCTTCCAGCACTTCGGCGACTGGTCGGCCCGCGTCCGCGCCATCGGCCACGGAACCCGAACCGAGATGCCGGCCGCCGAGGCCCTGGCCCTGGCCAGGGCTTCGACCCCCGCCGCCGCCCCGCCTCACGACGCCGCCGATCCCCTGGGCCTCAGCCCCGGCGCGGCGGTGGTGGTCATGGCCGACGACTACGGCCGCGACCCGGTCACCGGAACCCTGGTAGCCGCCAACCGCGAGCGCGTGGTGCTGTCCCGCGACCACGAGGCGGTCGGAACCGTGCACGTGCACTTCCCGAGGGCGGGGTACATCGTCGTGCCGGGGTAGGCCTTGCGGGGTTCGCGACGCGCCTGACGGCGCGCCTCACCCTGACGAAGGGTGGTGGCGTTCCCCTGAGGTCGTCATCCAGAGGAGCGGCGAATCCGCCTCGCGAAGGACGCACCGCGCGTCAGCCCCGCGGCCGCCCCGCGTCAGAGCTTGAACGCGCCTTCGTTGATCTTGGCGAAGCTGGCCTTCGTCACCTTGGTCCAGGCCTTCTTGACCGGGTTCCGGAAGTAGACCGGGTCCTTGACCTTCGTCGGGTCGTAGCCGTCGGCGACCTGGTCGACCTTGCGGTACTTGAAGGTGCCGGTGGTCTCGATCTGGCGCTGCAGCCGGATGAACAGCGGCTGGGCGTAAGGGGGCAGGCAGGCTTCAACATGGGCGTGGAAGGCGACGAGGTCGAAGTCGTCATCGACGGTCAGCGAGGCCATGCCGGCGCGGCCATCCTGGCCGGGCACGGCGACGCCGTAGACGTTGGCCTCCACCACGCCGGGGGCCTCGGCCAGACGGTCGGCGACCTCGCCGGTGGAGACGTTCTCGCCCTTCCAGCGGAAGGTGTCGCCGATACGGTCGATGAAGTAGAAATAGCCCTCGACGTCCTGGCGCATCAGGTCGCCGGTGCGGAACCAGGCGTCGCCCTTCTCGAAGACGTCGTGGAGGATCTTCTTCTCGGTGGCCGCCTTGTCGGCGTAGCCGGTGAAGCTGGTGCGGGAGTCGCTGGCGTCGATGCGGCCCAGGCACTCGCCGATCTGGTCGGGGCCGCACTCGATGCAGAGCCCGTTCGGGCCGCGGATCGGCTGTTCGGTCTCGATGTCGAACTGGACGAGGCGGGCGTTGATGCGCTTCTTCAGCCACTTGGGCACCCGGCCGATGGCCCCGGCCCGGCCGTCGAAGTTGAACATCGAGACGTTGCCTTCGGTCGCGCCGTAGAACTCGAGGACATTGGGGATGGCGAAGCGCTCGACCATGTCTTCCCAGACGTCGCCGCGCAGCCCGTTGCCGAAGGCCTGGCGCAGCTTGTGGGAGCGCTCCAGCGGGTCGGCCGGACCGTTGACCAGGTAGCGGCACAGCTCGCCGATGTAGACGAACATGGTGCAGTTCTCGGCGTGGATGTCCTGCCAGAAGTGGGTGGTCGAGAACTTCTTGCGCAGCACGATCGAGCCGCCGGTCAGCAGGCCCGCGCCCATGGCGCAGAGGCCGCCGGTGGCGTGGTAGAGCGGCAGGACCTGGTAGATGCGGTCGGACGCCAGCGCCCCGGTCGAGCCGGCGAAGCCCCGCATGTAGAGCTGGGCGCGCATGTGGTTGATGCGCGCCGCCTTCGGCAGACCCGTCGTGCCGCTGGTGTAGATCCACAGGGCGGTGTCGCTGGCCCGCAGGTCGTCCCGGGCGGTCAGGCGATCGGGGCGAAGGTTGCTGCAGCTCTTCAGCGCGGCGGTCAGGTCGCGGCGGTCGGCGGCGACAGGACCCAGCGTCCACTGGGCGACATGCTTGCTCAGCTGGCCGCGGACGGCCTCGAAGGCCGCCGACGTCTCGGCGTCGACCAGGCAGTGCAGCGCGCCGGAAATGTTCAGACAGTGCGCCAGCGGCGCGCCGGTCAGGTTGTTGTTGATCAGGGCGGTGGCCACCCCGACCTTGGTCAGGCCGTACCAGATCGGCAGGTAGTCCATGCGGTTGGGCATGAACAGCGCGACGGTCTGGCCGCGGGTGATGCCCTGCTCCTTGGCCCAGTGGGCGTAGCGGTTGGCCAGGGCGTCCATCTCGCCATAGGTGAGGGTCTTGCCCTCGAAGGTGATGGCGGGGCGATCACGATGCTTGTCGACCGAGGCCTCGAGGTCATCGCAGATCAGGTTGCGACTGTCCGGGCTGATCGACTTGACCCACTTCAACGTCCGTTGAAGCCCCTTGAAGAACCGGACCTCCCGCGCGATCCGCGTCCTGATATTCATTTTCCACCTTTCAACGCCGCCGAACCGACGTTCGCCCGCAAGGCGAATCCCGGTCAAGGCGAGGCTGGGGCCCAGGCGTTGCGACGCGGTGATTGTTGCTCAAACGCCGCACTTTTGCAGCGCCGCCCCCGGTGCGTCAGGCCCGGCGCACCAGGATGACGCCGGCGAACACCAGCCCGACGCCCAGGATCCTGGTCAGATTGATCGGCCGGGGGGCGATGCCGAAACCGCCGAAGTGGTCGACGAGCATTCCCGCCACCAGCTGCCCGGCGATCATCAGGGTGATGGTCGAGGCCACGCCCAGACGGGGCGCGGCGAACGCCGCGGCGACGACGAAGACCGCGCCGTAGGCGCCGCCCAGCCAGGCATACCAGGGCAGCGCCTGCACGCCGCCCCAGTCCGGCCGCACCCGCAGCGCCAGCACGGCGACCAGCAGCACCAGCGTCCCCACGGCGAACGACACGAAGGCCGCGTTGACCGGCGAGTTGAAGGGCCTGGCCAGCATGGCGTTGGTCGGGGCCTGAAGGGCGGTGAACATGCCTCCGACCACGCAGGCGCAGAGGGCGATCAGCAGGACGGAGGCGGCGGAGGGCGGCGTGCTCATGCCCTTCCCCATAGCCGCCGCCGCGCGCCCATGCTCGTGAATTCAGGCGACAGCGGCGGCGAGCTGCTCGCGCCAGGTCGCGGCGGCGTCCTTGAGCGCCTGATCGAGCGACCAGGCCGACAGCCCCTCCCCGTCGATGATCTGGAGCTCCTCATAGACGAACGCCGCCTCGCCGTGATCACGCCAGGCCTGCTGCATGGTCCGGTTGAGACTGCTGCCCAGGCGCAGGGAGAACCAGATGCCGTTCTGCCGGTTGAGCAGTTCGCGGCTGGACCCGACCCAGACCTGTCCGCCGGCGGCGCAGCGCACGGCGAACACGCCGGGCCGGGCCTTGCGCTCCTTGTAGGCCGCGGTCAGCTCCCGTTTGCGGTCACGGTTCATGCCGGCCTCGCCAGGGTGAGGGCGTGCTCGCGGACATCGGCCGGCCAGTCGCCGATTCGCGCCCGAAGGGCCTCGGCGTCGCCGGCGAACAGCGCGCGGGCGGCCTCCTCGTAGCCCGGGCGGTCTCCCGCCATCGTGGTCAGGAAGCGGTACGCCGCGTCGCGGCCCAGGCGGGCCTGTTCGGCCGGATCGCGTTGAGCGGCCTCGACCAGCTTGCGCAGGGCGACGGAGGCGCCGCCCGGCTGGCGCGCGAGCCAGTCCCAGTGCCGGGGCAGCAGGGTCACCTCACGGGCCGTGACGCCCAGCTTCGGACGGCCGGGTCCGCGCGGCGCGGCGTCCGGCGCCGGCGCGAGGCGCGCGACGACCTGATCGGGCGTTCCGCGCAGGTCGAGGTCCAGCGAGCGGCCGTCATCATCGCGGAAGATCAGCACGCGCGCCGGCTCGGCGAGGCCGGCGATCAAGCGCGCGACCTCGGCCAGCGGACCCCGGGCGAGGCGGTGGTCGCCATCGAAGGCGGTTACAGGGGTCGAGGCGTCGTGCACGGCGGGCTCCGGAATGGGAGCCTCTTTTTACCCGGACAATTCCAGCTGTCAATATTACCCGGGTAAATCAGGTCCCGGGTAGTCCACGGTAGGGAATGTAGCCGCGCTCGACGATCCGGCGCAGCCCTTCGTAGGCCTCGGCCAGCTCCTCGAACGTGGCCCGAAGATGCGCCAGGCGCGAGAGGTCCTCGGGGGTCACCCGACCGCCGGTTTCGGCGACCTTCAGGGCCTGGGCGACCCAGACGGCGCGGGCATGGGCCGCGGCGACCGCCAGCTTCTGGAACTGCAGGGCGTCGGAGGTCCCCAGCACCTGTCCGATGACCTCCTTGTTGGAGGCGAAGGCGGTGTAGTCGATCTGCTCGAGCTGGCCGCGGATGCGGCGGGCCGCGTTCGGGTCGCTGTCGTCCTGCGGCTCGAAGTGATCGTGCTGACGGCGGAAGCTTCCGGTGCGGGTCACGGACATGGCGGCCTCCCTTAAGGCGCTCTCATTAAGGCGAGCATGCCGGGAATGGGCTTAAGGGAGGCTGAAGAGAGTCAACCAAGGTCCAGGGCGAAGAGCGCGTCGTCGGCATACGAGCCGTCGGGGAGCTTCAGGGCGCGAGGCTCGGTCGCATAGCGGCGAAACCCGGCCGACTCGTAGAGCCGGATGGCGCGATGGTTGACGGCGTTGCAGGCCAGCAGGAGCCGCTCGCAGCCCTCCGCCCGGGCGTGATCGCCAACGGCGGCCACCAGTCGCGCGGCCAGCCCTGATCCGCGATGCGACGCCCGCAGGTACATGCCGAACAGCGTCGCCTTGTGGGCCTGTTTGGGGTTGGAAGGCCGGGAGTATCCGGCCATCCCGACCAGCTCGCCGCTGACGAAGGCGCCGAGCACGCCCTCGGCGACCCGCTCGTCGAACCAGCTCGCCGGCTTTGCCGCCTCGACCCCCGCATCGGAGGCGAAGGTCGCCGCCTCCACTGTCAGCGCCTCCAGGCGCAGGGCGCGGAAGATCGGCCCTTCGTCGCCGTGCAGGAGTCGAATGACCGCATCCGCCGCGATCACGCCGCCCCGCTCATCGCCATCAGCACGGCGCCCATCTTCTGATGCAGCAGGTTGATGGCCTTGAGCGGCCGCACCATGACCTTGAAGCGGGTGATCTTCCCCGCCGCGTTCCACCAGATCATGTCGACGCCGTTGATCCTGATGCCGTCGATCTCGGTGGCGAATTCCAGCACGGCAGAACCTTCCGCGTCCCAGCGGCCGAGGTAGTGGAAGCTGTCGTTGTTGAGCGTCGCGAAGGCGGCCATCAGGTATTTGGCGGTGATGTCGCGTCCGACCTGGGGCGTGTGAACGACCGGCGACTCGAACACGGCCTCCGGGTCCAGGAGATCGCGCAGGAGCGCCTCATCCCTGGCCTCCACGACCTCGTGCCAGAGGGTCATCACATCGCGGGTCATGTCTGGTCTCCTGCTACCCGCCGATCCTAGCCCAACAAAAGCGCGGTCGGAACGCATCGAACGCGTACGATGTTAAACAGCCCGATTGCGACGTTCTGCCGCAGCATTTCGGGTACATCAGCCGCCGATTTCCGGAATTCCGCGTCGGGCCCGAGAATTCCACCACCCTTGGGAGAGCAGCGCCCTCCGCTCCCCGACAGACCACTCAAAGCGGGCAAACACCCTGTTGAGTCCCGGGCGCGCGTACGTGTCGCAGCTAGGATTTCAGGGTTATCCGAATGCGTGTGCGACTGTCCGGTGCGATAAGCCTATTCGGCGCTTTTCTGGGGGCCGGATTTCTCCTGCTCGCCATCGGAACCTGGCTGACGGTCTCGCAGGTTCGGATCAATGGACCGCACTACGAGCGCATCCACGACAACGAGGTCCTGATCGCCGATATCCTGCCTCCGCCCATGTTCCTGGTGGAGTTCTTCCTGGCCAACACCCAGTTCCACGAGGCCAGCGACCCGACCAGTGATCGCGACCTGAAGGAAAGCGCCGAGGCTCTGGAGGAGATGCAGCCCCTGGTGAAAAGCTACCAGGCGCGCGTGGATCACTGGCGGAAGAACGGCCAGGCTTCCCCTGCGCTCAAACTGCTGCTCGTTGATTCCGACGAGAAGGCCCGGGAAATCTTCCAGCTCAGCGATGCGATGGTCGCGGCGCGGCAGGCCGGCGACCCGGCGGCCGAGGCGGCCGCCTTCAATCGCATGCACGACGCCTATCACGAGCATCTCGGGATCATCCAGAAGGCCGTGCCGATGCTCAACGCCGAGCGCGAGGCCGCCGAGGCGTTGTCTGACCGAATCCAGGTCCTTGGCATCAGCGCGATGATCGCGCTCGGCGCCCTGATGATGCTGATCATCGGGGGCGGCGTTTTCATTCTGCGCCAGCGTATCGTTCGGCTGATCGAGGGCATCACCCGTTACATGGGCGACCTCGCCGAGGTCCACTACGAGCAGCCGGTGCCGTTTCTGGGCCGCAGCGACGAGCTGGGCGACATGGCCAAGTCGGTGGCCACCTTCCGTGAAGGCGTCCTGGAGCGGCGCACCCTGCGCGAACAGGGCGAGGCGGAACGCTCCCGCACCGAAACCGCCCGCCGCGCGGACGAAGCGGCCCGCAAGGCCGACAGCGATCGCCGCGACGAGGCCATGGATCGTCTCGCCGGTGGTCTGGACCGCCTGTCGGCGGGTGATGTCGCGCACCGCATTAACGAGGCGTTCGCGCCCGAGTACGAGCGGCTTCGCAACGACTCCAACGCCGCGGCCAGCCGTCTTTCCCAGACCCTGCGCACAATCCGCGAGTCGGCGGACGGCGTGGGAAGCGGCGCCGACGAGATCACCCGCGCCTCCGACGACCTGTCGCGACGCACCGAGCAGCAGGCCGCAGCGCTGGAAGAGACCGCCGCCGCCCTCGACGAGATCACCGCCACCGTGCGCCAGACCGCTGAGGGCGCGGCGACCGCCGACCGCTTCGTCGGCGATACGCGTCGCGAGGCCCAGGCGACCGAGGCCACGGTCTCCGAGACCATCCGCGCGGTGTCGGACATCGAGGCCGCATCCGCCCAGATCACCCAGATCATCGGGGTGATCGACGAGATCGCCTTCCAGACCAACCTGCTGGCCCTGAACGCCGGTGTGGAAGCCGCCCGCGCCGGCGACGCGGGCAAGGGCTTCGCCGTCGTCGCCCAGGAGGTCCGCGGCCTCGCACAGCGCTCAGCCGAGGCCGCCAAGGAGATCAAGGGCCTGATCTCGGCCAGCTCAACGAAAGTCGCCGAGGGCGTCAGCCTGGTCGGCCAGACCGGCAAGTCGCTGAACGCGATCCTCGTGAGGGTCGGCGACATCGCCAAGGTGGTGTCGGAGATCTCCGCCTCCGCCAAGGAACAGGCCATGGGCCTGGCCGAGGTCAACAACGCGGTCAACCACATGGACCAGACCACCCAGCGCAACGCCGCCATGGTCGAACAGACCACGGCCGCGGCCCATACGCTGCGTCAGGAGGCCGCCCGGCTCAACGAGGCCGTCGGCCAGTTCCAGCTGGAGAGCGGCGCGGGCGGGCTGGGCGGGCGGGGCCTGGCCGCGGCCTGAGCCGTCGTCAGCCCGCGCGGCGCTCGAGCAAGGGCCCGGGAGCTTCCTGCGCCACGACGGGCGCGGACAGGACGGCGGCGCCGGCTGGCAGGATCAGCGGAAGACGCATGACGTTCCGGCCCACATGACCTCGATCTTCCCGGCGGCGCCCGGGCCGTCGAGGACGCCGTAGAGGCCGCCGGCGCTGAACTCCTGGCCCAGACTCGTCTCGGACACCTCGACACCGCTGTAGGCGGCGACCAGGTCGGAACGGGTCGAGCCGACACCCACGCCGCTCATCGTCGATGGCTTGCCGGCGCTATCCGGACCCACGCTCCAGCCGGCCAGCCTGTCGTCCTGGAACAGCAGGGTCAGGCCGCCCGGAAACTCGGCGAACTGCATCGGACCGGCGCCACACTCGGCGTTGGTCGTCACCGGCTCCGGGGCGCCGGCCACCTTGGTGACGATCTCGATCACCTGCGCCTGGAGCAGTCCGAAATCGAGCATCCGCGTCGAGCCCGTGTCAGCCGCCACGATCATCAGCCCGCCGGGATCCAGCGCCACGGCGGCCTTGCCGGTCGCGGCGGGCGCGGGCCCCGAGGGCGGCGGCGCGGCGGACTCGGCCGGAGTCGCGGGCTTTTCGGAGGCCGGCTGGCCGCAGGCGGCGAGGCCGAGAACCAGGACGAGGGCGAGGCTGGTACGGAGCGTGATCATCCCCTAGGCGTATCGCGGTTCAAGACGGCCGTCATCAGCGCGCTGACGCCTGCCGCTACGCCCTCCAGCGGCTAGCCGACGCCCTGCCGCTCCATGTTGAACCGAACAATCCGGCGGACCAGGTCGTCGGGCAGCGGTGCGTCGGGCTGGAAGCGGACCGTGCCCTTGCTCGTGGAAAAGCCGGCCAGCTCTCCGGCGAAGGCCTCAGCCACCGCACCGGGATAGAAGGCGCAGTGCTTCGCCGCCGCGCCCAGGTGGGCGATCGCCCGGCCCTTCACCTTGAAGGTCGGGATGCCGTAGCTGATCGACTCCAGGGCGCAGGGTGCGGCCGACAGGATCACGCGCCTCAGGTGCTGCAGCGCCGTCCGCTGCTCAGGCGGCAGGGCGGCGAGGTAGGCTTCGACGGATGCGGCGGGGGTCATGCTGGGCACTCAGCGGTCCTTTCGACGCGGCGGGGATCATGCCTCGGGATGGGCGAACCCTGCGCTGTCCGACATCGCACGGCGATTTCGTCAGGCCGTGGCGATCCAGTACCGCGTGACCTTGTCCTGATCGTCGAAACAGATGACCAGCCATTCGAAGTCGACCGGCATGTAGGTGCGTTCCAGACCCAGCCGGTAGGCAAGCGCGCCCGGCTGGAACCGCCCGGGATCACTGGGCTCGCCGAGCATCCGTCGAACCCTGGCGCGGGTCAGGCCATCGAGCTTGCCGTGTTCGATCAGGTCGTCGGCCATGGTCAGGCGATCGTCGTCCTGTGGCCCGACCAGCTTCCACAGCCGGCCGTCGAACCGCCCGGGCTTCGGGCGCCGGGCGTCCATCACGATGGCGCCCACCACCAGGCCGGCGGCAAGCACGGCCGCCGCGCCGATGATCCGGTCTCGGGATGAACTCATCTGCACTACGCCGCCGCTCCTCGCGCCTCACCGTTGGGATCATAGCTGAGAATGGGGGCGAGCCAGCGTTCCGCAACCGCCAGATCCCAACCTTTGCGCCGGGCGTAGTCCGCGACCTGGTCGCGGTCGATGCGGCCGACGCCGAAATAGTGGCTGTCCGGGTGGCTGAAATAGAGACCGCTGACCGCCGCGGGCGGGGTCATGGCGAAGCTTTCCGTCAGGACGATGCCGGTCTGCGCCGTGGCGTCGAGCAGCCTGAACAGCGTCGCCTTCTCGGTATGGTCCGGCTGGGCCGGGTAGCCGGGCGCGGGGCGGATGCCCTGGTACTTCTCGCCAAGGAGCCGGTCGATGTCGTCGTCCTCCCGCGGGGCGTACCCCCACAGTTCGGTGCGCACCCGGTGGTGTAGCGCCTCGGCGAAGGCTTCGGCCAGACGGTCGGCCAGAGCGGTGGCGAGAATGGCCGAATAGTCGTCGCCCGCGGCCTTGAAGCGTTCGGCGATTTCCAGCTCGCCATGGCCGGCGGTGACCGCGAAGCCGCCGATCCAGTCGGCCGGACCGCCGATCGGCGCGATGAAGTCGGCGAGCGCCAGGTTTGCCTTGTCGGTGCTCTTGGCCATCTGCTGGCGCAGGGTGTGCAGCCGGGCGATCTCTTCGCGGCGATCCTCGTCGGCATAGACCACGATGTCGTCGCCGTCCGACTGGGCCGGCCAGAAGCCGACCACGCCGCGCGCCTCGAACCACTTCTCCTCGAGGATCTGCTTCAGCATGGCCTGGGCGTCGCGCCACAGGTCCCGCGCCGCCTCGCCGACCACCTCGTCCTCGAGGATGTCCGGATAGCGGCCGGCCAGTTCCCAGGTGGAGAAGAAGGGCGTCCAGTCGATGAAGGTGGCGAGGTTCCCGAGGTCATAGGGCCCGAACGCCCGCGTCCCGGTGAAGGTCGGGCGGGGCGGCGGCGGGGCGGCGTCCCAGTCGATCCTGAAGCGATTGGCCCGCGCCGCCTCGACCGGCGTGCGGGTCTTCTGCGCCTGGCCGCGCGCGAACTGCTCGCGCACCCGGACATAGTCGTCGCGGGTGGCGGCCTCGAAGCTGTCCCTGTCGTCCTTCGACAGCAGCTGGGAGACCACGCCCACCGCCCGGCTGGCGTCCAGCACATAGGTGGTCGAGCCGCCGCGATAGGCCGGGGCGATCTTCACCGCCGTATGGGTCTTGCTGGTCGTGGCCCCGCCGATCAACAGCGGGATGGTGAAGCCCTGGCGCTCCATCTCCGAGGCCAGGAAGAC
Organism: Caulobacter sp.; assembly: GCA_040383665.1. GTDB lineage: Bacteria > Pseudomonadota > Alphaproteobacteria > Caulobacterales > Caulobacteraceae > Caulobacter. The sequence continues at coordinate 19,904 of JBEIDC010000026.1, forward strand.
CATCTCGTCCAGCGACGGGGTGATCAGGCCCGACAGACCGATTATGTCGACGTTGTGGGCCTTCGCCTCGGCCAGGATGCGGTCGGCAGGGACCATAACGCCCAGATCGACCACCTCGTAGTTGTTGCACTGCAGGACCACGCCGACGATGTTCTTGCCGATGTCGTGGACGTCGCCCTTCACCGTGGCCATCAGGATTCGGCCGGCCTGCTCGCGCGGCTTGCCTTCCTTCTCGGCCTCCATGAACGGCATCAGCCAGGCCACGGCCTGCTTCATGACCCTGGCCGACTTCACCACCTGGGGCAGGAACATCTTCCCGGCCCCGAACAGGTCGCCGACGACATTCATGCCGTCCATCAGCGGGCCTTCGATCACGTGCAGCGGCCGCTCGGCGGCCAGCCGCGCCTCCTCGGTGTCGGCGTCGATGAACTCGGTGATCCCGTTGACCAGCGCGTGGCTGAGCCGCTGCGCGACCGGCAGCGACCGCCAGGCCTGGTCGGCGACCGCGACCTTGCTGCCGTCGCCTTTGTACTTCGGCGCCAGGTCGACCAGCCGCTCGGTCTGGGAGCCGCCGTCCTTCGGGCGCCGGTTGAGGATCACGTCCTCGACCGCCTCGCGCAGTTCGGCCGGGATGTCGTCATAGACCGGCAGGTCGCCGGCGTTCACGATGCCCATGTCCATGCCGGCGTTGATGGCGTGGTAGAGGAAGACGCTGTGGATCGCCCGCCGCACCGGCTCGTTGCCGCGGAAACTGAACGACACGTTCGACACCCCGCCCGATACCCGGGCGTACGGCAGCAGCGCCTTGATCCGCCGCGTCGCCTCGATGAAGTCGACGGCGTAGTTGTCGTGCTCCTCGATCCCGGTCGCCACGGCGAAGATGTTGGGGTCGAAGATGATGTCCTCGGGCGGGAAGCCGACCTGGTCGACCAGGATGCGATAAGCCCGCTCGCAGATCTCGACCTTGCGATCGGCCGTATCGGCCTGGCCGACCTCGTCGAAGGCCATGACCACCACGGCCGCGCCGTAGCGCAGGCAGAGCCTGGCCTGGGCGATGAACTCCGCCTCGCCGGCCTTCATCGAGATCGAGTTGACGATGGCCTTGCCCTGCACGCACTTCAGGCCGGCCTCGATCACCTCCCACTTGGAGCTGTCGATCATGATCGGCACGCGGGCGATGTCCGGCTCGGCGGCGATCAGGTTGAGGAAGGTCTTCATCGCCGCGACGGAGTCGAGCAGGCCCTCGTCCATGTTGACGTCGATGATCTGCGCCCCGGCCTCGACCTGCTGACGGGCGACGGACAGGGCGGCGGCGTAGTCGCCCTCGGCCACGAGCTTGCGGAATTTCGCCGAGCCCGTGACGTTGGTGCGCTCACCGATGTTGACGAAGACGGGACGCATCAGCTGGCCTTGGTGTTGCGGACGAGGCCCGGAAGGCCGTCGATGGAAGTGGCGTTGCCGTCATAGCGCCGCTCGCGCCACTCGGCCTCGGGACGATGGTCCACGTGGCGGCGAAGCTGGTCGCGTTCGCCCTTGAAGTCCATGAAGGGCACGCCCCAGCCGCAGCTGTCGGCGATACGCTCGATGTGGAGGGTGATGACCGACCGGGCCCGTTCAAAGGTCGGGAACATGGCCATCTTCCCGGCGAACCCCGGCTCGTCGAAGTTCACCGCCTCGCCGCGGCCGTACAGGCGCAGGATGCTGGCCGGCCCCTCGAAGGCGCAGAACATCAGGGTGAGGCGGCCGTTCTCGCGGATATGGGCGAGGGTCTCGATCCCGGAGCCGCCGAGGTCGACATAGGCCACCGTGCGTTCGTCGATGACCGCCAGGCTGTCATAGCCCTTGGGCGAGACGTTCACCGAGCCCTCGGCCGAGAGCGGCGCGGTGGCCACGAAGAACATCTTCTGGGCCTTGATGAAGGCGATCAGACGCTCGTCGAGGACGTCGTAGGTCTGGGCCACTACTACGCCTCCACCGGCTGCTCGCGGCCGGCCAGGGCCAGGCGGCGGCTGAGGACGGCCTGGGGGACGCCGCCCGCGACCAGCGCCGGCCAATGCTTCGGATGCTTCACGCGATAGTCGCGCAGCGTGGCGACCAGCCTGCACAGCGTCTTCAGGTCCGCGCCCTGGGCGGCCTTCACGAAAGCGGGGGCCGACAGGTTCTCGACCGGGAGCGGATCGCTGGGTGCCATGTCGACACGCTCGCAGGCCTGGACGAAGGCCGCGCCCAGCGCCAGCTGCGCCGCCTCGCTGACGGCCTTGCGGCTCAAGCGGCTGCGGATGTCCCGCAGCAGTTCGGTCTCGACGGCGGAGAGGGTGAGGGGGGGCGGAAGGGTCACAGACCGAGAACCTCCCGTGCGCGCGCTGACAACCCGCTAGGCCCAAACGGATTGACCACCTCAACCCCCCCCAGTTTGAAACCGTCTTGCATATCTTCTGAGAGAAGGACGGTGAGACCCGCTTGTGCGCAGGACGCAAGCAACAAGGCATCCCAGTATGACAGCCGGCCCGCGGCCGACTGAGCCAAGGCGATATCCACCGCATAGGGCGCGTAGCCGAAGGATCGAAATGTCGCGAACACATTTCGCGCTTGCTGCGAGGCCAGGTGCACGGGCGCTTTTAGACGTCGATGAAGTGCGTTCTGCAGTTCACCGACAACCTGAAGCGCCACCAGACTGTCCGCGTTGGCCAGCGCGGCGAACACTTGCCGCGCTGTCTGCTGCTTGACCGGGTCTCGCCCGTCCACCGAGTAGACGAAGACGTTTGTGTCCGCTGTAACGGTCATCGATCGTAGAGCTCTTCTCGCGGCCCGTAGGGACCGTCTGAACGCCAGCCTTGCTCGCCCGCCGCCAGAAAGGCCTCAAGCGCCGCCTGCCGGTCGGCCTCTGTTCGGGCAATGCAGGGGAAGACGACTGGCGCGCCCGAGAGAACTGCTCCCGCTGGGTCGTCATCCGCCAACTCAAGCGTCACAACGTCCCTTCTGCGGGACTGGTAGAGTTCGTTCCAGAAGTCCTGCATGCGACCAACGGGGCGGATCCCGCGGGTCGGACGACCGTCCTTGCCATCGCTCATCCGCCGCCAAGGACCGCGAACACCGTCGACCTTCAGATCGATCGTCTCTCCGGCCTTCAGCGCGAGAATGTGCTCAGCGATCCGAGGGTCGCCATGAATGTGTTTCGTCCAGATCACAAAGTCAGAAACCGTGGTGTGAGCCATCTCCGCCTCCGTTGATGAGCAGTCGGCGACAATTTAGGTTCGGGTGGGGCGGGCAGTCAATAGGGCCCCCATATACCCCATAGGGGCCCTACGGGGTTAGGCCAGCTCGAACGGTTCCAGCCCGGCCAGTCGCATGGCCTTGGGCCGTTCCGGGATCTGGCGCGGCGTTACGCCCGCGACTTCATCCGCCACATGGCGAATGTGGTCCGGCGTGGTGCCGCAGCAGCCGCCGAGGATGTTGACGATGCCGTCCCTGGCCCATTCGTGCAGCTCATGGGCCGTCTGGTGCGGCTCCTCGTCGTACTGGCCCATGGCGTTGGGCAGGCCGGCGTTGGGGTAGGCCGCGACCAGGGTGTCGGCGATGCGCGACAACTCGGCGATGTGCGGCCGCATCAGGTCGGCGCCGAGCGCGCAGTTCAGGCCGATTGCGAACGGCTTTACATGTTTGACGCTGTTCCAGAAGGCCTCGACCGTCTGGCCCGAAAGGGTGCGGCCGGAACGGTCGGTGATGGTGCCGCTGATCCAGATCGGCAGTTCCTCGTGGCCTTCCTCGTCGCGCAGGTCGAGGATGGCCTTCAGGGCGGCCTTGCAGTTCAGGGTGTCGGTGATGGTCTCGATCAGGAACAGGTCGACCCCGCCCTCGTAGAGCCCCCTCACCTGCTCGCGGTAGGCGTCGTAGACCTGGTCGAAGGTCACGGTGCGGGCGCCGGGATCGTTCACGTCCGAGGACATCGACAGCATGACGTTCAGCGGGCCCAGCGCCCCGGCCGCGAAGCGCGGCTTGTGCGGCTCCTTCGCCGTCCAGCGGTCTGCGGCCTCGCGGGCCAGACGCGCGCCCTGCAGGTTGATGTCATAGGCCGCGCCCTCGGCGTGATAGTCGCGCTGGGCGATGGTCGTGGCGCTGAAGGTGTTGGTCTCGCTGATGTCGGCCCCGGCGCCGTAGTAGGCGTCGTGCAGGTCGGTGACGATGTCCGGCCGGGTCAGGCACAGGATGTCGTTGTTGCCCTTCATCTGCACGGCATGATCGGCGAAGCGCTCGCCCCGGAAATCCTCCTCCGTCAGGCCGCGCCGCTGGATCATCACCCCCCAGGAGCCGTCGAGGATCAGGATCCGCTCGCGCGCGATCTGCTTCAGGCGTTCGATACGGTGCTGACGGCTCATGCCGCGGCCTCCTTCGGGGCGGGCGGGACCTCGCGGACGCCCAGCACGCGGCAGATCGCGTAGACGAGATCGGCGCGGTTGAGGGTGTAGAAGTGGAAGTCGGTGAAGCCCTCCTCCGCCAGCCGGGCGCAGGTCTCGGCGGCGATGGAGCAGGCGATCAGGCGACGCGTCTCCGGGTCATTGTCCAGACCATCGAAAAGGTTGCCCAGCCAGTCCGGCAACGGGATGCCGCACGGGTCGGCCATCCGCTGCAGCCCCTTGAAGTTGGACACCGGCATGATCCCCGGCGAGATCGGGATGGTCACGCCTGCCTTGCGCACCCGTTCCATGAACCGCAGGAAGGTGTCGGTATCGAAGAAGAACTGGGTGATGGCCCGCGTCGCGCCGGCGTCGATCTTGGCCTTCAGAACATCGATGTCGTGGTCGATACCCGGGCTCTCGGGATGGACCTGCGGGTAGAGGCCCACGGACACCTCGAACGGGGCCACGGCGCGGATGCCGCGGGTCAGCTCGGTGGCGTTGGCGTATCCGTCCGCATGCGGAACATAGGCCCCGCCGATCGCGCCGGGCGGGTCGCCGCGGAGGGCCACGATGTGGCGGATGCCGCTTTCCCAGTAGTCCCGCACCACCTCGTCGACCTCCTCGCGGGAGGCCCCGACGCAGGTCAGGTGGGCGGCGGGCTTCAGCGTGGTCTCGTCCAGCATACGCTTGACGGTGCGGTGGGTCCGCTCCCGCGTCGATCCGCCTGCGCCGTAGGTCACAGAGACGAACGACGGGTTGAGGGGTTCGAGCCGGCGGATGCAGGTCCAGAGGCTTTCCTCGGCCTCGGGCGTCCTGGGCGGGGAGAACTCGAAGGAGACGCTGACGCCGCCGGTACGGCCGCCGGCGCGGGCCACGGGTCCAAGGGCGGTAGGCGGACTCATGCGGCATTCCTTTCAGCAACGGCCGGACGGCGCGCCGTCCAGATCTTCACGGTCAGGCCCCGCTCGACAGTCGAGGGCAGGGTCAGGGTTTGATCGGAGACCAGCCCGCCGGCGCCTAGCCAGCGGCCTATCTCATCGTCGGAGAAGCCGAGTCGCCGGTGCTGGTGCTGTTCGCGCAGGAACTCCAGCGTGTGCGGCGCGAAATCGACGATCAGCAGACGGCCGCCAGGCGCCACCAGGCGGCAGGCCTCGGCCACCGCCGCGGCCGGGTCGCCCAGATAGTGCAGCACCTGATGGACCGTCACCAGATCGGCGCTGCCCGACGGCAAGCCGGTAGCGAAGATGTCCCCGTGGCGCAGCTCGCAGGCTGACAGGCCGGCCTCGCCGACATTGAGGCGGGCGATGTTGAGCATCTGTTGCGACAGGTCCAGCCCGACCGCCCGGGTCGTGCGACCGCCCAGCAGCGTCAACATCCGTCCAGTACCGGCGCCCAGGTCGACCAGTCGGCCCAGAGGGCCGGCGCCGGCGGCCTGTTCGATGGCGGACTCGACCTGGGACTCGGCAACATAGAGGGAGCGGATCTCGTCCCAGCGCGCGGCGTTGCGGGCGAAGTAGGCGGCGGCTTCAGAGGACCGTTCCGTTGCGACCTGCGACAGCCGCTCGGCGTCGCGGCGCAGGATCGGGTCGGCGACGTCGGTCAGCGCCAGGGCCTGGTCGGCCAGCACCTGGCCCGGCCCCGAGGCGGCCAGCCGATAGAAGACCCAGGCGCCGTCAGGGAACCGCTCCACCAGCCCGGCGTCGGCGAGCAGCTTGAGGTGGCGTGAGACGCGCGGCTGGCTCTGGTCGAGGATACGGCACAGTTCCAGCACCGACAGTTCCTCGCGGGCCAGCAGAGACAGCATGCGCAGCCGCGTCGGCTCGCCCGCGGCGCGCAGAATCTCAACCGTCTGACCGGAACTCAGCAGCATGGATGATATAAAGATATCTTTATGTGATTATGTAAAGCGCGAATTGCCTGTTCGCGGCTGAAGGCTAGTTCGCCAGGGTCGGGCGTTCCCGCGTCGCGCCATTGTCCGCCATCCAGGCCGCCATGCCTAGAGCCTGTTGGGCTCGGATGGACTCATCTGAACCCTGAAATCCGGCTTCAGACTTTTGCATCCAGAGCAGGATTCAATGGTCGGACGGTTTCGGCTGCCCGCTTCGGGCTTCAGCGGTCCGGTCACGCCGACCGCGTCGTCGATCTGATTGGGAAAAGTGATATCACTTTGATATGATCCGCCACGGCGGCGGTCGTTCGCCGCGACAGGAGGACTTCAATGCTGGGCGCCTTTCTCTCCACCTCGCGCAAGCGCGTCGCCGCGGCCGTGCTGTTCGGCGTGCTGCTGGCCGGCGGGCTGCTGCTCCTGGTCTCGGCTCAGGCCTGAACCGGCGACAGAAGCGGTTCCTTGTTGAAGTACAGACGCAGGTTCTCCAGCGTCTGGCCGACCATCCTGGGGATGCTCTCCAGCGTTCCCCCCGCCGAGTGAGGGGTCAGCACCGTGTTGGGCACATCCGCCCAGCGCGCGGCCGGCGTCGGCTCCTCCTCGAACACGTCGAGCGCGGCCATGCCCAGATCGCCAGCCTTGAGGGCCTGGATCAGGGCGTCTTCATCGACCACGGAGCCGCGCGCCACATTGACGATACAGCCGCGCGGACCGACGGCCTCGATCACCGCCTTGCTGATCAGGTTCCTGTTGGCCGCATCGCCCCGGCAGGCCACGAACAGAACGTCGCTGTCGCGGGCAAGGGCCAGCAGGCTCTGCGCCTTGGGCCAGTGGCTCTCCTTGTCGTTCGGCCCCCACCAGGACACCGACAGGCCGAACGGCTCGACCCGGCGGGCGATGGCCTGGCCGATATGGCCGAGGCCGACGACCCCTGCCTTTCGACCGTTCAATCCAGGCCTGGGGCGCATCCGGCCGGCATGGGTCCAGCGTCCCTCGCGCACGGTGCGGTCGCCGACCACGATGCTGCGCCAGACCGCCAGAAAGGCGCCGACCGCATGGTCAGCAACGTCATCGGCGTTGAGGCCCTGGGAATGGGTCACGGCGATTCCGCGCGACCGGCACCAGGGGACGTCAACGCCGTCGTAGCCGACACTGACGCAGGCGATCAGCCCGAGGCGCGGCATCTCCGAGAGAAAGTCGACGCCCAGCTTGATCTCGCCGGCGTGGACGATGGCCTGCACCTCGCGGCCCGGCCCCTCAAGGAACACCAGGCGGTCGGAATGCTCCCAGAGCCGCAGCACGCGATAGGTCGGCTCCAGCGCCGCCTGCATCGGCGCCAGCATTTCGTGGGACAGCAGAAGGACGGGACGTGTCGCGGTGTCGGTCATGCCGGGGACATTGCGCCCCGACGGCCGCGCGTCAACCGATGACGCGCGGCGCCGCCGACCCTAGCGGGTGAACTTCTGGAACTTGATCCGGTGCGGGATCAGGCTGTCGGTGCCCAGGCGGCGCTTCTTGTCTTCCTCGTACATCTCGAAGTTGCCTTCGAACCACTCGACGTGGCTGTCGCCCTCGAAGGCGAGGATGTGAGTGGCCAGGCGGTCGAGGAACCAGCGATCGTGGCTGATGACCACGGCGCAGCCGGCGAAATCCTCCAGCGCCTCTTCCAGGTTCTGCAGCGTCTCGATGTCCAGGTCGTTGGTCGGTTCGTCGAGCAGGATGACGTTGCCGCCGGTGGCCAGGGTCTTGGCCAGGTGGACGCGGTTGCGCTCCCCGCCCGACAGCAGTCCGACCTTCTTCTGCTGGTCGCCGCCCTTGAAGTTGAAGCTGCCGACATAGGCGCGGCTGTTGATCTCGCGCTTGCCGACCATCATCACGTCGGTGCCGCCGCTGATCGCCTGCCAGACAGTGTCGTTGGGATTGAGATCGTCACGGCTCTGGTCGACATAGGCCAGCTTGACCGTTTCGCCGAGGCGGATCGTGCCGGCGTCAGGCGTCTCCTGGCCCGTGATCATGCGGAACAGCGTCGACTTGCCGGCGC
>JBEIDC010000027.1:0-27867 GCA_040383665.1 Caulobacter sp.
CCATCCAGGCCTCGACGTTCGCGTACCATTGCACCGAGTTCTGCGGCTTGAGGATCCAGTGGTTCTCGTCCGGGAAGTGCAGGTACTGGGTCGGGACGCCGACGCGCTGGTTGGCGGTGTAGGCGCCGATGCCCTGGTCGAGCGGCACGCGGTAGTCGCGGGCGCCGTGGATGACCAGCATGGGGGTCTTCCAGTCCTTCACATGGACCGCCGGATTGAACCGCTCGACCGCCTCGGGCGCCGACCAGGTCAGGCCCCCGAACTGTTCTTCGGCGAAGTTGGGGATGTCGCTGGCGTAGGCGAAGCCGCGGGTGTCGAAGAGGCCGGCGTGGTTGACCAGGCACTTCCACGGGCTCTGCCACTGGCTGGCGATCCAGGCGACCATGTAGCCGCCGTAGGAGCCGCCGAGCGCGCAGGCACGGTCGCCGTCGAGGTAGCTGTACTTCGCCAGCGCGGCGCTCCAGCCCTTCTGCAGGTCTTCCAGGGGACGGTCGCCCCAGTGGCCGACGATCGACTGGGCGAAGGCCGTGCCGTAGCCGACGGAACCGTGGAAATCGACCATCACCACCGCATAGCCCATGCCGGCCCAGACCTGCGGGTTCCAGCGGTAGGACCAGGCGTTGCCGAAGCTGCCGTGCGGTCCGCCGTGGATGAGGAAGGCGACCGGGTACCTCTTGCCGGCTTCCCAGCCGTGCGGCTTGACGATGTAGCCGTAGACCTTTCCGCCGTTCCAGCCGGTGAAGCTGAACTGCTCGGCGTCGGACATCGGCGTGTCGGCCATGGCGGCCTTCGCCACCTCCGAGAGCTGACGCGGCGCGCCGCCGGGGGTCAGGTCGTAAAGCTGGCCGGGCGAGGTCAGGCTGTCGCGGACATAGACGGTGGCGCCAGCGGCCAGATCGTAGCCGCCGACCGAGCCGTCGGAGACCACCTCGGTCACCTTGCCGTCGGCCACGGCGACCGCGAACAGCTTCACCTGTCCAAGGTGCGGGGCGGTGACATAGAGGCTCTTGCCGTCCGGCGCCCAGGCCAGCGCACCGACGCCGACGTCGAAGTCCGGCGCGATCTCGCGGGTGGCGCCGCTCTTCAGGTCGCGGACCATCAGCATCGAACGCTGGGCGATCATCACCGGCGCGGCCTCGGAGACCCAGGCCAGGGTCTTGCCGTCGGGCGACAGGGTCGGGCGGGCGTCGGAGGTCTTGCTGTCGGGGATGAGGCGCGCGGGCGGCGAGGAGCCGTCGGTCGGAACGACATAGAGGCTGGCGATCGGCCCCGTGCCCGGCGTGACGCCGGAGGGGGTGGCGCTGTACCAGATCGTCCTGCCGTCGCGACTGATGGCGACGTCGCCGGCGACATCGGCCTTGATCCCTTTTGTCAGCGCCAGGCCGTCGGCCGGCGCGCCGGCGCCGTCGAGGCGGACGGTGAAGAGGGCGGTGAACTGGTCGTCCTCGTACTGGTCAAAGGCCCGGGGCAGCGCGCCATCGACATAGCTCTGGCCGCTGGTCTTCAGCTTGGCCTTCGCCTCGACCCGGGCCTTGGTGCAGGCGAGGTCGGCGCAGTCGGGGAAGACGTCCAGTCCCACGAGCAGGGTCCGGCCGTCGGCGGCGAGGCGGTAGGCGCCCACGTCCAGCGGCAGGGCGGTGATCTGGGCCTTGCCGGTTCCGTCGGGCGCGACGCGCCAGACCTGACGCGAGCCGGACTTGCCGGACAGGAAGTAGAGCCACTTGCCGTCGGCCGACCAGCGGGGCGCACCCGGCGCCTTCTCGTCATCGCTGATCGCCACCGGCCTGGCGCCGGCGGCCTTGCGGTCGAGCAGCCACAGGGCGTTGACGCCCTTGTTGCCGTCCCAGTCTGTGGTGCGGACGCTGTAGGCCACCCAGCGGCCATCCGGCGAGACGCGCGGATCGGTCAGCCGCTCCTGGGTGGCGAGATCCTTGGCCGTGAAGGGCCGGGCCTGGACGGCCGTGGTCGTGGACAGAAGCGCGAGCGCAAGGCCCGCCGCCGCGAAGAGACGCATGTGGGTGGTTCCCAGATGAAATGTGGCGGCAAGCTAGGCGGCGAGGCGGGCGTGGGCAAGGCCGGGGACATGCGAGACGGGACTGGATGGCGTGGCCCGCCGGGGCGCGACTTCCTGCCCGTCAACAGCGTCCGACGGTATCGAGGGACAGCTACGCTTCGAGAAGCAGTCCCGCCGCCTAGTACCCCACCGCCCGGCGCATGGAGGCCCGCATGAAGTCGGCGGGCGGGTCGGTTTCGGCGAGGACGGCGTCGCGGATGGCGCGGGGCTCGCCGAACAGGTGGCCCTGGCCGAAGGCGAGGTCGAGGTCGAGGATGTCGACGATCTGGCGCTCGCTCTCGACCTTTTCGACGATGATCTCCACGCCGTAGCGGCGGGTCAGGCGCGAAAAGTCGGAGGCGTGCAGATCCGGGAGCGACTTGATCACCAGCCGGCCGTCGGTCTCTTCCAGCTGGTCGAGCAGCATCTGGGCGCCGACCTTGATGAACTTCACATCGGCCCGGGCCAGGTCCTGGTAGTCGAGGTCCAGGTCGTTGACCTTGTCGAGGCTGAAGCGGAAGCCGAGATCGGCCAGCCGGGCCATGTGCCGCGCCTCGACCGCGCCGCGGCGCGAGAAGGCCGACTGGCCGAGTTCGAAGATCAGCGCGCCGGCCATGTCCTTGTTGGCCGACAGGAAGTCGAGGAACTGCGGGAAGAACTGCTCGTCAGACAGGCTGGCCAGCGAGATGTTGCAGAAGATGCCGACCTTGCGGTCCTGCTTGGCCAGGCGCCGGACGATCTGCACGCAGCGGAACAGCAGCAGGTTGTCGATGGCCGCGACCAGACCCTCGGGCTCGGCCACCGCCAGGTACTCGGCCGGCATCATCACCCGGCCGCTGTCGTCGCGCAGGCGAGAGAAGCTTTCGTAGAAGACCGTCCGGCGCTGCGGCAGCGACACGATCGGCTGCAGGTACAGATCGACGCGGTTCTCGGCCAGGGCGGCCTTGACCGTGTCCAGCAGGGCCTCGGACTGCGCCGACCGGCCGAAGGCATGCATCGGGGCGGCGGCGACGCGGCTGGACAGCTGCGCCTCCATCTTCTCGGCCATGCGCTGGACGGTGTCCTCCAGCATGTGGACTTCGCTGGACAGTTCCTCGGAGCGGCGCAGGGCGTCGACGGTGACCGTCTCGACCACCTCGGTCAGGCGGGCGTCGACCTTCTCCAGCTGATTGGCCAGGATCAGGTGCGCCTCGCGGATGGCGCCGAGCTCGCCGCGCAGGCTGGCGAGATCCAGACCGCGGGCGACCAGCAGGTAGATGACACCAAGCACGCCCGCGCCGGCCACGAAGCCGGATACGCCCGCACCCCAGCCACCCCCGGCGCGCCATATGGACAGCGACAGGATGAGCGCCAGGCAGAGGAACGCGGCGCCGATCAGAACCTGAGTGAGTCGCTGCATTCAGCACCCGCCCTTGCGAATCGTCGGGATCAGTATCCGACGCGAATGATCATGGTGTCGATTGTATTAACGCCGCATGTGCGCGTTCGCACGCCGATGCATCGACAGCCGGCCGCCTGACTGATAATCACTCGCAAGTTTCGTCGGGCATCCGGACCTCCGCACCTTGACCCATACCCAGTCTGACCCCTCCGCCCGCTTCCTGAGCGACGCCACGCCTGGCGTGCGCGGCGTCATCGTCCGGGTGCATCCGCATGAGGACGCCCGCGGCGCCCTGACCGTCGAGGAGCTCGAGCGCCGGCTCCTGGAGCTGGGATTTGTCGAGGGCGCGCTGGTCGAGGTGCTGCACGAGGGCCTGTTCGGCCACGACCCGATGGCCGTACGCCTGGACGACAGGCGGGTAGCCCTGCGCCGCCGCGAGGCCAGCGCCGTGGAAGTCGCCTTCGAGGAGGCCGGGCTTTGACCGCCGCCGCCGTCTCCGACTCCAAGCGCATGGCGCTGGTGGGCAACCCCAACAGCGGCAAGACCGCCTTGTTCAACGCCCTGACCGGCAGCCGGCAGAAGGTCGCCAACTACGCGGGCGTCACCGTAGAGCGGAAGGAGGGCGTCGTCACCGCGCCCTCGGGCCGGGTCATCCAGGTGCTGGACCTGCCCGGCACCTACAGCCTGCGGGCGCGCAGTCCGGACGAGGCGGTCACCCGCGACGCGGTGCTGGGCCGCCTGACCGGCGAGGCCCCGCCGGACGTCATCGTCTGCGTGGCGGACGCCACCAACCTGCGGCTGGTGCTGCGGCTGGCCCTGGAGCTGAAACAGGTCGGCCGGCCGTTCGTGCTGGCGCTGAACATGTACGATATCGCCCAGCGGCAGGGCCTGCGCATCGACCTGGAGGGTCTGTCGCAGGCTGTCGGCGCGCCGATCGTCACCACGGTGGCCACCCGTAAGCGCGGCATCGAGGACCTCGTCGTCCAGGCCGAGAGCCTGGCCCTAACCGTGCCGCCGAAAGAGAGCACCTGGCGCGAGCCGACCGCCGCCGAGATTCGCGCGGCGCATGGCGAGGCGCAGCGGATCATGAAGGCCCACGTCAGGCCGGCGGAACGGCCCGACACCTGGACCGGCCGCATCGACGATGTGCTGCTGCATCCGGTCGGCGGCCTGCTGATCCTGTCGACCATCCTGTTCGTCATGTTCCAGGCGGTATTCGCCTGGGCGTCGCCGGCGATGGACGCCATCGAGGCCGGTTTCGGCTGGCTGGGCGGCATGGTCGCGAGCGTGACGCCCGACGGCCTGCTGCGCAGCCTGATCGTCGACGGCCTGATCGCGGGGGTCGGCAGCGTGCTGGTCTTCCTCCCCCAGATCCTGATCGTCTTCTTCTTCATCCTGTTGCTGGAGGACAGCGGCTACATGGCCAGGGCCGCCTTCCTGATGGACCGGCTGATGGGCGCGGCGGGCCTGCACGGCCGGGCCTTCATCCCGCTGCTGTCCAGCCATGCCTGCGCCATTCCGGGCGTGATGGCCGCCCGCGTCATCGACCAGAAGCACGACCGGCTGACGACCATCCTGATCGCCCCGCTGATGACCTGCTCGGCGCGCATCCCGGTCTACACCCTGATCATCGGCGCCTTCATTCCGGACCGTACGGTCTGGGGGGTCATCAACCTGCAGGGGCTGGTGATGTTCGGCCTCTACGCGAGCGGCATCGCCTCGGGCCTGATCGTCGCCTTCGTGATACGCAACGTCTTCTGGAGGACGGCTTCGGAGCCGTTCATGATGGAACTGCCGACCTACAGGCTGCCGGACGCGGGCAACCTGCTGCGCAACCTGATGCAGCGGGCGGGCGTCTTCATCAGCCGGGCGGGCCGGATCATCCTGCCGCTCATGGTGCTGGTCTGGGTGCTGTCGACCTTCCCCTATGCGCCCGTGGGGGCGACGGGGCCGGCGATCGACTACAGCTTCGCCGGCATGATCGGCCACGCCATCGAGCCCTTTCTGGCCCCCATCGGCTTCAACTGGCAGATGTCGATCGCCCTGGTCCCGGGCATGGCCGCCCGCGAGGTCGCCGTGGCGGCGCTGGGCACGGTCTATGCGGTCGGTGACGTCGAGGGCGCGGGCGGCGCGACGTTGAGCGCCATCCTGGCCAGCCAGTGGTCCCTGGCCTCGGGCCTGGCGGTGCTGGCCTGGTACGTGTTCGCGCCGCAGTGCCTGCCGACCCTCGGCGTGGTGAAGCGCGAGACCAACGGCTGGCTGTGGCCGACGGTGATGTTCGCCTACATGTTCGCCTTGGCCTATCTGGCGGCCTTCATCACCTACCGTGTCTCGCTGGCGATGGGCGGGGGCTGACCACCCCCGGCACGGGCCAGGCCCTTGCCGTAGGTCAGCCGCCGCCAGACCCACTCCAGCGGGCCCATCCGGAACCGCGACAGCCACAACGGCGACCAGACCAGCTGCAGCGCCCAGACGGCGAAGACGACCAGCCACAGCTGGGCATGGTCCATGGAGCCGAACAGTCCAAGACCCCGCCCGCCGTAGAAGATCGTCGTCATGATCACCGACTGCGTCAGGTAGTTGGTGAAGGCCATCCGCCCGACGGCCGCGACGGGCGCCAGCAGCCGCCGGGCCGGCGCCGCCCTGATCAGCAGGATGGCCGCCGACGCATAGCCCAGCGTGATCACAAGGCTGAGAAGCTCGTTGGCCGCCCCGTACCGGCCGCCCGACTGTGGCTGGGCGAAGTCGATGGCCAGCTGGGCGGTGTTGGAGATGCCGACCAGATACAGCGAGCCCGCCGCCGCGACGATCAGCAGGCCATACAGCCACGCCGGCGCCCGGCCCGTCAGGAAGCCCCAGCGGTACAGGGCCAGACCGATCATCATCATCAGGCCCACTGTGCGGAACACGAAAAAGAACAGGCTCATCGCCTGCAGCATCACCCAGTTTCCGGCGTTTTCCCGCAAGGCCGTCATCAGGCTCCCGCGCATCGCCTCGGTAGCGGCGGCGACGTCGGCGGCCTCATACCCGCCGGCCATGCTCGCGAGCGCTTCCCGCTGGATCTCGGCGGGGGCGAACTCCAGGGCGAAGAGCTGCCCCACCGAGATCAGGGACCCGAGCAGAACCACGGACAGCCCGATCCAGAACAGCCGGCGGGCGCTCCACGACCGCATCAGCAACATGAACAGCCCGCTCCAGGCGTAGAGCAGCAGAATGTCGCCGTACCAGATCGCCAGGCCGTGGATCAGGCCGAACACGGCCAGCCAGAAAAGCCGCCGCCGCAGCAGCGCGCCACGCGCCAGGTCGCTGCGTTCCCCGCCGACCAGGAAGATCGACACGCCGAACAGCAACGAGAACAGGGTGATGAACTTGAATTCGAAGAAGGTCGCCATCACCCACCAGCCGGCGGCGTTGGCCCCGGTCCAGGGATGCGGCGACAGTTCCGGCGTCAGCTGCAGCTCAAAGGGCAGGGCGAAGGCGGCGGCGTTCACCGCCAGGATTCCGAGCACCCCCAGCCCGCGCAGCAGGTCGAGCTCCAGATGGCGGTCGGCGGCGGCCACCGGCCTTAGCGTGGTCATGAACTCCCCCGTCGTCCGGTTCAGCGCGCCAAGACATCCACGAAGGACGTTCTCCTGTCGAGACCCCGGGCGCGACCGGAGTTGGACCAACAGGTTGGTCCAACTCGCCGCCCATGCTAGTCTCGGCTTATGACGGTTCAGGTCAACATCGCCAGGGCCAAGGCCACCCTTTCCGAGCTCGTCGCCCGCGCCGAGGCCGGCGAAGAGGTCGTGCTCATGCGGAACGGCAAGCCGGTGGCGACGATCCAGCCCACCTCGGACAAGCCGAAGGCGAAGCGGGTGGCCGGCGCCTGGGCCCATCTCGGCAAGCTCGAAGATCCCCATCTCTTCCTTCGACCTGATCGAGAGATGGAGGACCTGATGGACGCCCCGATCCTGCCTCAGAAATGAAGTTCCTGATCGACACGCATGTGCTGATCTGGTGGCTCACCGATGTGGACCAGCTATCGTCGACCGCGTTCGATCTGCTCGATGATCCAGACAATACCGTGCTTGTCAGCGCGGTGACCGGTTACGAGATCGAGCTCAAGCGCCCGGTGGACGCGCTCCTTCAGCGCCTCCCGGCCGATCTGGAAGAGGCCCTGAAGAAACAGTGCTTCGAATGGCTGCCGATCAGCGCGGCCGACATGATCGTTGCGGGCGCACTGCCTCGCCACCACCGGGATCCATGGGATCGCATCCTCATTGCGCAGGGCCAGCTCGCCGGGCTGCCCATCATCACGGCGGACACGATCTTCCCCGTCTATGGAGCGCCGGTGTTGTGGTAGCCGTCCAGAGCACGATGCGGACAGACGGAACCATCCGACCGTTCAATCGTGCTCCAGACTGAAATGTCCGAAGCCCTAACGGGTCGGGACCGGGACTTCGCCGCGGTAGTCGTAGAAGCCACGCTCGGTCTTGCGGCCCAGCCAGCCGGCCTCGACGTACTTCACCAGCAGCGGGCAGGGACGGTACTTGCTGTCGGCCAGCCCCTCATGAAGGACGTTCATGATCGACAGCACGGTGTCCAGGCCGATGAAGTCGCCCAGCTCCAGCGGGCCCATCGGGTGGTTGGCGCCGAGCTTCATGGCGGTGTCGATCGACTCCACCGTGCCGACGCCTTCGTACAGGGTGTAGATCGCCTCGTTGATCATCGGCACCAGCACGCGGTTGACGATGAAGGCCGGGAAGTCCTCGGCGTTGGTCGTGGTCTTGCCCAGCGATCGGGCGAAGGTCACCGCCTGTTCGTAGGTGGCGCCGTCGGTGGCGATGCCGCGGATCACCTCGACCAGCTTCATCAGCGGCACGGGATTCATGAAGTGCAGACCGATGAACCGCTCGGGCCGGTCAGTGGTCGAGGCCAGGCGGGTGATCGAGATCGAGGAGGTGTTGGACGCCAGCAGCGTCTCGGCCTTCAGATGCGGCTGCAGCGCGCGGAAGATCGACTTCTTGGTCTCTTCGTTCTCGGTGGCCGCCTCGATCGCCAGGTCGGTCTGGCCGATCAGGGCCAGGTCGGCGGCCGGCCGGATGCGGCCAAGGGTCGCCTTCATGGCCGCGTCGTCGATCAGACCCCGGCCGACCTGGCGCGCCAGGTTGTGCTCGATGGTCGCCACGCCGGCGTCGATCTTCTCCTGGCTGAGGTCGTGCAGGAACACATCGTATCCGGCCAGCGCACAGACATGCGCGATGCCCGACCCCATCTGGCCCGCGCCGATGACGCCGACCGTCTTGATATCCGCCATGAAGTCTCGCCCTTAGACGTCGGCGCGGTTGACCCAGGGGAGGTCCGCGCCGTCAAACTTTGTGGCGCGCTTTCTAGCACAGGAGTCAGAGCGACCGCCAAGGTCTTTGCTGCGATGCAGCGGGAAGGCCGCTTCCGGCGTCTAGGGTCGCGGCGGGACCGGCGTGCCGACGCCCATGGCCCAGGCGGCGTTCAGACTTTCGGGCGACCCCGCGCCGAACACGTATCGGTCGGGCCGGACCAGCACGGCCTCGGCGCCGGTGCGCTCGAACCAGGATCCCAGGCTGCTGGCGAAGGGCGCCAGGTCCCCGCTGGTCGCCGCCGTCCGCGTGATCAGCCAGGGCCCATCGCCCAGCACGTCGTCGAGACGCAGGTCGTCCACCCAGGGCTGGGGGAAATACTCGCCGCCGGCGCCGTCCAGGCTGAGTCCGGGACCCAGCCGCAGCGGTGCGATGGGCGGCGGTTCCTGCCCAGCCGCGCGCTGGGCGAGCATGCCGGCGTCGCGCATTGCGGCCTGGTGCGGGTCGCTGATGCAGACCACCCGTCCCATGGCGATGGCCAGCTCGATGACGGCGCGGACCTGGGGCTCCCGCTCGGTCTGGTAGCTGTCGAGAAGCCCGGGCTGGGCGCCGCGCCGGATCACGGCCGCCAGCTTCCAGGCCAGATTATCGACGTCGCGCAGACCCGAGCACATGCCCTGCCCGGCGAACGGCGGCGTCTGGTGGGCGGCGTCGCCGGCGAGCAGGACCCGCCCGTCACGCCAGCGGTCGGCGACCCTCCCGTGGAAGCGGTAGACCGCCTTGCGTTCGATCTCGACGCAGTCCTCGCAGCTCCATGGCCGGAGAAGGTCGCGGATGACCCCGTCGTCGAGCAGGTCCGCGGGCTGCTCGCCGGGCAGCAGCATGAACTCCCAGCGATGGCGGCCCTGGCTCATGGCGAGGCAGGTGGTGGGCCGTGCCGGATCACAGATCTGCAGATTGACGTCGGGCAGACGCGAAGGGTCGCTGACTGTCGCGTCGATCACCAGCCAGGCCTCGTCGAAGCCGTAGTCGCTCAGGCCGACACCCAGCACCTCGCGGACCGGACTCCGGGCGCCGTCGCAGCCGACCAG
The DNA here is from genome assembly GCA_040383665.1 of Caulobacter sp. Lineage (GTDB taxonomy): Bacteria > Pseudomonadota > Alphaproteobacteria > Caulobacterales > Caulobacteraceae > Caulobacter. The sequence continues at coordinate 9,844 of JBEIDC010000027.1, forward strand.
CCATCCGGCGCGAAGCGTTTCCGGGCCGTCCGGCCCGTCGACGGTGGCGGTGACCCCTTCAGCATCCTGGTCGAACCCGACCAGGGTGTGACCGATCCGGACGTCGATCAGCGGCGAACTCGTCGCCAGGCGTCGCAGGGCGAGTTCAAGACTGGGCTGATGAAACATGTAGCCGGCGGCCCAGCCGGACGGGCTCCCCCCGGCGCCCGGATCGTAGCGCATCAGGACAGCGCCGGCGGCGTTTCGGAACTCGTAGGCCGACGCCGGTCGCGACGCGGCCTGCATCTCCCCGGCGATTCCCAGCTTCTGGAACAGCCGCATGATCTCGTGGTCGAAATGGGCGGCGCGCGGCAGCGGATAGACGCCCGTTTCCTTCTCCACCGCGATGGCGCTGACCCCCTCGCGGGCCAGCAGCGCGCAGAGTGTCGCGCCGACCGGACCGAGCCCGACGACCAGAACGTCGCAATCCCGGGGCATCAGCACGCCTGGCAGACGGCTTCGATCGCGCCGAGACCTTCGACCTCGCAACGCATCACGTCGCCGGGCTGGAGGAACCGCCGGGGATTCATCGCCGCGCCGACGCCGCCGGGCGTGCCGGTGAAGATCACGTCACCCGGCTCAAGCGTCATGGCCGTCGAGAGGTGCTCGATCTGGGCCCAGACATCGAACACCAGATGCCGGGTGTTCGAACTCTGCCGCGTCTCGCCGTTGACCAGGCAGCGCAGGTCCAGGGCGTGCGGGTCGGCGATCTCGTCGGCTGTCGTGATCCAGGGGCCAAACGGAGCGTGGGTGTCGAACGACTTGCCGAGCGACCACTGAGGCGTGCGGTGCTGCCACATGCGCTCGGTGACGTCGTTGCCGACGCACCAGCCGAAGACGGCGGCGGCGGCGTCGGCGCGGGCGATGTTCCGTCCGCCGGCGCCGATCACCGCGACCATCTCGACCTCATAGTCGCAGAAGGCGGTCGGGACCTGAACGGGATCGAACGGTCCGGTCACAGCGGTGCCGGCCTTGGTGAACCAGACCTGGTTGGCAGGGGTCTCGACGCCGCTTTCGGCGATGTGGTCGGCATAGTTGAGGCCGATGGCCCAGATCTTCCCCGGGCGCGGGATCGGGGCCAGCAGCCGGATGCTGTCGAGCGACAGCGCGCCGGCGCCGGCGGCGGCACGCCGGCGGACTTCAGCCTCGACCGCCGGCCAGGCGCTGATCAGGCCGGTCATGTCGGCGGGCAGGCCGGGCGATGCGCGGGTCAGAGGGATGATTCGGTCGCCGTCGACGACGCCCGTTTCCGGCGCGCCGCCGGCTGTGAAGGTGGCGAGTTTCATGATGCTGGCTCCTAGCCGAAGTCCGGCGGCGACGGCGGGCCCCACTGGACGCCGAGCAGATCCTGGAGGGTGGCGGTGTTGGCGGCCTCCGCGGCGGTCAACAGGTCGCCGTCGGTCCAGTGTTCGAGGATGTGGCCCCAGGGGTCGCGCCAGTAGTCGAACACCTGGCTGCCGAGGATATGGCGGCCCACGCCCCAGGCGGGGGTGCGGGCGCCGGCCTTGAGGTGGTCGTGACCGGCCATCAGGTCGTCCAGATCTCGCACCTCGAAGGCGGCGTGATTAAAGCCCGGGCCGGCGGGACCCTGCAGCAGGAAGAGGGTGTGGTGGTCGGTCGGCGTATCGCCCCGGTCGCAGCGCATGAAGGCGCCGATGGAGAATTCCGGCGCGACGGCGATCTCGTCGGAGGTCAGGAAGCCGAAGCGGTCCTTGTACCAGGCCTCTGACGCGCGAAAGTTTGACACGCCGAGAACGGCATGGCCGAGCCGGACGACATGGGCGGGCCCCTGGCCGGTGCGCTTGAGGGCGCGCAGGCGGCCGCGGTGATCGACGCTGTTCCAGGGCGGGCGGGGCGTGAAGGCGGCCGGATCGCTCCAGGCCTGGCCGGCGACGACCTCGACGCTGTAGCCGTCCGGATCGGTCAGCCGCACGACATGGCCGCTCCCCGGCGCGTCCAGCCGCTCGACCGGCACACCCTCGGCCGCCGCCAGGGACTGGAGGTCTTCCAGACTGCCGGCGCGCAGCCCAAGCGCCGCGAATCCGGCCTCGCCCTGCTCCGTCATATGCAGGAACGGCGCGCCGCCCCGGCCCCGCATGAACAGCCGCCTGTCGTCGACGAGCGCGACCTGGAGGCCGAACTGTTCGAGGAAGGTCTGCATCTCCCCGAGATCGGGCGCCCTGAAGCGGACGTGAGCGATGTCCTCGACACGGATGATGCTCATGATCTGTCCTCCTGAAGCAGGTCGTCAGCGGCGGCGTCAGCGACCCTGCGCGCCTGGTTCTCGTCGACGCCGAGGCCGCGCAGCAGCCCGAAGTTCAGGCCGCGGCAAAGGTCCGCCGCCGAGGTCGCGGCGCCGGGCTCCAGGACGCGGGTGACCGCCACCAGGGCGGCGCCCATCGCCATCAGGACCCCCGTCTCGACGGTCAGGCCCCGGAAGGCTCCGGCGTCGAGGCCGGCTTCGACATCGGCCCGCACCCCCCGATTCAGCGGCGCATTGGGCAGGGTCGCGCCCGCGAAGAGGCGCATCATCGCGCGCGCCCGCTCCGGGTCCCGCCGGGCGAAGCGTACGAACACCGTCTGGGCGCGCGCCATGCGGCTTGCTGGGTCATCGACCCCGGCGTTGGCCGTGTCGATCTCGGCCTCGGCCTCGGCCCGGACCGCCATGGCGATCTCGCGGGCCAGAGCCTCCTTGTCGCTGAAGTGATTGTAGAAGCTGCCCTTGGCCACGTCGGCGGCGGCGACGATGTCGTCGATGCTTACCGCGTCGACTGACTGGTCAGCGAACAGGGACTGGCCGGCGCGAAGGAGCGCCGACCGGGTTCTCGCCCGGCGGCGGTCGGTTCTGGGTTCGGAGGCGGCGATCACGGGCGATCTCTTTTTGACTATACGGTCATAAATGGACTATATGGTCAGAAAGTCAATCCGGAGCGATCATGATCCTCGTCATCGGCGGCACGGGCCGCATCGGTTCACGCGTCGTACAGCAGCTGGCGGATCAAGGTTCGCCCGTGCGGGTTCTGGCGCGACGCCCGGACTCGGCGCGAGCCCTGGTCGGCCCGACGGTGGAGGTGGTCGCCGGGGACCTCGACCAGCCGGACAGTCTGGCGGCCGCCTTCGCCGGCGTCCGCTCGCTGTTCCTGCTGACCACGCAGTCGCCGGGCCAGGAGACCCAGGAGCGGGCGGCGATCGCGGCGGCCCGGGCGGCGGGCGTTTCCCATGTCGTCAAGATCTCGGCCGGAGACGCGGCCACCGCGCCGGACAGCCCGACGCCCGTGGGACGGGCCCATGCGGCGGCCGAGGGGGCGCTGAAGGCTTCGGGCCTCTCCTGGACCATCCTGCGGCCCTCGGCCTTCATGCAGGTGGCGCTCGAGCCGCTGCTGGAGGGCGCGCGCGACAGCGGCCGCCTGCTCCTGCCGCTCGGCAAGGCCCGCGTCGCCTTCATCGATGTCGACGACATCGCCCGCGCGGCCGTCTGGGCCCTGACCCACCCGCAGGCGGCGGCGAACCGGACCCTGGTGCTCACCGGTCCCGAATCGCTGGGTCTGCCGGATCTGGCCCGGCTGGTCTCTCAAGCCCTTGGCCGACGGGTGAAGGCGGTGTCGCCGCCCATGCTGCTGGTCCGCCTGATCATCGGTCGCAGGACCGCCGACCCCTTCCTGCGACGCCATCAGCTTGCCTTGCTCGGCCTGATGCGGGCGGGGCGGCTGGCGGCGGTCTCGCCCGATCTGGCTGTCGCCACCGGAAAGGCCGGACGCACCGTCGCGGACTGGCTGGCGTCGCGGGCCTGAGGACCGTCCTTTTCGACAACGCCCCTTCCCCCCTCCGCGCCGATGCGCTCAATTGCGCGCCAATCCGGATCAACCGGGCGCGGGAGCGAAACATCATGACGACGACAGCCTGGCAGTCGGGACTTCAACTTCGGTCGCTGGTGACCTCGGGCGGCGAGCTGCAGCTGTCGCTGGAGCGGGTGGACACGCCGGCGCCGGCCGACGGCGAGGTGGTCGTCCAGGTGCAGGCCTCGCCGATCAATCCGTCGGACCTCGGCCTGCTGATCGGCCCGGCCGACCTCAGCACCGCGCGCGCCGGAACCAACGCCAACGGCCCGACCTTCACCGCCGATATCCCCAAACACCTGATGCGGATGATGGCCGCGCGGGCCGACGAGAGCATGCCGGTCGGCAACGAGGGCTGCGGCGTGGTCGTGGCGGCCGGCGCATCGCCCGAGGCCCAGGCGCTGCTGGGCAAGACCGTCGCCTGCCTCGGCGGGGCGATGTACGGCCAGTTCCGCACCCTGCCGCTCGCCTCGGTCATGCTGCTGCCGGACGGCACGGCGCCGGCGGACGGCGCCTCCTGCTTCGTCAATCCGCTGACGGCGCTGAGCTTCCCCGAGACCATGAAGCGTGAAGGCTTCACCGGGCTGATCCACACGGCGGCGGCCTCGAACCTGGGCCAGATGCTGGTCAAGATCTGCCTCAAGGACGGCATCCCGCTGGTCAACATCGTGCGCAACGACGAGCAGGCGGCCATCCTGCGCGGCCTGGGCGCGACCCACATCGTCGACTCCAGCAAGCCCTCGTTCCTCGAAGACCTGACCCAGGCCATCGTCGAGACCGGCGCCTATCTGGCCTTCGACGCCATCGGCGGCGGCAAGCTGTCGGGCCAGATCCTCAACTGCATGGAAGTGGCCGCCAACAAGACGGCCAAGGTCTACAGCCGCTACGGCTCGACCCAGATGAAGCAGGTCTATGTCTACGGCGGCCTGGACACCGGCCCGACCGAGCTGAACCGCGCCTTCGGCATGATGTGGGGCCTGGGCGGCTGGCTGCTGACGCCGTTCCTGATGAAGATCGGACCGGTCGAGACCCAGAAGCTGCGCGACCGCGTCGTCGCCGAGCTGAAGACCACCTTCGCCAGCCACTACACCGCGCAGATCACCCTGGCCGAGGCGCTCGATCCGGACGTGATCCGCACCTACAACCGCAAGGCCACCGGCGAGAAGTACCTGATCACGCCGTAACGGCGCGGGGGACTGCTTCCGTTGATGGACGCTAGCAGTCCCTACCCGTAGGCGCCGGACGACCAGGGACAGACACCGCAGGTGTCTGTCCCTTTCTCGTTGCACGCCTTCCTGTTTCTGCTATTTCTGTCTCGACAGAAATTAGAGAAACGTCGTGGACCTCACCCCCGTCATGCAACGCTACATCCTCCACTGGGGGGAGATGGGCACGCGGTGGGGCGTCAACCGGTCGGTGGCCCAGATCCAGGCGCTGCTGTTTCTGGCCGGGCGGCCGATGCACGCCGAGGAGATCGCCCAGACCCTGAGCATCGCGCGGTCGAACGTCTCCAACAGTCTGAAGGAACTGCAGGCCTGGGGCCTGATCCGCCTGCTCCACCTGCCCGGCGACCGGCGCGACCACTTCGAGGGACGGACAGACCCCTGGGACATGCTGACCCTGATCGTCGAGGGGCGGAAAAAGCGCGAGATCGACCCGACGCTGGAGATGCTGGCCGCCTGCGTGGCCGAGGCCGAGGCCGATCCGGCCACCCCTTCGGGGGTCAAGGCCAGGCTGAAGGACATGCAAGGGTTCATGACCCGGCTGGACCGCTGGTACGGGCAGGTCCGCCAGATCCCGCGCCCGACGCTGGTCAAGCTGATGGGCCTGGGCGCGAAGGTCGCCGGGTTGATAGGACGCTAGGGAGGGAGACGGGACGATGGAACGGGTGCTGGGCAAATCGGGGACACACACTCTTTTCCGCGGAAAAGAGTGTGTGTCCCCGATTTACCCCCTCGACTTCCCGGCCCTGCTCGGCCCGGACGCCTGGGCCCGGCTGCCGGCCGCCGTCCAGCACCGTTTCGCGGCCCATCCGGCCCTGGGGCTCAACACCGTCTACGACGGCCGCATGGTGGTCGAGGCCAGCCTGTTCGGGCGGCTGGTCTCGCAGGTCTGCCGGCTGATCGGCACGCCGCTGGCGCCCTGGACGGGCGCCGACGTGCCGACCTCGGTGGACGTCCACCTGGACCCCCGCGGCGGTCTGGTCTGGGCCCGCACCTATCGCTTCGACCGTCGTTCGCCGGTTCTGGTCAGCTCGACCAAGCTGATGACGGCCGACGGCGAGCTGCTGGAGGTCGTGCGCGGCGGGCTGGGCATGGCGCTGAGCGTCAGCGTCGAGGACGGCGCCCTGCACTTCCGCAGCCGTCGCTACTTCTTCAGCCTGGGCGACCTGCGGCTGCCGATCCCGGGTCTCCTGACCCCGGGACGCGTCCACGTCGTGCACCGCGACGTCGGCGACGGCCGGTTCCGCTTCACCATGGACTTCCACCACCCCTGGTTCGGCCGGACCCTGTTCCAGGACGGCGTCTTCCGGGATCCGGCGTAACCGCCATGAAAAAGGCCCGGAGCATGCACTCCGGGCCTTGGTCTTTGTGGCGGTGCGAAGGGGTTTAGCCCAGCGCGGCCATCAGTTCCGGCACGGCGGCCTTGTAGTCGGCCACCAGGCCGTAGTCGGCGACCTGGAAGATCGGCGCGTCGGCGTCCTTGTTGATCGCGACGATCACCTTGGAGTCCTTCATGCCGGCCAGGTGCTGGATGGCGCCCGAGATGCCGATGGCGATGTAGAGCGCCGGGGCGACGACCTTGCCGGTCTGGCCGACCTGGTAGTCGTTCGGCGCGTAGCCGGCGTCCACGGCGGCGCGCGAGGCGCCGACGGCGGCGCCCAGCTTGTCGGCCAGGGGCTCGATGACCTTCTGGAACTCTTCGGCCGAGCCCATGGCGCGACCGCCGGAGACGACGATCTTGGCGGCCGTCAGGTCCGGGCGGTCCGACTTGACCATCTCTTCCGACTGGAAGCGGCTCTTGCCGGCCGAGGCGGCGGCGACCTTCTCGACCGAAGCCGAGCCGCCTTCACCGGCCGCCTTGAAGGCGGTCGGGCGGACGGTCAGGACCTTGGTCTTGTCGGCGGTCTGGACGGTTTCCAGCGCGTTGCCGGCGTAGATCGGGCGCACGAAGGTGTCGGCAGACACCACTTCGATGACGTCCGAGATCGGCGAGGCGTCGAGCTTGGCCGCCACGCGCGGGGCGAAGTTCTTGCCCGCCGAGGTGGCCGGCACCAGCACGGCGTCATAGCCGCCGGCCAGGCCGATGATTGTGTCGGAGATGGCTTCGGCGATGCCGTGGCCCACGTCCGCGCCCTCGGCGAGGATGACCTTGCGCACGCCGTCGATCTTGCCGGCGGCGGCAGCCACGGCGTCGGCGCCCTGGCCCAGGACCAGGACGTCCACGTCGCCCGACATCGCCAGGGCGGCGGTGACAGTCTTGTGGGTGGTGTCGCGCAGGTGCGCGTTGTCGTTATCGGCGACGACGAGAACGGCCATCAGAGCACCCCCGCTTCAGTCTTGAGCTTGGCCACCAGTTCGGCGGCGTTTTCGACCTTGACGCCGGCCGAGCGCTTGGCCGGTTCGGACACCTTCAGCACCTTCAGGCGCGGGGCGATGTCGACGCCGTAGTCGCCGGTCGCCTTGGTCGCGATTTCCTTCTTCTTCGCCTTCATGATGTTGGGCAGCGAAGCGTAGCGCGGCTCGTTAAGGCGCAGGTCGGCGGTGATCACCGCCGGCAGATCGACCTCGAGGACCTGCAGGCCGCCGTCGACCTCGCGGGTCACCACGGCCTTGCCGCCGCCGATCTCGACCTTCGAGGCGAAGGTGGCCTGCGGCCAGTCGAGCAGGGTGGAGAGCATCTGGCCCACGGCGTTGTTGTCGCCGTCGATGGCCTGCTTGCCCATCAGCACCACGTCGGCGCCCTCTTCCCTGGCCACGGCGGCGAGCAGCTTGGCCACGGCCAGCGGTTCGACGTCGGTGTCGGAATGGATGAGGATGCCGCGGTCACCGCCCATGGCCAGCGCCGTACGGATGGTTTCCTGCGCCTGGGCCGGGCCGATCGAGACGATCACGACCTCGGTGGCGACACCCTTTTCCTTGAGACGAACGGCCTCTTCCACCGCGATCTCGCAGAAGGGGTTCATGGACATCTTGACGTTGGCCAGGTCGACGCCCGACTGGTCGGGCTTCACCCGAGCCTTCACGTTATAATCGATCACCCGTTTGACCGGGACGAGCACCTTCATGGGCTTATTCCGCCGTGTTGCGTTGCGAAAAATCTTGCGCGAACAGGCTGATACCGACTCCCGCGCGCAATGCAAGTTTCCCTTGGGGTCAATCTGGCGCGGGAAAAATGCCCGGCAAGGGCCCGCGGCGGCGGTCGCGTTCCCGCTCTTGCTTCGGCGGGCGACGGTCTAGGCTGCGGCAGACCTTTCAGGTAAAGGCCCTCGCATGAATCCGACCATCGACCGCCTCAAGCTTGTCTTCCTCGGCATCTTCGCAGTCGCCTGCGCGGCGGTGTGGGCCTACCAGATCTTCTATGTCTGGCCGGCCAAGCGATGCGAAGAGGGCGGCCAGTGGTGGGACGGCGACCGTCGGGTCTGCGCCCAGCCGATCTACATTCCCGACATCACCGGCAGGCCAGCCGGCGTCAGCCGCAAGGAATGGTCGGAAAAGAAGGCCGCCGAGGAAAACCAGCGCGATCATCTGGGTTATCCGGCCGCGTCGACGCCGCCCGCAGCGGCTCCGGCTCCGGCTCCGGCTACGGCCCCGGCTCCCGCGCCGAAATAGGCGTCAGCGGGTTCCGCCCGGAACCCAGAGCACATCGCCCGCACCCTTGTCGTTGGCCCAGCGGCCGGCGACGAACAGCAGATCCGACAGGCGGTTGAGATACTTGATCGCCGCCGCACTGACCGGCTCGTCCGGCAAGGCGGCCAGGGTGACGCAGGCCCGCTCCGCCCGTCGGCAGACCGTGCGCGCCAGGTGCAGCGCCGCCGCCGCCGGTGTGCCGCCGGGCAGCACGAAGGATGTGAGGGCCGACAGCTCGCTGTTCAGCAGGTCGATCTCCTGCTCCAGCCGCTCCACCTGTGACTCAAGGATTCGGAGAGGCTCCCAGCCCAGCGGCTGGCCGCGATCCGGCGTCGCAAGGTCGGCTCCGAGGTCGAAAAGGTCATTCTGCGCCCGGGCCAGGATGGCGTCGAGCAACGGGTCGGCGCCGGTATGCAGCCTCACCAGGCCCAGACAGCTGTTGGTTTCGTCCACGCTGCCGTAGGCCTCGACGCGCGGATCGTCCTTGGGCACGGGTTCGCCGGTCGACAACCGGGTTGTCCCGTCATCGCCCGTGCGGGTGTAGATGCGGTTGAGCGTGACCATGCCGGCTAACCCTGCGTCTTCCACCAAAAGGCGGCCACCAGCACCATGACAGCGACAAACTGAAGCACGACGCGCAACCGCATGAGCCGGTTGGAATAGGAGCGGCCAAAGTCGCCGCCCCTGTGCAGGGCGTACAGGCCGGCCAGCAGGGCCATGAGCACCGCCGCGAGCGAGACCGGGATGAGAATGTTAAAGAGCGTGTCCATTCGAGGATATCTAGCGCGCGGGGAGCGAGGGGACCACCTGCGCCGCCTGGTCACGGTTCGATTTCACACTCAGCGATCATGATCAGCGACTTTGTTCGCCGACTTTGGGCCGCAGACCTGCTGACCGCTTCAAGCGAAGCATTTCAAATCCACGCAATTATCCCCGAAATGTGCATTTTGCTCGTGCGATGAAACGGCTTGATCGTCACCGGAACGTCGTGTAACGGAAACAAGACATCGCTCGTTGAGCATGTTCATTGAACGCGATCAACTCCTCACCGCGGATCGCGTCGGCCTGGATAAGCGGGGAGGCGAGACGGAGCCAGCCATGGGAATGCCCCAAAGCGCCGCCGCCAACCCGGCGGCGGACAATGAAACCATCGCCGAGGTTCGGCAGTTGATCGAGGACCTGCGCGACGCCGCGCAGGACGGCCGCGATCTTGCACGCCGGTACGCTGACGTCCTGGTCAAGGTCGTCGAGGAGTACAGCGTGGAATTCGAGAAGCGCGCCGAGGCCGCGCTGGCTCGTCTGGAGGCGGTCCAATGAACCACATTCCCATGCGTATGAACGCGCCCGCCATCCGGCCCCAGAAGATGACCCGCCGCGCCATGGCCAAGCAGCAGACCCGCGAGAAGGTCCTGCAGGCCGCGCGCGATCTGTTCATCGAGCGCGGCTACGAAGGCGCCACGATTCGGGACATCGCCAAGGCAGCCGGCATGTCGACGGGCGCGGTGTTCGCCAGCTTCGCCGACAAGAACGAGCTTTTCGACGCCATCCTGAACGACGACTTCGCGGCCCTGTTCGAGCCGATGCAGGACGCCGTCGTCGGGGCCGCCACCGCCCGGGAAGCGCTGGTCGGCATGTTCGGCGCCGCCTACCGCGCCCACGCCCATCAACTGCCCCTGATACTCGCCGCCCTCGCCGCGTCCTGGGTCCGCACGCCGGAAGCGGAGCGCCTGCGCCGTGAAAGCATGCGTCCGATCCGCGCCCTGGTGCTGGAGGTTCTGGAGCGTGGCGTCGAGCGCGGCGAACTGGTGCAACGCTTCGACCTGCGCCTGATCGCCGATCTGATGTGGGACCTGTTTCTCGCCGGCTATCGCCCCGCCGCGTTCGACGGGGCATCGGTCGAGAACCAGACCGACAAACTGGGCGACCGGATCGACGTTGTGTTGACAGCCGTCAAGGCCTAGGGACTTTCGCCGCGCCGCTCGGGGAGAGTGGCGCGGCTGTCCGGGGGGACATCGTTTGGGCGTACGCGAGACGCAGAAGCTGGAAACGCGCCGAAAGGTGCTTGAGGCGGCGCGCGATCTCTTCAACGAGATCGGCTACGAGGAAACCACGATCCGCGCCGTCGCGGAGCGGGCCGGCGTCTCCGTCGGCAGCGTGTTCACGACCTTCGCCTCCAAGGCCGACGTTCTCAGCCAGGTCATGGACGACCGGGTCGACGCCCTCTATCGCGAGCTCGACCATGTCGCCCGGCATATGCGGGGCTCGGTCATTGACCGGCTCTGCTCGCTGTTCGCGATCCACTACGATTTCGAATGCCGGCGGGTGCGGCTGTTCCTGGCCCACATCGCCGCCTCTTTCAGCCCGTCCCTGGACTCGAGCACGGTGCCCTACGGGCGCAACGAGCGCTTCAAGGCCATGATCATCGACATGCTCCGCGAGGGTCAGACCAGGGGCGAGGTCCGCGATGACGCGGACCTCGATCTGATTCTGGACACCCTGATGGGGGCCTATGCCTGGAACTACCGCCTCGCCGCGGCCGGCCGGGCCGACCACGCCGACATGACCATCATCATGGACCGCCAGATCCGGCTGATCTTCCACGGTCTGCTGCCGCGGTGAGTGTAGGGGACAGTTCAAGATGTCCCTTCAGGGACACCTTAAACTGTCCCTGATCGCCATGACGAAGGTGGTTTGCGTTCCACTGATTTCGTCATCCTGAGGAGCGGCGAAGCCGCGTCGCGAAGGACGCATCCTGTCTCGATCAGTTCCCGTCTTCCAGCAGCCGGCGGGCGATGACCTGGGCCTGGATCTCGCCGGCCCCTTCGAAGATGTTGAGGATGCGGGCGTCGGCCAGCACGCGGCTGATCTCATATTCCATCGCGAATCCGTTGCCGCCGTGGATCTGCAGCGCGTTGTCGGCGGCCGCCCAGGCGACGCGGGCGGCGATAAGCTTGGCCATGCCGGCCTCGAGGTCGCAGCGCTTGCCCTCGTCCTTCTGGCGGGCCGCGAAGTAGGTCAGCTGGCGCACGCCCATGATCTCGGCGGCCATGATAGCCAGCTTGTTGGCGACGCGCGGGAAGCCGAAGATCGGGCCGCCGAACTGCTTGCGGTCCAGGGCGTAGTTGAGACCCAGCTCAAGGCCGCGCTGGGCCACGCCGATGGCGCGGGCGGCGGTCTGGATCCGGGCGCTTTCGAAGGTGGCCATCAGCTGCTTGAAGCCCTGGCCCTCGACGCCGCCCAGCAGGTTGGCGGCCGGGACGGTGAACCCGTCGAAGCCGATCTCGTATTCCTTCATGCCGCGATAGCCGAGGACGCCGATCTCGCCGCCGCTCATGCCCTCGGTCGGGAAGGGATTGGCGTCATCGCCACGCGTCTTGGGCGCCAGCAGCATGGAGAGGCCGCGATAGTCGGTGGTGTCGGGATCGGTGCGGACCAGCAGGGTCATCACATCGGCCCGCGCCGCGTGGGTGATCCAGGTCTTGTTCCCGGTCACGACATAGCTGTCGCCGTCGCGAACGCCCCGGGTGCGCAGGGCGCCCAGGTCCGAGCCGGTGTTCGGTTCGGTGAAGACGGCGGTCGGCAGGATCTCGGCCGAAGCGATCTTCGGCAGCCACTCCTGACGCTGGGCGGTCGTGCCGCCGGTCAGGATAAGCTCGGCGGCGATCTCCGAGCGGGTGGCCAGCGAACCGACGCCGATCCAGGCGCGGGACAGCTCCTCGGAGACCACGCACATGGCGGTCTTGCCCAGGCCCGCGCCCTCGTATTCCTCGGGGATGGTCAGGCCGAAGACGCCCAGGTCGCCCAGCTCCTTGACCAGCTCCATCGGGATCAGCTCGTCGCGCAGGTGCCAGCCATGGGCATGCGGGATGACCTTCTCCTCGGCGAAGGCGTGGAACTGGTCGCGGATCATCTCGAAGGTCTCGTCCAGGCCGGTGACCTCGACGGTGGCCTTGCCGCGCGAGGCGGCGACGAGGTCGGCGACGCGGATCTTCACCGCCTGGCCGCCACCCTGGTTGACGAGCGTCAGCAACGGGGCGGCGAACAGCTTCTCCAGCGTTTCGGGCGCCACACCCAGGTCGGCCGGGCGGATGGTCTCGCCCTGGTTCATCGGGATGCCGCCGATCAGCTGGGCGGCGTATTCGGAGAACAGCAGCTGGGCCAGCAGGGCCTCGGTCTCACCGAACGTCCCCTCGGCCTCCAGCCGCTCGGCCCAGCCCGCCACCTGGTTCAGAAGCTCGCCGTAGGAGGCGTACCAGCCGTAGCCATGCACCGCGTGCTGCTCGACGTCGGCCAGCTTGCGGTCGATCTTGCCGCCGGCGGAAATCTTCGCCTTCACCGGCGCCTTCGCCTCATGAACAAACACGCCGACGGCGTCAGCGGCCTCGCGCAGGAGGGCGACCAGACCCGGCAGGATCAGGCTTTGCGGTTCAATCTGGGCGGCGGCGGCGCTCATGGGCAGTTTTCCCCGAATTATTGTTGCGGCGCACTATAATCGCTTCGCACTTGCACACAACGGACGTCCTGCAAGGTAGAATTTGCCAGCCGGAAGGCCAGCCCTATGGTGGGAAATAATCACATCCCACCGGAAAGGTCGCCATGCTCGTCGTTCACCACCTCAACGAGTCGCGCTCGCAGCGCATCCTCTGGCTGCTGGAGGAGCTGGGAGCGCCCTACGAGATCGCCTTCCACCAGCGCGACGCCGAGACCCGGCTGGCTCCGCCCGAGCTGGTCGCCGTCCACCCGCTGGGCAAGTCGCCGGTGATCGTCGACGACGGCCGGGTGGTCCATGAGTCCGGCGCGATCATCGACTACATCATCCGCAAGCACGGCGGCCGCCTGGCCCCCGCCCCCGGCACGGCGGAGCACGAGGCCTATCTGCAGTGGCTGCACTACGCCGAGGGCAGCGCCATGCTGCCGCTGATGATGCTTATGTATGTGATGCGGCTGGGCGAGGCCGGGGCGCCGCTGCACCCGCGCATCGAGAGCGAGATCGCCAACCACATGAGCTATGTCGAGGGCGCCCTGGCCGGCCGCGACTACCTGCTCGGTTCGGAGCCCACCGGCGCCGACGTGCAGATGAGCTTCATCCCCGAGGTGCTGAAGGCGTTCGGCAAGCTGGACGCCTATCCCAACATGGCCGCCTGGATCGAGCGCATTCATGCGCGTCCCGCGTGGAAGGCCGGCCTGGAGAAGGGCGGGCCCTACGCGCTGGGGCGGTAGGGGCCAGATAGGGGACATGCACTTCAGTGCGTGTCCCCGTCCGCTTCAAGGCTGCGGGGGACACGTACTGAGCTGCGGGGGACACGTACTGAAGTACATGTCCCCGACACCTCACACCCCGTCCAGATATCCGTCCAGGAAATCGAACACCGCCGCCTTGAGCAGGCCGTGGGGGATGGCGTTGAAGTGGTCGCAGCCGGCCAGGGTCAAGGCCCTGGCGCCGGGTATCGCATCGGCCAGCCCCTGCGGGTCGCCGGCCAGATCGTCGCGGGAGCCGGCGACGACCAGCGCGGGCGCGCCGATGGTCGACAGGCTGTCGCGATCGACGGTCCCGGTCCGGCCGCGCATGAAGGCGGCCAGCGCCATGCGATCCTCCCCCTGTTCGTCGGCGAACTGACGGAAACTCTGCAGCAGAGGGTCGCTGATGGCCTCGACGCCGGCCGCTTCCATGGCGAGGGCCATCGGGTCGCCGGGCAGCGGCAGATCGAACAGCCTCTCCCCCACCCCGCCGACGATCAGGTAGCCGACCCGCTCGCGGTGCTGGAGCGCCAGGCCCAGCGCCAGCCGCGCGCCCATCGAATAGCCCAGCACGTTGGCCCATTCGACGCCCAGATGGTCGAGCAGGCCGACGATGTCGGACAGGACGATCTCGCCGGTGTAGGCGGCCGGGTCATGCGGCTTGCCGCTCTCGCCATGGCCGCGCAGGTCCAGGGCCACGACCCGCTGGCCCCGCTGGGCGAAGGCGGCGTACCAGCCGGTGCGCTTCCAGGCTTCCTGCCGGTTGGAGGAAAATCCGTGGATCAGCAACATCGGCGCGCCAGGCCCGCCGCTGTCGTCATAGGCGATGGAGACGCCGTCCGGGGCGGTCCACGTCGTCATCGATTTGCCCCTGCCCCGACCGCGCCTCTGCCGTACGCGTCAGTAACGGAGCCTGCCCTCTGTAGCCGGAGGGTCAAGTGCGAAATGAGCGGGCGGGGACATGCACTTCAGGGCGTGTCCCCAGCCGCTGCAAAGCTGCAGAGGACAGGTCCCGAAGACGGTACATGTCCCCGGCCTGTCACCGCAGGTCCGGCGGCGTCGCCTCGGCGGTGAGGATGGCCACCGCCTCCTCGACCGTCACGGTCTGCTGCTCCTGGCTGCCGAGGCGGCGCAGGACGACCTTGCCCTCCTCGGCCTCCTTGCGGCCGACGACGGCGATGACCGGCGTCTTGGCCACGGAGTGTTCGCGGACCTTGTAGTTGATCTTCTCGTTGCGAAGATCGGACTCGACCCGCAGCCCGGCCTTGGTCAGGGCCGCGACGACGCTTTCGCCGTAGTCGTTGGCGTCCGAGGTGATCGGCGCCACCACCACCTGCACCGGCGCGAGCCACAGCGGGAAGCGGCCGCCGTAGTTCTCGATCATGATGCCGATGAAGCGCTCGAACGACCCCAGGATGGCGCGGTGGAGCATCACCGGCCGCTGCTTGGAGCCGTCCTCGGCGATGTACTCGGCGCCCAGCCGCTCGGGCAGGACGTAGTCCAGCTGCAGCGTGCCGCAGGTCCACTCCCGGCCGATGGCGTCCTGGACGATGAAGTCCAGCTTGGGCGCATAGAAGGCGCCATCGCCCTCGGCGATGACCGGTTCGACGCCGGCCTGCTTGGCGGCCTCGGCCAGCATGCCCTCGGCCCGGTCCCAGAACGCGTCCGAGCCGGCCCGGACGTCCGGACGCGTGGCCAGGGCGATGTACTTCGTCTCCATGCCGAGGTCGGAATGGATCATCTTCGTCAGGCGGATGAAACGCTCCGTCTCCTCGACGATCTGGTCCTCGCGGCAGAAGATGTGGGCGTCGTCCTGGGTGAAGGCGCGCACCCGCATCAGCCCGTGCAGGGCCCCGGACGGCTCATACCGGTGGCAGGCCCCGAACTCGGCCATGCGCATCGGCAGCTCCTTGTAGGAGCGCTGGCCCACATTCCAGATCTGCACGTGGCCCGGGCAGTTCATCGGCTTGAGCGAGAGCGTCTCGCCCTCGACCGTCTCGCAGACGAACATGTTGGGGCGGTACTTCTCCCAGTGTCCGGAGTTCTCCCAGAACGTCCGCTCCAGCACCTGGGGCGTCTTGACCTCGATGTAGCCGGCGGCCGTCAGCCGGCGACGCATGTAGGCCTCCAGCGTCTGCCACAGCGTCCAGCCCTTGGGGTGCCAGAAGACCATGCCCCGGCCCTCTTCCTGCATATGGAAGAGCTCCATCTGGCGACCGAGCTTGCGATGGTCGCGCTTCTCGGCCTCCTCCAGCCGCAGCAGGTAGGCGTCGAGGTCGGCCTGGGAGGCCCAGGCCGTGCCGTGGATGCGCTGCAGCTGGGCGTTGTTCTGGTCGCCGCGCCAGTAGGCGCCGGCCAGCTTCATCAGCTTGAAGGCCTTGCCGACGTGCTTCGTCGACGGCAGGTGCGGCCCGCGGCAGAGGTCGGCCCACTGGCCCTGTCGGTACAGCGTCACGTCCTGGTCGGCCGGGATGCCTTCGATGATCTCGGCCTTGTACTGCTCGCCGATGGCCTTGAAGTGGGCGATGGCCTTGTCGCGCTCCCACACCTCGCGGACGATCTTCTCGTCGCGGTCGACGATCTCGGCCATGCGCTTTTCGATGGCCGCGAAGTCGTCCGTGCTGAACGGCTCGTCGCGGGCGAAGTCGTAGTAGAAGCCGTCCTCGACGTTCGGGCCGATGGTCACCTGCGTGCCGGGGAACAGCTCCTGCACCGCTTCCGCCAGCACGTGGGCCGTGTCGTGGCGGATGGTGTCGAGGGCGTCGGGGTCGCTCCGGTCGACGAACTCGACCTTGCCGCCGCCGGGCAGCGGGCGGTCGAAGTCGAGCAGCTGGCCGTCCAGGCGCACCAGCAGCGTGCGTTTGGCCAGCGAGGGCGAGATGGCCGTGGCCACGTCGCGGCCGCTGGAGCCTTGCGGATACTGACGGACGGAGCCGTCGGGGAAAATCAGGTCGATCATGGTGTCGGTTCGCACTTTCGTGGCGGGACCGGATCAAAGCCGGAGCCGCCCCAGGGATGGCAGCTGCACAGACGCTTCGTGGCGAGCCAGCCGCCGGCGAAGGGTCCGTGCACGATCAGGGCCTCGCGCGCATAGTCCGAACAGGTCGGCAGAAAGCGGCACTGGCGTCCGATCAACGGGGACAGCGTGAGCTTGTAGGCGCGGTGCGCCAACGTAACGCTGCGTTCGTAAAGGGTCATGCCGACGCGAGGGTGGGTGAACGGGTCCCGGCGCTTATCGACGCGCCAGCGCGCGCGATCAAGCCGCGTCGGCGCCGCTAGTTCGAGTCGCAGCGATCCGGGCAGCCTCCACCGCGGCCTCGAACGCCAGGAGCGTCGAAGCGTAGCGGGCGGGGTAGTCCTTCACGGGCGCCAGCACGGCCAGGTCCTCGAAACGTCCGGTCGGCGCGGGGCCGCCGGACTTGAGCATCGCGGCAAGCTGATCGCGCGCGGTTGCGATTTCGTCAACCCCGGCCCCGATGACATTGGCCCCCAGCACCGAAGCGGCGGCCTGGCCCAGGGCGCAGGCCTTCACGTCCTGGGCGAAGTCGGCGACCCGCCCGTCGGCGCCCAGCGCGATGTCGACGACGATCCGGCTGCCGCACAGCTTGGCTGTCTTCTCCGAAGACCCCTGCGGCGCGGCCAGCCGCCCGATCCGCGGAATGTTCGCGGTCAGGGACAGGACCTTGGCGCTGTAGAGGTCGTCGATCATGGGAGGGGATATAGCAACTGGATCGGGGACATGCACTTCAGTGCGTGTCCCCATCGGGTCGCCGAGCCCCTTTTCCGTTCCTCTCCGGAGCGGAGCGAGCGGGGAGGTGGCCTCGCGGAGCGAGGTCGGAGGGGCCGGCGCCGGGGTGTCAGGATCGGGCGCTGTGCACGGCGGTCAATCACCCACCGCCCGCGCTGCCCCACCACCGCGCTCCACGCGGTCCCCCTCCCCGCAGGCGGGGAGGAAGAGCGGGAGGTCCCTGACCACACCTGCCCGTCGGCCGTGATGGAATGGGAGCGCGAGCGGTCGCCCTGGTCTCGGTCATCACCCGCTGGACGGTGGCGCCATTGCG
>JBEIDC010000028.1:0-27067 GCA_040383665.1 Caulobacter sp.
CGAGCTGACCTGGAACTGGGACGAGCGGGACTATGCCGGCGGCCGCAATTTCGGCCATCTCGCCTTCGCCGTCGACGACATCTACGACGTCTGCGACCGGCTGCAGAAGGCCGGCGTGACCATCAACCGGCCGCCGCGCGACGGCCGCATGGCCTTCGTCCGCTCGCCCGACAACATCTCCATCGAGCTGTTGCAGAAGGGCCCGAACCTGCCGCCGGCCGAGCCCTGGGCCTCGATGCCCAACGTCGGGGCCTGGTGATGCGGCTCAAGGGCCGCCGCGCGCTGGTCACCGGCGCCGCCAACGGCATCGGCCTGGCCTGCGCCCAGGAGATGGCCCGCGAGGGCGCCGACGTGGCGCTGCTGGACCTCGACGCCGGCGGGGTGAAGCGCGCCGCCGAGGCCATCGCCGCCGAGACCGGCGTGCGGACCCTGGCCATCGCCTGCGATGTCGCTGACGCGCAGGCCGCCCGTGCGGCGGTCGCCGAGGCCGGCGAGGCGCTGGGCGTCATCGACGTGCTGGTCAACAATGCGGGCATACTCAAGCCCGGCGACATCCTGACGACTACGCTGGAGGACTTCGACGCGGTGCTGGCCGTCAACGTCCGCGCCGTCTTCGTGATCGGCCAGGCGGTGGCGCAAGCCCTCGTCGCCGCCGGCAAGCCGGGGGTGATCATCAACATGAGCTCGATCAACGCCGTGCTGGCGATCCCCGGACAGGTCCCCTACGTGACCTCCAAGGGGGCCATAAACCAGCTGACCAAGACCATGGCGCTGGGCCTCGCCGATCACGGCATCCGCGTCAACGCCATCGGCCCGGGCACCATCGCCACCGACATCCTCAAGGGCGTGCTTAAGGACGAGGCCGCGAAGAAGGGCGTCCTGGCCCGCACGCCGCTGAAGCGCTTCGGCGAGCCCAGCGAGATCGGCCGCGTGGCGGTGTTCCTGGCCAGCGACGACGCGTCCTACATGACGGGGCAGACCATCTACCCGGACGGCGGGCGCCTGGCGCTGAACTATACGGTGGTGGTGGATTGAGCCCGTCCGGGGACATGCACTTCGGTACGTGTCCCCATCAGCTTCAGCAAGCGGCGGGGGACACTTACCGAAGACGGTACATGTCCCCGTCATCGCGGCCGCGCCGCCAGCGGCAGATTCCCGAACACGGCCGGCGTCCAGCAAGCGGTGGCAGGGCTGAGGACGCATCGACGCCTCTCGCCGGCTGGCGAGCGGTCTGGATGGCGGTGTCCGGAAGGGGACACCTGGCTCCGCGGGTAGGATTCGAACCTACGACCAGCCGGTTAACAGCCGGCTGCTCTACCACTGAGCTACCGCGGATCAGGTTTCTCAGGAGGGCGGGTCATAGCCGTGGTCGCCGGTGGGCGCAAGCGGGCATGACCACAAATTGAGCCCGCCGGTTCGCGCCGCTCAGCCGGCCTCGAGGATCTCCAGCGCCTGACGGGCCAGATGCGGGGTGCCGTTCTCGGCCGGGCGGTCGCTGGCGGCGTTGCCGGCCAGCACGCGGCGGTAGACGCCCTGCGAGATCGAGGCCAGGCGGAAGATCGAGAAGGCCATGTAGAAGGGCCAGCCCTCGATGGCGCCGCGGCCGGTGCGCCGGGCGTAGGCCTCGACATAGGCCGCCTCGGTCGGGATGCCGCTGGCGGCGAAGTCGACGCCGTCCAGGCTGCCCCAGGACGGCGAGTGCGAGCGCCACAGGAAGCCGTTGTAGGCCAGATCCGCCAGCGGGTGACCGATCGTCGACAGCTCCCAGTCGAGGACGGCGATCAGCCTCGGCTCGGTCGGGTGGAACATCACGTTCTCGAGCCGGTAGTCGCCGTGGGCGATGCTGACCGAGTCGTCGGCCGGAATCCGGGCCGGCAGCTTCTCGATCAGGGCCTCCATCTCCGGGATGTGCTCGCTCTCGGCGCCCCGGTACTGCTTGGTCCAGCGGCCGATCTGGCGCTCGAAATACCCGCCGGCCTTGCCGTAGTCGCCCAGGCCCACGGCCTCGAAGTCCACGGCGTGGAGGCGCGCCAGCACCGCGTTCAGCTCGTCATAGATGGCCGCGCGCTCGGCCGGCTGAAGGCCGGGCAGGGCGGCGTCGCGGAAGATGCGGCCCTCGAGGTAGTCCATCACGTAGAAGCCGGTGCCGATGATGCTCTCGTCGTCGCACAGCACCCGCATGCGCGGCACCGGCACATGGCCCTCCAGCGCCTTCATCACCCGGTACTCGCGGTCGACCTGGTGGGCGCTGGCCAGCAGCACGCCGGGCGGCTTCTTGCGCAGCACGTAGCGCAGCGGCCCGTCCGGGCCTTCGGTGGTCAGCAGGAAGGTCGGGTTGGACGCCCCGCCCTGGAACTGCTGCACCCGCATCGCGGCGCCGAATCCATCGATGCGCGGGGCCAGCCAGGCCTCGAGCCTGTCATTGTCGAACCGGTGCGCGGCGACCACGTCGCGAACGGTCGGGGCGGTGGCGTCCATCGGGCGTATCCTCTTTTGCGGCGAAGATGACCGCTTACGTCGCGACAGACGCAAGGGATTTGAGCGGCGGCGCGCCGTTGAAGCGCTGCAGCCCTGCTTCGCCCTTCTGTATGGGACTTGTCCTGCGAAGCGCGTAGCGCGAAGCAGGATGGAGGCCTGGCCCGGAATCGAACCGGGGTGCAAGGATTTGCAGTCCTCTGCGTAACCACTCCGCCACCAGGCCTCACGCTCGTCGACGCGGGCGGGCGCGTCGGGAGGGCGGGATGGCTATCAGAGCGGGCGCCCCGTTTCAATGGCTTCGCACGGTCGCATTGCCTTGACGTCGCCGCCGGACCTATAAGCCGCCATACAAACTCCCGTCGTCCCCGGATTCTCAGAGGATCGAATGAGCGCCGACTTCGCCGCCGCCCGGCTCAACATGCTCGACAGCCAGGTGCGTCCCGCCGATGTGACGGACTGGGCCCTGCAGGACGCCATCGGCGCCGCGCCGCGGGAATCGGTGGTTCCGGCCCAGAAGGGTTTCGCGGCCTACGCCGACGCCGAGGTCGAGTACGCGCCCGGCCGCTGGCTTCTACGGCCGCGCGATGTCTCCAAGCTGCTGCAGGCGCTGCGCCCCGAGGCCGGCGAGCGCGCCCTGGCCATCGCCGCGCCCTATGCCGCGCTGGTGCTGGAGACCATGGGCCTGTCGGTCGACCGCCTGGACGGCGAGGATCTGACCGCCGTTCCCGGCGCGGACTACGACCTGATCATCGTCGAGGGCGCGGTCGCGAAGGCGCCCGAGGCCTGGACCGCGGCCCTGGCGCAGGGCGGCCGTCTGGGCGTGATCGAACGCACTGGCCCGGCCGGCAAGGCGGTGATCTATGTCCGCGCGCTGGACGGCGTCGGCGCCCGCCCCATCTTCGAAGCCACGCCGCCCTGGCTGGCCGGACTCGAACCGGTTCACGGATTCGCCTTCTAGTTCGTCGTGTCTGAAACACGCCCGCAAAGGGCGCGTGAAAAAAGCTTAACTCGCCGCCACTGGCGGTGGCGATTACAGGCGATCATATATGGGTTCGCTTGCGTGTGAGCCTGCGGGGATAAAGCATGTCGAAGAGTCGTCGGGCGGGCCTTCTCGCCGCCGTTTGCAGCCTCGGGCTCCTGGCCGGTCTTTCGGCCCCGGCGCAGGCCGAGACACTGGCGGACGCCATAGCGCTAGCCTACCAGACCAACCCCACGCTGCAGGGCCAACGGGCCAGCCAGCGGGCGCTTGATGAAAGCGTCGTCCAGGCGCGCACCGGTCTGCGTCCCAGCCTCAGCCTTGGGGGCGACGCCAGCTGGTCGGAGCGTGAGGGCGCGGACACCGTCGCGTCCAGCACCGGCGGCCTCTCGCTGAGCCAGCCGATCTACGCCGGCGGCCGCGTCGCCTCCGGCATCTCCGCCGCCCGCGCCGACGTCATGACCGGCCGCGAAGGCCTGCGCGGCGTCGAGGCCCAGGTGCTGCAGACCGTCATCACCGCCTATGTCGACGTCCGGCGTGACCAGGAACGTCTTCGCATCGCCACCGACAATGTCGCGGTCCTGCAACGCCAGCTCGACGAGGCTCGCGCCCGGTTCGAGGTCGGCGAGATCACCCGCACCGACGTCGCCCAGGCCGAGGCCCGCTTCGCCGGCGCCAGGGCGTCCTTCTCCAGCGCCCAGGCCCAGCTGGCCATCAGCCGCGCCGCCTATGCCGCCGTCGTCGGCCAGAACCCCGGCGACCTGGCCGCGGAGCCGTCGCTCGAGAGCCTGCTGCCGACCACGGTCGACGAGGCCTTCAGCGCCGCCGAGGAGGCCAATCCGCAGGTGCTGGCCGCCGAGTACAGCGAGCGCGCCAGCGCCGCGCGCCTGGCCGCCAGCCGCGCCGAGCGCCGCCCGACGATCTCGGCATCCGGCAACCTTGGCTACAGCGCCTCGGACGCCGTCTTCGGAGGAACCGGGGGGCAGTTCGAGGACTACAGCCAGAGCGTCTCCGGCTCGGTGACCGTCCGTGTGCCGCTGTTCACCGGTGGCCAGATCAGCTCCGGCGTCCGCGCCGCGACCGAGCGCAATCGCGCCGACCAGATGGCCATCGAGGAAGCCCGCCGCGCCGCGCTGCGCACGGTCTCGCAGGCGTGGAACAGCCTTGTCGGCGCCCGCGCCAACCTGGTCGCCAACGAGGAGCAGGTCCGCGCCACCCGTATCGCTTTCGAAGGCGTCCGCCAGGAGGCCCAGGTCGGGCTTCGCACCACGCTGGACGTGCTGAACGCCGAACAGGAGCTGCGCAACGCCGAACTGGCGCTGGTCAACGCCCGTCGCGATGAATACGTCGCCTCGGCCAGCCTGCTCGCCGCTATGGGCAAGCTCGAAGCCCGCTATCTGATCCCGGACGTCCAGACCTACGACCCGGTTTTGAACGCCAACCGCGTCAACGCCAGCTGGGGATGGGTGCCGTGGGAGCCGGTCCTCGAGGCCGTCGACCGCATCGGCGGCCCGGCGATTTCGCCCGCGCTGGCCGACGCGCCGGTCGCCACCGCGAAGTAGGCCGCTCCGCAAGGGCGAAGATCGTGGTCTTAACCACGATGCGCGTTTGCAGGATTGTCGACGCGCGCTTACGCTAGGGCTTGGAATCGCCTCGCTCAGGTACGGCTCGCCCATGTCCGAACAGACCGCCCAGGAACCGACGATGGAGGAAATTCTCGCCTCCATCCGCCGTATCATCTCCGAAGACGACGCTCCGCCAGCGCCCGCGCCGGAACCCGAGCCCCAGCCGGCCCCGGTTCTGGCCGCCCCGGCGCCCGCGCCGATCGCGCCGGAGGAGGACGACGACGACGTGCTGGTGCTGACCGAAACGGTCGATCCGGTCGGCGATGTTCAGACCGTGGGCGACCTGGACGTCTACTCGGCGCCGTCGCGGGCGGAGCCGGAGCCCGCCTGGGAGCCCGAGCCCGAGCCGGAGCCCGCCTTCATGGCCGATCCTGCCCCGGCTCCGGCCGCCGCGGCCTTCGTCCCGACCGGCGACATCCGCATCCACGGCGACATGACCATCACCGAGCTTGTGCGGGTCATCCTCGAGCCGCAGCTGAAGCAGTGGGCCGACGAGAACCTCGACGACATCGTCCGCGCCGTGCTGCGCGAGAAGCTCGAGCGAGTATTCCGCTAAGCCATAGGGGCTGGCCGAAGGGCCAGCCTTGCCGCTTCGCGTTCCCGATCACCTTTGATAGAGACCGGCGGCCCGCTCTCGCGGAGCCGCCGTTTTCATTAGCGACATCCGATGCTTGAAAAGACCTTCGATCCCAAGACCGTCGAGCCGCGCCTGTACGCGGCCTGGGAAGAGTCCGGCGCCTTCGCCCCGACCGATGATCCGAACGCCGAGCCGTTCAGCATCGTCATTCCGCCGCCCAACGTCACCGGCAGCCTGCACATCGGCCATGCGCTGAACAACACGCTGCAGGACGTGCTGATCCGCTTCCAGCGCATGCGCGGCAAGGCGGCCCTGTGGCTGCCCGGCACCGACCACGCCGGCATCGCCACCCAGATGGTCGTCGAGCGCCAGCTGGCCGAGGCCGGCAACGTCGGCCGCCGCGAGATGGGCCGCGAGGCCTTCGTCGACAAGATCTGGGAATGGAAGGCCCAGAGCAGCGGCACGATCCAGAACCAGCTGCGGCGCCTGGGCGCCAGCTGCGACTGGTCGCGTGAGCGCTTCACCCTCGACGAGGGCCTGTCGGCCGCCGTCCGCAAGGTGTTCGTCCAGCTTCATCGCGACGGGCTGATCTACCGCGACAAGCGGCTGGTGAACTGGGACCCGCACTTCCAGACCGCCATCTCCGACCTGGAGGTCGAACAGAAGGAGGTCGACGGCGCCTACTGGCACTTCGCCTATCCGCTGGAGAACGGCGTCACTTATCAATACCCGACCGAGTTCGACGAGGACGGCAAGCCGACGGCGTTTGAAACCCGCGACTACATCGTCGTCGCCACGACCCGGCCGGAAACGATGCTGGGCGACACCGCCGTGGCGGTCCATCCGGACGACGCGCGCTACCAGGGCCTGATCGGCAAGACCGTGAAACTGCCCATCGTCGGCCGTTCGATCCCGATCGTCGCCGACGAGTACGCCGACCCGACCAAGGGGTCGGGCGCGGTGAAGATCACCCCGGCCCACGACTTCAACGACTTCGAGGTCGGCAAGCGGCACAGGCTGGAAGCGATCAACATCCTCGACGCCTTTGGCAAGGTGACCGGCCCGGTCCCGGCCGAGTTCATCGGCGTCGACCGCTTCGTCGCCCGCAAGATGATCATCGAGCGCTTCGAGCAGCTGGAACTCCTCAAGGCCATCGAGAAGACCCGCCACATGGTTCCGCACGGCGACCGTTCCGGTGTGGTCATCGAGCCCTGGCTTACGGACCAGTGGTACGTCGACGCGCCCACCCTCGCCAAACCGGCCATCGCGGCGGTCGAGAACGGCGACACCGTTTTCGAGCCCCGCAACTGGGACAAGACCTACTTCGAGTGGATGCGGAACATCCAGCCCTGGTGCGTCAGCCGACAGCTGTGGTGGGGCCACCGCATCCCAGCCTGGTACGACGAAGGCGGCAACGTCTACGTGGCCGAGACCGAGGCCGAAGCGGTCGCCGCCGCCGGCGGAAAGTCGCTGACCCAGGACGAGGACGTCCTCGACACCTGGTTCTCGTCGGGCCTGTGGCCGTTCTCGACGCTGGGCTGGCCGGAGAAAACCGCCGACCTGGAGCGCTTCTATCCGACCCACACCCTGGTCACCGGCTTCGACATCATCTTCTTCTGGGTCGCCCGGATGATGATGATGGGCCTGCACTTCACCGGCGAGGTTCCGTTCCAGCGGGTGGTCATCAACGCCCTGGTCCTCGACGAGAAGGGCCAGAAGATGAGCAAGTCCAAGGGCAACGTCATCGACCCGCTGGAGCTGATCGACGCCTACGGCTGCGACGCCATGCGGCTGGCCCTCACGGCGATGTCGAGCCAGGCGCGCAACATCAAGCTCTCCAGGCAACGTGTTGAAGGTTATCGCAACTTCGGCACCAAGCTGTGGAACGCCACCCGCTTCACCCAGATGAACGGCTGCGCCCGTGTCGACGGCTTCGAGCCCTCGGACGTCCGGCAAACGATCAACCGCTGGATCCGGGGCGAGGTCGGCAAGACCGCCGCCCAGGTCACCTCGGCGCTGGACGGCGCCCAGTTCGGCGAGGCGGCGGGGGTGCTCTACCGCTTCATCTGGAACGTCTTCTGCGACTGGTATCTGGAACTGGCCAAGCCGATCCTGAACGGCTCGGACGAGGCGGCGCAGGCCGAGACCCGGGCCATGGTCGCCTGGACGCTCGACCAGATCCTTGTTCTGCTGCACCCGGTCATGCCCTTCATCACCGAGGAGCTGTGGGCGAAGACGGCGGAGGAGGGCGGTCCCGCCCGCGCCGGTCTGCTGATCGCCCAGCGCTGGCCGACCTATGGCGAGACCTGGGTCGACGCGGGGGCCGAGGCCGAGATCGGCTGGCTGGT
This sequence comes from Caulobacter sp., assembly GCA_040383665.1. GTDB lineage: Bacteria > Pseudomonadota > Alphaproteobacteria > Caulobacterales > Caulobacteraceae > Caulobacter. Next base: position 8,005 of record JBEIDC010000028.1, read on the forward strand.
CGACCTGGTCACCGAGATCCGCTCGATCCGCGCCGAGATGAACGTGCCGCCGGGCGCCCGCGTGCCGCTGACCCTGAGCGGGGCCGGCCCAGAGACCCTGGCCCGGCTGGAGCGCCACCGCGATCTTCTGGCGACCCTGGCCCGGCTGGACAGCGCCGCGGCGGGCGAGGCGCCGGCCGGCTCCGTGCCGTTCGTGATCGGCGAGGCGACGGCCGCCCTGGCCATCGCCGACTTCATCGACCTGGCCGCCGAACGCGCGCGCCTGACCAAGGAGATCGCCGGCCACGACGCCGACATCGACCGGGTCAATCGCAAGCTGGGCAACCCCGACTTCCTGGCCAAGGCCAAGGAGGAGGTCATCGAGGAAAACCGCGAGAAGCTGGCCGAGGCGCAGGCCGCCAGGGCCAAGCTGGAAGCGGCGCTGGGCCGCCTCGCGGCGGTCGCGTAGCAGGAGCAGGGACGATGGCGTTCGAACGGGTGATCTTCAGCGTGGTGGCCGAGACCGTCATCGACGGCGAGCGGCAGTCTGCGGACCCGGCCTCCTTCACCCTGGCCGGGGTCGATGTGATCGCCGAGACTGTCACGGGCCCCGATGGAGCCCAGGTCCTGCGCCTGCGCGCCGGCCCGCCGTCGCGTCAGGGCTTCGCCCGATTCGAGAAGACCTTCATGCAGCCGGCCAGCTTCAGGCTCTACCGCAACAACGATCTGCTGCAGACCGTCGAGGTCCGCAGCATGTTCAACCCCACACTGCTCGACCTGTCGAACCAGGCCTAGGCTGGCGAGGGCTGAACCAGCCCCGCCACCCGCCGCAGCAGCTCCAAGAGAGCCTCGCGCCGGAACAGGCCCAGCAGCAGGGCCGCGAAGGCCAGGTTCATGCAGGCGGCGACGAACAGGCCGGCGCCGTCGTTGTTGGGGTCGATCCCCAGCGGCGTGAACAGATGGAAGCTGACCGCGCCGGTCATCACCAGCAGTCCGGCCAGCGCGCCGCCCGCCTGAAGGTGCTTGAAGCGCGGATGCAGGCCGACGATCAGCAGTGTGGCCGCCAGCAGCTCGATCGCGCCGATCACGTACTGCGAGAACAGGCCGGTGTGGGCGAACAGGCCCGCCGCGCCGAGCGTCCCGGCCCAGCCGTCCAGCCGGCCGAAAATCTCCTGGGTGTTGGGATGATCGGTGAACTTGAACCGAAGGCTGTCGAGGAAGATGACCGCCATGAACAGGGCCATCAGGTCGGGGATGTATCTGAGGTAGCGCTTCATCGATCCGGTCCTACCTGCCCAGGACCGACGGCCAGTTGCCGTCGCCCTTGCGGATGAAGCCGGGGATGTCCTTGACCCACTTGCTCTGAACATCGTTGTTGTAGTTCAGGTAGAGTTTGCCGCCGACGATCTTCCAGTTCCGGGGATCGCCCTTCGCGGTGTAGCCGTTGGCCACGGCCCAGGCGCAGTAGCCGCCGTACTGCGGTGCATAGGCGGCCGGATTGGCCTTGAATTCCGCGAGGTTGCCGGCGGAGGCGAACTGCCAGGTCGCGCCCTTCCAGGTCATCGAGTAGGCCTTGTCGCCCTTCACCGGCGCGCCCTGGGTGAAGTAGGCGACCACATCGTAGCCGCCGGCGGCGACGTCCGAGAGCGGGGCGGTGTAGACCGGCGGCTTGGCCGCGAAGGCGGGAGCGGCAGGGGCGACGCAGGCGATCATCGCCATGGCGAGAATGAGGGGTTTCATGTCGGTAGCCTCTGGTCAGGCCGCGCGCCGGCCGGCCGCGAAGGCGTCGGCGACGAGGGGGCGGTCGAGCGGGGTTTCGGCGATGTGGTTGACGTAGTTACTGAGGGTCTTCAGCCCGATCGCCAGGATGATCTCCATGGCGTTCGCGCGGGTGAAGCCGGCGGCCAGGAAGGCGTCGAGGTCTGCATCGGCGACGAAGCCGCGATCCTGGATCATGCGGACGGTGAAGCTCCTGAGCGCCTCCAGCCGGTCATCGGCCAGCGGGCGGCGGGCGCGGATGGCGGCGATGGACGCCTCGTCCAGTTCCGTGTCCCGGGCCCTGACGGTATGGGCGGGAGTGCAGTAGTGGCTGTCGTGCTCCACCGAGACGGCCAGCAGGATCAGCGCCCGCTCCGCCGGGGAGAAATCGGCCTTGCGGAAGATGGCGGACAGGGTGGCGTAGCCCTCCAGCAGCGCCGGGGCTTCCGCCATCTGCGCGACCAGATTGGGCACATAGCCCAGGGTTCGGTTGGCCTCCTCCATGATGGGCTTGGAGGCGAAGGGCGCCGTGGCGCGGGTGTGCAGGGGGAAATCAGCCATGGCCGGATCATGCGCTGATGCCTGCGCCGCGATAATGCTGTCATTTAGCACCACATCCATGCAGTAATCGCATGAATGGATCGCCTCGACGCCTATCGCCTGTTCGTTCGGGCCGCAGACACCGGCGCCATCTCCCGGGCGGCGCGGGAGATGGGGCTGGGCCAGCCGGCGGCCAGCCGCCTGCTCGACGCCCTGGAAGCCCGGCTGGGCGCGCGGCTCTTCACCCGCACCACGCGTCAGCTGGCGCTGACCGACGCGGGACGACTGGCCCTGGAGCGGGCGCGGACGCTGCTGGCCGAGGCCGAAGGGCTTGAGGCCGCGGTAAAGGGGCTCGACCGGGCTCCGGCCGGGTTGCTTCGCGTCGCCGCGTCGGTCGCCTTCGGCCGGGCCCAACTGATCCCGCATGCCGGCGCCTTCCTGGACGCCCATCCGCAGATGCGCCTCGACTTCGTGCTGAAGGACGAGCGCGTCGATCCGGTGGCCGAGGCGGTGGATCTGACCTTCCGACTGGGTGCGCTGGAGGATAGCCGCCTGACCGCCCGGCGGCTGGGCGCCTATCAGCGATGGCTGGTCGCCGCGCCGGCGGGGGCCGCTCCGCTGAAGCCCGACGACCTGAGGGACCGACCGACCCTGGACTTCGCCGGTGTCGCCTTTGGCCGCCGCTGGCCGCTCAGCGACGGCCGTCGAACGGTCGAGGTCGAGGTTCGCGGCGAGACCCGGGCCAGTTCCGGCGAGGCGGTGGTCGATCTGGCTGTCCAGGGGCTGGGCGTGGCCCTGCTGCCGTCCTTCGTGGTCGCCGCCCCGATAGGTGAAGGGCGACTGGTCAGGGTGATGAGCGAATGGAGCGGTCCGCCGCTCGAGATTCATGCTCTGTGGGCGGCGAAGGAACTGCCGCGCAAAGCCCGCGCCTTCCTTGATTTCATCGCGCCGAGGCTGTTGACCTCCCACTAGGTCAAACCGATGTTTGCGCCTGGCGCGTCGCTGTGCTTTTGACGACGCAAGGCCGCCGAAGAGCGCCGAGTCACCGTCTTCAGCACCCCCAGGGAGATACCGCGCATGACCGACGCCGCCGCGTCCAAGCCGTCCTGGCCCGCCATGTCCGTGAAGCAGGCCTACGCCATCCTGACGGCCCCGGGCATGCCCACCGAGATGGAAGAGGTCGAGATCCGGGGCATCAAGACCCGGGTCTGGAAGAACGCCCCGCCGACCCTGCGCGACGTGGTCACCATCGGCCGCGCCCACGGCGAGAAGATCTTCCTGGTGCATGAGGACGAGCGCGTCTCGTTCGAGGCCTTCCACCGCGCCGTGGCTGCTTTCGCCAGGGTGCTGGAGGCCAAGGGCGTCAAGAAGGGCGACCGCATCGCCATCGTCATGCGCAACCTGCCGGAATGGCCGGTAGCCTTCTACGCCGGCATCAGCCTGGGCGCGATCCTCACCCCCCTGAACGCCTGGTGGACCGGGCCCGAGCTCGAATACGGCCTGACCGATTCCGGCACCAAGATCTGCATCGTCGACGCCGAGCGTTTCGACCGTCTGGCCGAGCATTTCCCGAACTGCCGCGACCTTGAGCATGTCTTCGTTAGCCGCATGGTTGATGAGCTCGCCCACCCGTTCGTGACCAAGATCGAGGACAGCATCGGCGGCGCCAACAGCTGGGCCGACCTGCCGGACCAGCCGCTGCCCACCACCCCGATCGAGCAGGACGACGACGCGACAATCTTCTACACCTCGGGAACGACGGGGAAGCCGAAGGGCGCCCTGGCCACCCACCGGAATGTCAATTCCAACATCATGTCGGCGCTGTGCGCCGGCGCGCGGGCCTTCCTGCGTCGCGGCGAGCAGCCGCCTGCGCCCGATCCCACCCTGCCGCAGAAGGGGTCGCTGCTGAGCGTGCCCTTCTTCCACGCCACCGGCTGTTTCGCGGTGCTGAACCCGACGCTGTTCGCCGGCGCCAAGCTGGCGATGATGCGCAAATGGGATCCCGAGGAGGCCATGAAGGTCATCGAGCGCGAGCGGCTGACCAGCGCCGGCGGCGTTCCGACCATCGCCTGGCAGCTGATCGAGCATCCGGCCCGCGAGAAGTACGACCTCAGCTCCATCGAGAGCATGGCCTACGGCGGCGCCCCCTCGGCGCCGGAGCTGGTCCGCAAGATCAAGGAGATCTGGCCCAAGTCGCACGCCGGCAACGGCTGGGGCATGACCGAGACATCGGCCACCGCCACCTCGAACTCGGCCGAGGACTACCAGAACCGTCCCGACAGCTGCGGCCCGGCCGTGCCGGTTACCGACCTGAAGATCATGTCGGTCGAGGAGCCGCACGTCGAACTGCCCATCGGCGCGGTGGGCGAGCTGTGGTGCAAGGGTCCGCAGGTGGTGAAGGGCTACTGGAACAAGCCGGAGGCCACGGCCCAGACCTTCGTCGACGGCTGGGTCAAGACCGGCGACCTGGCGCGCCTTGACGAGGAAGGCTTCTGCTTCATCATCGACCGGGCCAAGGACATGCTGATCCGCGGCGGCGAGAACATCTACTGCATCGAGGTCGAGAACGTCCTCTACGACCACCCCGCCGTCATGGACGCGGCCCTGGTCGGCGTCCCGCACAAGACGCTGGGCGAAGAGCCGGCCGCCGTCGTGACCCTCAAGGACGGCGCCCATGCCACCGAACAGGAGCTGCGCGCCTTCGTCGCCGACCGCCTGGCCGCCTTCAAGGTGCCGATCCGCGTCGAGTTCTGGCACGAGACCCTGCCGCGCAACGCCAACGGCAAGATTCTGAAGAACGAGCTGAAGAAGATCTTCGTCGAGGGGTAGGGGGATCAGCGCTCGCCGGCAGCCCGGCGCAGCGCGTTCTCGCTCCAGGCGTTGAGGCTCTGGCCGGCCAGCTCGGCGGCGCGGGCGGCGTCGGCGTGGACCTTCGGGTCCACCCGCAGCATCAGCTTGCCGGAGAAGGGCTTCTGCGGCGCCTTGCCGATCCGCGCGCAGGTAGCGAGGTAGTCGTCGACGGCTTCGTGGAAAGCAGCCTTCAAGGCGTCGACCGTGTCCGCGTGAAATCCCACCACGTCGCTGACGCCCGCGACCCGGCCGACGAGGATCTCGTCCTCTGAGTCGTATTCCACGCGGGCCGAATAGCCCCGATAGGTCATCACGCTCACGGCTGCACTCCGATCCTGATCAGGAACGCCCGGGCGTCGCGCACCTGATACCGCTTGGCTTCCTTTGCGGGATGGGGGCGGTGAAAGGTGGCCACCATCTCGCCGAACACGAACCGCACGCGGGAGCCTGATCCTTCGACGATCTGGCATCCGGCCGCGAGCAGCAGAGTCTCGATCGCTGACCATTCAACCGTTCCGGATACCGGATCGGCGAAGACGGCGGCGAGCGTCTTCCGCTGCTTGCTGTTCATGCAAGCATTATGATCGTGATTGCAGATTATGCAAGCGTTAGACGCTCACCCCCGGCTTCCGCTGCGCCCAGGGCTGGGCCGCCTCCAGCTGGTAGGCCAGGGCGAACAGCAGGGCGTCATTGCCCGCCTTGGCCGCGAAGTGGATGCCCACCGGCAGGCCGTCGGCCGTCCAGTGCAGCGGCACGCTCATGGCCGGGGCGCCGGCGACGTTGTGCAGCGGGGTGTAGCCGACGTAGTTGGTCAGGCGGTCCGACAGTTCGGCGAAGGGCACATCGCCCGAGACGTAGCCCAGCGGCACGGGCGGCTTGGTCAGCACGGGCGAGACGATGACGTCGAGGTCGTCGAACCAGGTGGCGTAGGCCGCCGAGTCCGCCGCCAGCCGGCCGATGGCCGCGTCGACCGCCCCGTCGGGCGCCTTGGCGATCAGCTCGGCCATGCCCAGCGAGAAGGGCTCGGCCATGGCCGCGTCGGGCGCGCGGCCCAGCATCTTCGCCATCGCCGCCATGTCCATCGCCGCGCCGGCCGACCACAGGGTCAGGAAGTCCTGGCCAAAGCGCGCGGAGTCGATCGGCCACTTCGTCTCGCTGACCCGGTGGCCGAGGCCCTCCAGCAGCTTCACCGTGTTATCGAGGCCGGCCCTGACCTCGGGATCGGGCTCGCGGCCGTTGCCGCTGATGCTGAGGACGCCAATGCGCAGCTTCCGGCGCAGGGGCTTGCTGACGAGGCCGATCGGCTTGAAGGGCGCGCCTGTCTCCGTTCGCTCCGTCGCCGCGAACATCGCCGCCGAGTCGCGGACCGACAGGCTGTCGACGTGCCCGACCGACAGGGCGATGACCCGCATGTCGGTGTTGCCGATCAGCCGGCCGCGCGAGGGCTTGAAGCCGAACAGACCGCAGTTGGCGGCCGGGATGCGGATCGAGCCGCCGCCGTCGGTGGCGTGGGCCATCGGCACCACGCCGGCCGCCGTGGCCGCCGCAGAGCCGCCGGACGACCCGCCCGTCGAGCGGCTGGTGTTCCAGGGATTGCGCGTCGGTCCGTAGGCAAGGGGCTCGGTGGTCGGCAGGTAGCCGAATTCGGGCGAGGACGACTTGCCGATCGGGATCAGGCCGGCCCGCAGCGCGGCCTCGACCCAGGGCTCGCTGGCCGTGGCGGCCGGCGCGCCGCGATAGCCGCCCGAACCGTTGCGCGTGGGCGTGCCGGCGTAGTCGTTGAGGTCCTTGATCAGGAAGGGCACCCCGGCGAAGGGCCCGGTCTGGCCGCCCTTCTTCGCCGCGTCCAGGGCGCGGTCGTAGTCGGAGTTGACCATGAAGTTCAGCTTCGGCTGCAGGGCTTCGGAGCGGCGGATCGCCGCCTCCACCGCCTCGACGGCGCTGATCTCCTTGCTGCGGATCATCGAGGCCACGGTGGTGGCGTCCGGCGTCCAGGACGCGGGCGCGGGCGCGGCGGTTTTCGCCTTCCACGGCCAGTCCAGGGCGGCCGCGGACGTGGCGGCTCCGGCCGTCGCGGCGGCGGAGGCAGCCAGCAGGCCGCGTCGGGTCAGATCGGTCATTTCGCAAGCCCTCCCAACCGGACGTCTGTCGCGTCCGTGAACGGCGATCAGCTTGGCGCGCCCGGCGGCGCTCCGCAAGCGGCGGAACGCTTGACGCCGCCGGCTCACGGCGCGACTCTGACGCCAACAGAACAAGGTGCGGGAGGACAAACGCCATGGCCGACGGTTCGATGACAGGCGCAGGCTCGCTTAAGGGCAAGGTCAGTGAGGCGGAGTGGAAGGCGCGGGTCGACCTGGCCGCCCTCTATCGGCTGGTGGCGCTGCACGGGTGGGACGACATGATCTTCACCCACATCTCCGCCCGAATTCCCGGGCCGGATCACCACTTCCTGATCAATCCCTACGGCATGTTCTTTGACGAGATCACCGCCAGTTCGCTGGTGAAGATCGACCTGGACGGCAAGGTGCTGCAGGAGACGCCCTACTTCATCAATCCGGCGGGCTTCACCATCCACTCGGCGGTCCACGCCGCGCGGGAGGACGCCATGTTCGTGATGCACCTGCATTCGGACCAGGGCGTCGCGGTCTCCGCGCAGAAGGAAGGGCTGCTGCCGCTTTCGCAACACGCCCTGATCGTGCTGCCGCAAATCGCGTATCACGACTATGAAGGCATTGCTCTCAACCTTGACGAGCGCGAGCGACTTGTGGCTGATATCGGCGACAAGACGCTGATGCTGCTGCGCAATCACGGCACCTTGGCGGTTGGCGACACCGCCGCAGCCTGCTGGCTCGGCATGTTCTACCTGGAGCGGGCGTGTCAGCAGCAGATCATGGCCCTGTCCGGCGGACGCGAGAACGTGCTGTTCGCGCCGGAGGCCGCGCAGGCCGAGGTCAAGGGCCAGATGGGACGGGGCATGGGCCCGATCGGCAATCTGGCCTGGCCCGGCTGCCTGCGTCAGCTGGATCGCAACTCGCCCGGTTACGACGCCTAGACAACAGCCGGCGATGGACAAATGCGGCCGCCGCGAGCCTCGGGCTCGCGGCGGTCTGCGTTTGCGGCGAGGCCCTGGCCGGGGCCTGGCCGGTCGCGCCGCGCGAGACCCTGGCGATCCTCAAGTATGAGCGGGCCGAGGCGGACGAGGCCTGGGACCTGGACGGCCGCCGGTACGACTGGATCGACCGAACCGACGAGACCGCCAGCCTTCATCTCGAGCATGGGCTGACCCGCCGCATCACGCTGCAGGGCAAGCTCGCTTGGTCGCGCGGCGAGGAGGGCGGACTCGGGTACGAGGGACGCGGCCCGGCGGAGCTCGGACTGCGTTACGCCCTGTTCCACGACGAGCGTTCGGCGATCAGCCTCTATCTCGGGGGCATGGCGCCCGGCGAGGGGCGCAATGCGGGCTATGCGCCGCCCGGCGCGGGAGAGGCCGCGGGCGAGGCCCGGCTGCTGGCCGGTCGGTCCTACACGGTCGGCGACGGCGCGTTGTTCATCGACGGTCAGGTCGCCAGGATCGTGCGCGCCGGCCTTCCCGAAGAGACCCGACTCGACCTGACCCTCGGCTATTCCCCGAACGACCGCTGGTTGCTGCTCGCCCAGACCTACGCCGGCTGGACGGACGCCGAGCCGTCGTGGGTCAAGGTCGAGATGTGCGCCGTGCGGCATTTCGGCGACTGGAGCGTTCAGGCCGGCTGGCGCGGCTCGGCGGCCGGAAAGGCAGGCCCTGTCGAGGATGGACCGGTTCTGGCCCTCTGGCGCCGCTTCTGATTGTTTCGGCGCCGCAACCTCGGGTCACGCGAGCGTCACCTCAATCCGGTTTACGCTCGGGGAAATGACCTTATATGTGCCGTCATGTCGCGCCGGACTCCCCGGCCAGGAGAGTCGTACCCCGTGATCCGCCGGCATCTCTTCCTCATCGTCGCGGCAGGGCTGCTCGGCCTGCTGGTTGTTGGCGGCGCCCTGAAACTCGCCACGGCCGAGCCGAAGGGGAAGGGCGGTCCCGGAGGCGGCGCGGGCGGACGTGCGGCGGCGGTGTCGCAGGTCACAGTGGCCAGCAGGGCCTTCATCGACCGCATCGAGGTGCTGGGGGTGGCCAAGGGCCGCCAGTCGGTGACCATAACCTCCAACACCACCGAAATGATCACCGCGGTCCGGTTCCGCGACGGCCAGCGGGTCGGACAGGGTCAGGTCCTGGTCGAGCTGAAGGCCGGTGAGGAGGACGCCGGACTGATAGAGGCGCAGGCCCGCCTGGATCAGGCCGAGCGCGACTACAGTCGATGGAAGTCGCTGGCCGACCAGGGCATCGCGCCCCGCGCTACGGCCGAGCAGTTCCTGTCGGTGCTGGAGACCGCGCGGGCCGGGGTGAAGGCCGCCAGCGCCCGCAAGCTAGACCGCGTCATCCGCGCGCCCTTCTCCGGCGTGGTCGGCCTGTCCGACGTCGCGCCGGGCTCGCTGATCACGCCCGGCGCGCCCATCGTATCGCTCGACGATGTGTCGGTAGTCCGCGTGGATTTCGAGATCCCGGATCGCTACCTGCCGGTGCTGCGTGAAGGCTCGCCGATCGTTGCCCGGCCCGACGCTTGGGCCGAAGACGCCTTCCAGGGCCGCATCGCGCTGCTCGACAGCCGCATCGACGCCTCGACCCGCGCCATCACGGCGCGGGCGGAGTTTCCCAATCCTTCGGGCCGGATCAAGCCGGGCATGCTGATGCGGGTGTCCATCACTCACGGCGGCCGCGACGCGCTGGCCGTGCCAGAGGCGGCCGTGCAGTTCGAGGGCGACCAGGCCTATGTCTTTGTCATCGGCCCGCGCGGCGAGGGGCTGGCGGCGCGCAAACAGGCCGTGGACACCGGCGTCACCCAGGACGGATTTGTCGAGGTGCTCGGCGGCCTGAAGGCCGGGGATCGCGTGGTCGCCGACGGCCTCAACCGCATCCAGGACGGCCAGCCCGTCCGCACCGGCGGCGGTCGGCCGCCCGCCGCGGCCGCCGGCGCGCAGCGGGCGCCCCGCTGATGTTGTCCGATCTTTCGGTCAAGCGTCCGGTCTTCGCCGCCGTCGCGGCGATCATTCTGGTGGTCATCGGGCTGGCCGCGTTCCTCGGCACGCCGATCCGCGAGCTTCCGAGCGTCGATCCCCCCGTGGTGTCGATCTCCACCTCCTATCGCGGCGCGTCGGCGGAGATCGTCGAGGAGCGGATCACCCAGGTGCTCGAGCGCCAGGTGTCCGGCATCCAGGGCATAGATCAGCTGTCCTCCTCGAGCCGGGATGGGCGCAGCCAGATCAACATCACCTTCACGCTGGACACCGACCTGGAGTCGGCGGCCAACGACGTGCGCGACGCGGCCAGCCGCGTGGTCAACCAGCTGCCCGATCAGGCGGACCCGCCGCAGATCGCCAAGGCGAACGCCGACTCCGCGCCGATCATCATCCTGAACATGGCCTCGACGACGCTGACGCCGCTTCAGCTCGCCGACTACGCCGACCGGTTCCTCGTCGAGCGGATGTCGACCATTCCGGGCGTGGCCACCGTGGGCCTGAACGGGCCTGTCTACGCGATGCGCATCTGGCTGGACGCCGACGCCATGGCCGCGCGGGGCGTCACCGTCGAGGACGTCGAGACCGCGCTCAGCAGCCAGAACGTCGAACTCCCGGCCGGGGCGCTGGAAGGCGCCGCCAAGGACTTCACCATCCGGGTCAACCGCGGCTACGCCAAGCCCGAGGACTTTGCCCGCCTGCCGCTGCGCGCCCGGAGCGGCGCGGCCAGCGACGCCTATGTCACCCGCCTGGGCGACATCGCCCGGATCGAGGAGGGCGCCGCCGAGCCGCGCCGGGTGTTCCGCGGCAACGGCGTCGACCAGATCGGCATCATCCTGACCCGTCAGTCCCAGGCCAACGACCTGGCGATCGCCAAGGCCGCGCGGAAGGAAGTCGAGGCGATCAACAAGACCCTGCCGGCGGGCACGGAGCTGATCATCGCCGTCGACTCCTCGGTGTTCACCGCCGAGGCGATCCACGAGGTCTGGGTCACCATGGGCATCTCCATCGCCCTGGTCGCGCTGGTTAACCTTCTGTTCCTCGGCAGCTGGCGGGCCGCGATCATTCCTTCGGTCGTCGCCCCGATCTGCCTTCTGGCGACCTTCATCGTCCTGGCCCCGCTGGGCTTCACCCTGAACCTGCTGACCCTCCTGGCGCTGGTGCTGGCCGTCGGCCTGGTCGTCGACGACGCCATCGTGGTGGTCGAGAACATCCAGCGACGGGTCGACGAGGGCGAGCCGCCGGTCGTCGCCGCCACGCGCGGCGCGCGGCAGGTGTTCTTCGCGGTAATCGCCACCACGGCGGTTCTGATCGCCGTCTTCGCGCCGCTGATGTTCCTGCCTGGCTATATCGGACGGCTGTTCGTCGAGCTGGCGGTCGCTATCGCCGCGGCCGTCGCCTTCTCGGCCTTCCTGGCCCTGTCGCTCTCGCCGATGCTGGCCTCCAAGCTGCTGCGCCCCTCGTCCGGCGAGGGCTGGCTGGCCCGCCGCGTCGACTTCGTCGTCGACAAGGTCAAGGACAGCTACCGCAATTCGCTGGAGATGCTGCTCGGCCGGCGGGTGGCGTCCATCGGCGCCGGGGTGCTGGTCGCCGTGCTGGCGGGCCTTGCGGCCTTCCTGTTCATCACCCTGCCGCAGGAACTGGTGCCGGCCGAGGACCGGGGGCGCGTCGACATCAGCATCTCTGGCCCCGAGGGCGCCGGCTTCGACTACACCCACAAGGCCGCCTCCCGGGTCGAGGCGGCGATGGAGACCTACAAGGCCGATGGCTTGGCTGCCCGCTACATCCTGAGCATCCCCCGCTTCGGGGCGACCCAGTTCAACACCGCCAACGGCGTCATCGTCATGGGCGAATGGGGCAAGCGGACCAAGACCTCCGACGAGGTGGCCGATGAACTCAACAAGTCCCTGTCGGGCATCACCGGCGTGCGTGCCGTGGCCAGCGTGCGCGGCGCCTTCCAGCGCGGCGGCGGGCAGGGCGGGGGCACCAACGTCGACCTGATCGGCCTCGGCAACGACTACGAACAGATCGCCCGCTGGCTGGAGCCGATCCGCGACGCCATGCAGGACAATCCCGGCTTCTCGCGCCCGCGGCTCGACTATGAGCCGACCGCGCCGCGCCTCTCGGTGGAGATCGACCGCGAGAAGGCCGCCGCCGTGGGCGTCACGCCCCAGGCCGTCGGGCGCTCTCTGGAGACCATGTTCGGCTCCCGCAGGGTGACGACCTACATCAAGGGCGGCCAGGAGTACGACGTCATCGTCCAGACCGATCTGGAGAAACGCCGGACGCTGGACGACCTCAACTCCCTCTATGTGCGGACCACGTCCGGCGCGCTGGTGCCGCTGTCATCGGTGGTGACCACGGAGCTTCGCGGCGACACGCCCGACCGCGAGCGGACCGACCGGCAGCGCTCGATCGAACTGACCGCCCAGCTGGCGCCCGGCTACACCGTCGCCGACGCGGTGGCCTTCCTGCAGGCGGAGGCGGCCAAGAACCCCAACCCCGGCGTTAGCTACACCTGGGGCGGTCAGGCCAAGGACTATCTGGAAGCCTCCGGCGCGGTCTCTCTGGCCTTCGGCATGGCGCTGCTGCTGGTGTTCCTGGTGCTGGCGGCGCAGTTCGAGAGCTGGATCCACCCGGCCGTGATCATGCTGACCGTGCCGCTGGCGGCGCTGGGCGGGCTGTTCGGCCTGCTGCTGACCGACCAGACGATCAACACCTACAGCCAGATCGGGCTGATCATTCTCATAGGCATCGCGGCCAAGAACGGTATCCTGATCGTCGAGTTCGCCAACCAGCTGCGCGATGAGGGGCGCTCGATCCGCGATGCGGTCATCGAATCCGCCGTGCTGCGCCTGCGTCCCATCGTGATGACCTCCATCACCGCCGCCTTCGGCGCCCTGCCGCTGATGCTGTGGCAGGGGGCCGGCGCGGCCAGTCGCCAGACCATCGGCGCGACCATCTTCTTCGGGGCGATCTTCGCCACCATGCTGACGGTGTTCGTGGTGCCGGTGTTCTACAACCTGCTGGCCCGCTTCACGAAGTCGCCGGAATGGACGGCGCGGCAGATCGAGGCCTTCGAGGAAGACGAGGGCGCGGCCGGAACCGCGCCCGCGCAGTAGGTCAGGCCGTCGCGGCCTTTGAACGTTCCACCGCCCTCAGGACGCCGTCGGCGATGGTGGCGTACAGCGGCGCGGGAATGTCGTGGCCCATGCCCTTGATGACGACCAGCTCGGCGCCCGGGATGGCCTCGGCCGTGTCCTTGCCGCCGGCCAGCGGCACCAGCGGATCGGCGGCGCCGTGGATCACAACGGTCGGCGCCGTGACTGTCGCCAGTTTCGGGCGACGGTCGGGGCAGGCCATGGCCGCCGCGTACTGACGGCCGAACCCGGCTGGATAGTAGTTGCGGTGGAAGTCGGCCAGGGAGCGCTGGCGGATGTCCTCCGACGTCGCCGGGAAGCCGGGGGAGCCGACGACGCGCGCGCCCTTCACGGCGTGGTCGAGATAGCCTTCCAGATCCACCAGCGGGTCGGGCCCGCGATCGTTCAGCACGGCGATGGCCTCCGGCGTCGGCGGCGGCAGGGCGCGGTTGCCGGTCGTGGACATGATAGAGGTCAGCGACAGCACCCGGTCGGCGTGATCGGCGGCGACGAGCTGGGCGACCATGCCGCCAAGCGAGGCGCCGACGATATGGGCGCGGGCGATGTCCAGGGCGTCCAGCAGCCCGACCGCGTCCGCCGCCATGTCGGACAGGGTGTAGGCCACCGGCGGCGCGCGGCCCTCCATCAGGGCGGTGATGATCGCCGGTATGTCGGCGGGCCCCGCGGCGTCAATCCGGGTGGTCAGGCCCACGTCGCGGTTGTCGAACCGGATAACGCGCAGATCGCGTGAGGCCAGCTCGGCGACGAACCCCTGCGGCCAGCGGGTCATCTGGGCGCCCAGGCCCATGATGAGCAGGACCGGTTCGGCGTCGGCCGGGCCGGTGATGTCGTATTCGATGGTCAGCCCGTTGGCCTGTGCCTGCGGCATTGGCGTTTCCCTGTTGTCCATTGTTGGCCGCATCCAAGGGCGTTTGGTCGTCCGTGTCGAGCGTGGCGCCGGCATCTGGCGGTCCCGATCACAACCGCCTACAAGGCGACGCAGGGCAGGGATCACCCGTAACAGGCTCCGGGATGGACATGGACGACGCAAGTTTCGCCGTTCGCGGCAAGGACATCGCGCTTTTGCAGCGAATCGAGGAACGCGTTCTCTGGCTCGCCAGCTGGACGATCCACAACGCCAACCACCTGCGCGACAGCCGCGACAGCCTGAAGGTCGGCGGCCACCAGGCCTCCTGCGCCTCGATGACCACCCTGATGACGGCGCTCTATTTCGCCGCCCTGCGGCCGCAGGACCGTGTGGCGGTCAAGCCGCATGCCAGCCCCGTCTTCCACGCCATCCAGCATCTCTACGGCCGCCAGACGATCGACCAGCTGCAACGCTTCCGCTCGCTGGGCGGGGCGCAGTCCTATCCCTCGCGGACCAAGGACATCGACGACGTCGACTTCTCCACCGGCTCGGTCGGTCTCGGCGTGGCCATGACCGCCTTCGCATCGCTGACCCAGGACTATCTGGCAGCGCGCGGGGCGGTGAATCCGGACGCCATGGGCCGGATGATCTCTCTGCTGGGTGACGCCGAGCTGGACGAGGGCAACATCTACGAGGCCCTGATCGAGGCCTGGAAACATGACGTCCGCAACACCTGGTGGATCGTCGACTACAACCGCCAGAGCCTGGACGCGACGACCAGCGACCGGATGTTCACCCGCTACGGCGAGATCTTCGAGGCCGCCGGCTGGACAGTGGTGACGCTGAAGTGGTCCAAGCGCCAGCGCGAGGCCTTTGCCCGGCCGGGCGGCGCGGCGCTGCAGGCCTGGATCGAGCATGCGCCCAACGACCTCTATTCGGCCCTGACCTACCAGGGCGGCGGCGCCTGGCGCGAGCGGCTGACCGGCGATCTTGCCGACGACAGGGCGGCGCTGAAGCTGATCAGTGCGTATACGGACGATGAGCTCGCCCTCGTCATGACCGAGCTGGGCGGCCACTGCCTCGAGACCGTGCTGGAGGCCTTCGAGACGGCCGCCCTGGACGACGCCCCGCGCTTCATCATCGCCTATACGGTCAAGGGCTGGCGGCTGCCGTTCGCCGGCCACAAGGACAACCACAGCGGCCTGATGACCCCGACCCAGATCGCCGAGGTGCGGTCCCGCCTCGGCGTCGTCGAGGGGGAGGAGTGGGACATGCTCTCCGGCCTCGCCGACAACGAGCTGAAGGCCATCCGTCGCCTGGTCGAAACCGCGCCCTTCGCCGCGCGCAAGGATGGCCGCAGGGTCGCCGAGCACATCGCCACGCCTTCGGCCGAGACCCTGCTCAAGGCCGTAGAGGGCGGTGGCGAACAGTCGACCCAGGCCGCCTTCGGCAAGGTGATGTTCGAGATCGCCAAGGGCCAGGACCAGTTTGCTGGTCGGGTGGTGACCACCTCGCCGGACGTCACCGTCTCGACCAACCTGGGCGGCTTCGTAAACCGGCGCGGCGTGTTCCACCGCCGGGCCCACGAGGACGTCTTCAAGCGCCACCGCATTCCCTCGGCCCAGGTCTGGACCATGGGCGAGACCGGCCAGCACGTCGAACTGGGCATCGCCGAGAACAACCTGTTCATCGCCCTTGCGGCGCTGGGCCTTTCCGCGCCGCTGTTCGGCGAGCGGCTGTTCCCGGTGGGCACGCTGTACGATCCCTTCATCGCCCGGGGCCTGGATGCCCTGAACTACGCCTGCTACCAGGACGCCCGCTTCCTGCTGGTGGCGACGCCCAGCGGCCTGACGCTCGGCCCGGAGGGCGGGGCGCACCAGTCCATCGGCACGCCCCTGATCGGCATGAGCCAGCCCGGCCTGGACAGTTACGAGCCGGCCTTCGCCGACGAGACCGCCGTGCTGATGGCCCACGCCTTCGAGCGTATCCAGGCCGAGGACGGCGGAGCGACCTATCTGCGGCTCTCGACCCGGGTGATCGACCAGCCGGTCCGCGAGGGCGAAGCGTGGAAGGCGGGCGTGGTGGCCGGCGGCTACTGGCTCAAGGCGCCCGCGCCGGACGCCCGCCTGGCGCTGGTCTACTGCGGGGCGATCGCGCCCGAGGCCCTCGCGGCCTTCGAACAGCTGCTCGAGGACGAACCCGGCGCCGGCCTGCTGGCGGTGACCTCGCCCGATGTGCTGCATGCTGACTGGACCGCCGCCGGGCGCGCCCGCTGGACGGGCGGCGCGCCGCGGGTCTCGACGGCGGAGACGCTGCTGTCCGCCCTGTCGCGCGAGGCCCGGCTGGTCACCGTCATCGACGGCTCGCCGGCCGCCCTGTCGTGGCTGGGCGCGGTGCGCGGCCAGGCGGTCAGGGCCCTGGGTATGGAGAGCTTCGGCCAGTCCGGCGACCTGCCGGACCTGTATGCGAAGTATCGGCTGGACGCCGACGCTATCCTCGACGCCTGCGCCGATCTGCTGGTTTGACCGCCGGGGGGGCGGTCGATCAGTCGGTCCAGTCCATGCGCGCGATCCGGCCGTCCCGGAATGTGTAGGTGATGGTGGCCTCTTCGTCGGTGAAGATCCTGCCCGCCAGGGTTCTCACCACATAGTTGACCCGGACTCGCCGCCGGCCGTCCCGCAGGGCCGTGATCGCCAGCAGCGAAATCTCCGCGTTGAACTGGCCGAACTGCTTGGACCACATCGCCACCACCTGATCGCGCCCGTGCAGCCGGTCCTGGCTTAACAGGTCGGGCCAGTCGACATCGGGGTGCAGCAGCGCGGCGGCCGCCTCGAGGTTCCTGTCGTTGAAGGCGTCGAACAGATCGATGATCAGGGCGTCCGGCCCGCAGTCCTCCGGCTCGCCCCAGTCCATCCGGACGATCTTGTCGCCGTCGAAGGTGAAGGTGTTGGTGGTGATCTCGTCGGCCCAGACGCCGCCGCCCTCGGTGGCCATCACGAAGTAGTGGAGACGGACCAGGACCCGATCATCGGACAGCTCGCGCATCTCTACGGGCGTCGCTTCCGGGGTGACCAGCAGGAACTGCCGGGCCCAGTAGTCTGTCAGGTCCTGCCGGCCTTCGATCCGCCCGCCTTCCAGCAAGTCTGGCCAGCTTACGGCCGGGTGCATCCCTTCCACGAGTGTCACGACATCCTTGTCGTTGAACGCCTCGTAGAGCCGCGTCAGAAGGGCCTTGCGGTCACCCATTCGCTCCTGGTCAGCCTCCTGGCTTGTGACCCGTTTCGACTTTCAGATACGCGATCAGATCAATCCGGTCCTTGGCGTCCTTGACGCCCATGAACGACATGCGGTTGCCCGGCAGGAAGCCGCGCGGATCGGCCAGCCACTGATCCAGCTTGGCGCCGTCCCAGACAATGCCAGAGGCCTTCAGCGGCTCGGAGTAGCGGAACTTCTCGACGGTTCCGGCCGTGCGGCCAAAGATCCCGTACAGGTTGGGACCGGTCATGTTGGCGCCGCCCTCGGCGATGGTGTGGCAGGAGCGGCAGAGCTGGAACTGCTTCTGGCCGTTCTCCAGATCGCCGGTGTTGTAGGGCGCGGGGAGGCTGGCCAGCAGCGCGGCCTTGGCGGGGTCGACCGCCGCGGCCGGGGCCGCCGCCGTCGACGCCGTCGCGCCGCCCTCCGGGGCCGCGGGCTGGCTGCAAGCCGCCATAACGGCCGCGGCCGAAACAATCACCAGTCCTGAAGCTACGCGACGCATACCTGTCCCCATTGTCGGATCCTTGAGGCCCAAGCTACTCCGCCGCGCCCATGATTCAATGGCGCGCGGGCGCTCGGCGGCCCAAAAATAACATTGTTCGGCGTGACGAATTGTCCCGCGCCTCAATCCGCCGACCCCGGACGGCCTCGCATGGCCTTGATCGCGCCGCGCCGGACCTTGCTGTCGACGCGTTTCGCTTTGGCGGCCTTGGACGGCTTCGTCTTCTTGCGCGGCGGCGGGGGCGGCTGGGCGGCCCTGGCGACCAGCTCGACCAGACGGTCGATGGCGTCGGCCTTGTTGCGCTCCTGGGTGCGGAAGCGGTTGGCGGTGATGACGATCACGCCGTCGTTGGTCAGCCGCGATCCGGCCAGCTTCTGCAGCCGGATGCTGACGTCATTGGGCAGCGAGGGCGACAGCCGGGCGTCGAACCGCATCTGCACCGCGGTCGCCACCTTGTTGACGTTCTGGCCGCCCGGCCCCGAGGCGCGGAT
Organism: Caulobacter sp.; assembly: GCA_040383665.1. Classification (GTDB taxonomy): domain Bacteria; phylum Pseudomonadota; class Alphaproteobacteria; order Caulobacterales; family Caulobacteraceae; genus Caulobacter. Next base: position 26,479 of record JBEIDC010000028.1, read on the forward strand.
GAAGCTGAACTCCAGTTCGGCCTCGTCGAGCTCGATATGGGGCGGGATGGCGATCATCATGCGGTTCTAGCCCGCACCCCGGCGCGCGACTATCGGCTTCGTTGAGCGATGGCCTCGGCCTGTTCGGCGAGGTGGCGTCGCAAGGCTGGCGGATCGAGGATGTCGACCTCGGGGCCGACGCCCAGCAGCATCAGGGCAGCGTCCTCGACGGACTCGATCGGCAGCGACAGTCCGCGCCATCCGTCCGGGTCGGGCGGTCCTGCCGCGTCGACGGCGGCGGCGGCCCAGGCGCCCAGCCGGGCGAGGCGGGCGAGCCCCGTCGGCGACGCACGGAGCTTCGCTGACGTCGGGCGCAGTCGCGCCTCGAACCGGGCCAGCGCCTCCGCCCAGTAGGTCGGCAGATCGAAGTCCGCCGGCCGCTCGAACCGCTCGTCCAGCACCGCCAGGTCGAGAAGGTTCGACGCCCGGAAGATGCGGGTCCGCCCGCCCGCGGCGGCGGCGAGGTACCAGGCCCCGCCCTTCATCACCAGGCCGAGCGGCTCGGCGGCCCATGTCCGGACGCTGTTCCAGCTCTGGTAGGTCATCGACA
>JBEIDC010000029.1:0-26328 GCA_040383665.1 Caulobacter sp.
CAGTAGGCGCCGGTGTGCAGTTCGACCACCTGGGCCCCTATGTCGGCCGAGGCGCGGATCTGGACAGGGTCAGGGTCGATGAACAGCGACACGCGGCTGCCGGCGTCGCGCAGGCGCTGCACCGCCGGGGCGATATGATTGTGACCGGCGACGATGTTGAGGCCGCCCTCGGTCGTCACCTCCTCGCGACGCTCGGGCACCAGGCAGGCGGCGCGCGGTCGATGGGCCAGGGCGATGCCGAGCATCTCGTCGGTGACCGCCATCTCGAAGTTCAGGGGCTTGCCGCGCTTGAGACACAGCGCCGCCAGCACCTCGATGTCGGCATCGGAGATATGCCGCCGGTCCTCGCGCAGGTGGGCGGTGATGCCGTCGGCGCCGGCGGCCAGCGCCAGTTCAGCCGCCCGCGCGGGCTCGGGATAGCTGGCGCCCCGGGCGTTGCGGATGGTCGCCACATGGTCGATGTTCACGCCGAGGCGGAGGGGATGGGTCATGGTCATTGCGTGGTTCGCGACGCGATCCTCAAGGAACGCTCCTCACCATGACGAATTCCGGGCAGGCCTTCCACCTTCGTCATCCTGAGGAGCGCGTTAGCGTGCCGCGAAGGACGCACGGCCTGCTCAAGCCCTGGATGTAGTCTTCACCTGAGCCGCCGGCTACCCGGGTCCTGAACCGGGATGGCCGCCAGTTCGGGCGGCAGCTTGTCGGCCTCGTAGGCGGGGACGTCCAGCGTGGCCAGCGCGACCAGCGGAACGCCGACGTCGGCCCTGCCGCCGGAGCGGTCGACGATGCAGGCCGCGGCGATCACCTCGCCGCCCGCGGCCTTGATGGCCTCGATGCATTCGCGGGACGACAGGCCCGTGGTGACGATGTCCTCGACCATCACGACCTTCGCGCCCGGCTCGATGTGGAAGCCCCGGCGCAGCTTGAAGGCCCCGCCCTCGCGCTCGACATAGAACGACTGCACGCCGAGATGCCGGGCCGTCTCGTAGCCGGGAATGATGCCGCCGACGGCGGGCGAAATCGCCACGTCGGGCTGGCCGACCTGGGCGACGATCTTCGCCGCCAGCGCCTTGCACAGCCGCTCGCAGCGGTCGGGCTGGGCGAAGACCAGGTTCTTCTGCAGGAAGACCGGGCTGTGCAGCCCGCTGGACAGCACGAAATGGCCTTCGCGCAGGGCCCCGCAGGCGCGGAATTCATCGAGGACGGCGTCAGTATTCATGAGGGGGCTCCATAGCACCCTCAGCGAAAACTTGAACCGTCATCCTCGCCCGTGTGGCGAGGACCCCTTGGTCGGTTCGCAGGTGGGAGCGTGATGCCCCTCTCACGCTGAGGCTGAACGAGGGGTCCTCGGGACAAGCCCGAGGATGACGATAGTGAGGTAAGCGACTAGCACTGACCTCATGACCACTACCCCTCCCCGTCCCGGCGTCGGCGTCGGCGTCGGCGCCGCCATCCTGCGCAACGGCAGGCTGCTGCTGGTGCTGCGCCTGCGCGAGCCGGAGACGCAGCACTGGGGCCTACCGGGCGGCAAGGTCGACTGGGGCGAGCCGATCCGCGCCGCCTGCGCCCGCGAGATCATGGAGGAACTGGGCCTGACCATCACGCCAGGCGCCCTGCTGTGCATGGCCGACACCATCGACGCGGGCGACGGCCAGCACTGGACCGCTCCGGTCTATCTGGTCGAGGACAGCGTCGGCGAGCCGGCGGTGCTGGAGCCGGACAAGCTGGGCGGCTGCGGCTGGTTCCCGCTGGACGCGTTGCCCGAGCGGATCACGCGGGCGACGGCGGCGGCGGTGGGGGCTTTGAAGGGATAGGCTCCGCCGATTTACCCTCCACCGTCACGGCCCGAAGGCCCTACCCCCGCGCTCGCTCCACCGTCTCGATCATCGGATTGGCGCGGAGGGCGGCGACGATGTTGGTGGCGTGGCGGGCGTCGCGGACGTCGACATCGAAATCGACGTCGAAATAGTCGTCCTGCCGGTGGTGCATGCGCAGATTGAAGATGTTGCCGCCGGCCTCGCCGATGGCGACGCAGGCCTCGCCCAGCACGCCGGGCGCGTTGCGGATCGTGGCCCGCAGGCGGGTGCGGGCCATGGTGTTGCGCTCGGCCTCGGGCGACCAGTGCAGATCGCGCCACAGGTCCTGGCGTTCGTCGTACTGTTCCAGGGTCGGGCAGTCGATGGCGTGGACGTCCAGCGCCTTCTCGTCGGCGACGATGCCGACGATGCGGTCGCCGGGGACCGGGTTGCAGCAGGTCGCGAACTGGATTGTCGCCCCAGCCGGGATGCCGCTGCCGCGCACATACTGGCGCGCTTCCTTGCCGCTCTCGATCTTTCGCCGCCCCAGCACGGCGGCCATGTCTGAGTCCTTCAGGCCCGGGAACAGCGCCTCCAGCAGGTCGGACGGCATGATCCGGCCGCGGCCGATGGCGTCGAACAGCTCATCCTCGGTCGCCACGGCGAAGCGATCCAGCGCCGGCCGCAGCGAGACGCCGGTGCGGGTCTTGCCGACCCGGGCGAAGGCCTGGTCCATGGCCGAGACGCCGAGCCGCAGGAACTCTTCCTTCTCGGTCTGGCGGATGTGGCGGCGAATGGCCGAGCGGGCCCGGCCGGTGACCGCCAGCGAGCGCCAGTCCGCCGGCACGGCCGGCTTGGGCCCGCGGACGATCTCGACCACGTCGCCGTTCTGAAGTTGTGTCCGCAAGGGCTTGAGTTCGCCGTTGATTTTCGCCCCGACGGTCGTGTCGCCTACATTGGTGTGGACGCCGTAGGCGAAGTCCAGCGGCATGGCGCCGCGCGGCAGGCTGACCAGCCGCCCCTTGGGCGTGAACACGAACACCTGGTCGAGGAACATCTCCAGCTTGGCGTGTTCGACCAGGTCCTCGGCGTCGCCGCCGTGCTCCAGCACCTGGACCAGCTGGCGCAGGTTGGCCAGCGGGTCGCGGCCGCCGTCGGCCTCCATGGCCTCGCGGTCGAAGCCGTAGGAGGAGTTCTTGTAGCGCCAGTGGGCCGCCACCCCGTCCTCGGCCACCCGGTCCATCACCTCGGTGCGGATCTGCATCTCGATGCGCATGCCCTTGGGCCCGACCACCGTGGTGTGCAGCGAGCGGTAGTTGTTGCGCTTGGGGGTGGAGATGAAGTCCTTGAACCGCTCCGGAATACACGGCCAGTTGCGGTGGATCAGGCCCAGGGCCCGGTAGCAGTCCTCCTCGCTGTCGACGATCACGCGGAAGGCGTAGATGTCGCTCATCTGCGAGAAGCCGATCGACTTGCGCTGCAGCTTTCGCCAGATCGAGAAGGGATGCTTCTCGCGGCCGAACACCCGCGCGGGGATGGCGTCCTTGTCGAGCAGGCGGGTGATCTCGCCGCTGACCTGCTCCACCGCCCGGCCCTGGTCGGCGCGCATGGCCTCCAGCCGGCGCAGGATAGCGTTGCGGGCCACCGGGTTGAGGTGCTCGAAAGCCAGTTCCTCGAGCTCCGTGCAGATGCGGTGACAGCCGATGTTGCGGGCCAGCGGGGCGTAGATGTCCAGGGTCTCGCGGGCGATCCGCTCGCGCTTGGCCGGCTTGGAGATGAAGTTCAGCGTCCGCATGTTGTGCAGGCGGTCGGCCAGCTTGACCATCAGGACCCGCACGTCCTTGGAGATGGCCAGGATGAACTTGCGCAGGTTCTCGGCCTGGCGGGTGTGTTCGGCGGTCAGCTCCAGCTTCGAGAGCTTGGTGACCCCCTCGACAAGCTCCGCCACCTCCGCGCCGAACAGCTCGGCGATGTCGGCGCCGGACGCGCTGGTGTCCTCGATGACGTCGTGCAGCAGGGCGGTGACGATGGAGGCGGTGTCGAGCCGGTACTCGGTCAGGATGCCGGCCACCTCGATGGGGTGGGCGAAATAGGGATCGCCGCTGGCCCGGGTCTGGGAGCCGTGCATCCGAACGGCGTAGACATAGGCGCGGTTCAGAAGCGCCTCGTCGGCGGTCGGGTCATAGGCCCGGACCCGCTCGATCAGTTCGTACTGGCGCAGGAAGCGCGGACGCGCGGCGGCGCGGGCGGCGGCCGTCGCGCCGGTGGGGCGGGCGGCCGCCTCTTGAGGCGCGTCAATGGGAGGGGCGGCCTCGGCCGCCTCGATAATGAGGGGTTCTGATCCTTCCGGACTCAGTACCGCTCCTCCTGACCGCCATCGCGGTCGCTCTGCAGGGCGCGGATCAGTTCCTGTTCGCTCATCTGCATGTGGGTGGGATCGGACAGCAGGGCGACGGTTTCCGCCTCTTCCTCGGCCTCGGTGCGCTCGTCGACGCGTTGCAGCGTGCCGATCAGGCCTTCCTTCAGGCCTTCGTTGTCGACCACGTCATCGGCGATCTCGCGCAGGGCGACGACGGGGTTCTTGTCGTTGTCACGGTCGACCAGCAGGGCGGCGCCGGCCGAGATGGCGCGGGCGCGGTGCGAGGCCAGCAGCACGAGGCCGAACCGGTTGGGAACCTTCTCGACGCAGTCTTCGACGGTGACGCGGGCCATGAATCTCTCGGGTGGCTGTCGTGGGAGCCGGTTTACATAGAGTTTTGCGCCCCATTGTGCAACGCCGCAAGGGCGTGGGGGGATGTCGCGGGCTAAATCGGCGCCGCGTCCCGCCCCACCGTCGCCCCGGCGGCCATCATCTTCGCGCTGCCGCCGTAGACCGGGTGCCGCCACGCCGGGGCGATCTCCGCCAGCGGGCCCATGACGAACCGGCGTTCATGGGCTCTGGGATGCGGCAGCACCAGGCCCGGGCCGTCCAGCACCAGCCGGCCGTGGGCGATCAGGTCGAGGTCCAGGGTGCGCGGGGCGTTCACCTCTCCCCTCGCCCGGCCGAAAGCGCGCTCGATGGCGTGCAGGGCGGCGAGCATGTCTTCAGGCGGGACGTCCGGCGCCAGCAGCGCCACACCGTTCAGATAGGCCGGCGCCGACGGGTCCGGCCAGGCCGCCGACTCCCACCAGCCCGAGCGGGCCAGCACCGTAAGGCCCAGGTCGGCGAAACGCCGCAGCGCCGCCTCCAGCAGGGCCTCGCGGGACTCGTGGTCCCCCGCTAGGCTGCTGCCCAGGGCGACGACGGCGGATTCGTCCGGATTATGTTGAGATATTTGAGTCAAGGATTTGAAAACGTGAGCTTTTATCCGACAGACCGACTGGCGCTGTTCATTGACGGCGCCAACCTCTACTCCCAGGCCCGGGCCCTGGGCTTCGACATCGACTATCGCAAGCTGCTCGACGAGTTCAGCAAGCGCGGGGTGCTGATCCGCGCCTACTATTACACGGCGCTGGCCGACAGCGGCGACGACTTTTCGCCGATCCGGCCGCTGGTCGACTGGCTCGACTACAACGGCTTCGCTGTGGTGACGAAACCGGCCAGGGAATACACCGACGCCATGGGCCGCAAGCGCTGGCGCGGCGACATGGATGTCGAGATCGCCGTGGGCATGATGGAGATGGCCGGCAAGGCCGACCACATCGTGCTGTTTTCCGGCGACGGCGACTTCCGGGCCGCCGTCGCGGCGGTGCAGCGGCTGGGCGCGCGGGTCACCGTGGTCTCCACCGTCAAGTCGCAGCCGCCGATGGCCAGCGACGACCTGCGCCGCCAGTGCGACAGCTTCGTCGACCTCTTCGACCTCGGCCCCATCATCGGCCGCCCGCAACGGGTGCATCAGCCGCGGCCCTCCGACACCCGGTCACGCGCCGAGATCGAGGCGGATGATGAGGTTTAGGGAACAAACCCCCTTCCTCCTCGATGGAGGAAGGGCCGGGGATGGTGGTGTGGCCGCTGCGGCGCGGGTTTCGCTTCGCATGGCGCCGACGCCTCGCCGAGCCCTTCCTTCAACACGGCGTCCACACCACCACCCAACCCTCCTCCATCGAGGAGGAGGGCTTTCGGTTGCCTCGTCTGCGCGTGCATCCCGATGAGCGCCGCGTCCGAACCCCCGCGCGACTGCCCGCTCTGCCCGCGGCTGGTCGCCTATCGCGACGAGAACCGGCGGCAGAACCCGGACTGGTGGAACGGCCCGGCGCCGTCGTTCGGCGATCCGGGCGCGCGACTGCTGATCGCGGGCCTGGCGCCCGGCCGCAACGGCGCCAACCGCACGGGGAGGCCGTTCAACGGCGACCATGCCGGCTGGCTGCTCTACGACACTCTGAGGAAGACCGGTTTCGCCACCGGGACCTATGACCCGGACGGCAGGGACGACCTGAAGCTTGTCGACGCCATGATCACAAACGTCGTCCGCTGCGCCCCGCCGCTGAACAAGCCCGAGACCTCGGAGGAGAAGACCTGCAGCCCCTTCTTCGCCAACAAGCTGACGGAGCTGAACAACCTCAAGGTCATCGTCACCCTGGGCGACGTGTCACGGCGCAGCGTGCTGCGGGCCATGGGCCTGAAGGCCTCGCTCGGCCAGCCGGGCCATGGCTCGCAGTTCGAGGCTGGCGGCTACACCATAATCAACAGCTACCACTGCTCGCGGCTGAACACGAACACCGGCCGGCTGACAGCCCCGATGTTCCAGGACATCTTCCTGCGAGCGAAGGCGTTGCTGGGGTAGCTGGCCGCGGCCCTCCCCCTACTCCGCCCGGTTGCCCTTCATCAGGCGCGCCTTGTCGCGCTGCCAGTCACGCTCGGCGGTGGCCTCGCGCTTGTCGTGAGTCTTCTTGCCCTTGGCCAGGCCGATCTCGAGCTTGGCGATGCCCTTTTCGTTCCAGTAGAGCTTGAGCGGGATGATCGTCCGCCCCTCGCGCTGGACCGCGCCGATCAGCTTGCCGATCTCCTTGCGGTGCAGCAGCAGCTTCCGGTGACGGCGGGGCTCGTGGTTGAAGCGGTTGCCGCCGCTGTAGGGCGGGATGTCGGCGTTGACCAGGATGATGGCCTCGCCCTCAACCGCCGCATAGGACTCGGCGATGTTGGCCCGGCCGTTGCGCAGGCTCTTGACCTCGGTGCCGGTCAGCATGATGCCGGCCTCCACGACGTCCTCGATGAAGTAGTCGTAGCGGGCGCGTCGGTTCTCGGCGATCAGCTTGCCGGCCTGGGCCACTCAGGTCACCCCGGCTTCGCGCATCGCCTCGAGGATGGCCGGCTTCACCGCATCGGCGCAGGGGGCGATCGGCAGGCGGACCTCGTCGGAGCACAGGCCCAGCTGCGCCATGGCGAACTTGGTCGGCGCCGGCGAGGCGTCCAGGAACAGCGCCTTGTGCAGACGGATCAGACGGTCCTGCAGGTAGAGGGCGGTGTCCCAGTCCCGGGCCAGGGCGGCGTTGTAGAAGGCGGCCACCGACTCCGGCGCCACGTTGGAGGTGACGCTGATACAGCCGGCTCCGCCGTGGGCGATGTAGCCCAGGCCGGTAGGATCGTCGCCAGACAGCAGCACCCACTCCGGCCCGCAGGTCAGGCGTTGCAGGCTGATGCGGGTCAGATCGCCGGTGGCGTCCTTGATGCCGACGATATTGGGCAGCGTCGACAGACGTTCCAGCGTTTCGTTGGACAGGTCGGCGACCGTGCGGCCGGGCACGTTGTAGGTGATGACCGGAATCTGCACGGCGTCGTTGATCGCCGCGTAGTGCCGGTACAGCCCTTCCTGGCTGGGACGGTTGTAGTAGGGCGCGACGACCAGCACCGCGTCGGCGCCGACGGCCTTGGCGTGGCGGGCCAGGTCGATGGCCTCGCTCGTCGCATTGGAGCCGGCGCCGGCGATTACGGGCACCCGCCCGCGCGCCGTCTGCACGCACAATTCGACCACACGCCTGTGTTCATCATGACTGAGCGTCGAGGTCTCGCCGGTGGTTCCGGCGGGAACCAGACCATGAATACCGGCCGCGATCTGGCGCTCGATGAGGGCCACGAACGCGGCCTCGTCGACGGCGCCGTCGCGAAAGGGCGTGATAAGGGCGGTGATGGCGCCCCGGAACGGAAGTTGGACCATGACTTGCAAAATGCCGTGAGGTCGCCGCTTTGGATTGCGGCAGTGTGTCGGGCGCGGACAATATGTCCGCCGGTGCAGGCTCCGCAATGGCCCGCAAGCGGATGAATGGACGAGGAGACGAAGGTTTGACGGCCACTGGACGGAAAATGCTGATCGGCGCCGGTATCGCCGCGATTCTCGGAAGCGCCGCGGTGGCGCAGGTTTCCGGTGGCGCGCCGCAGCTGGTCTCCACGCCGCAGCCTGCCTACCGCCAGCCGCTGTCGGACGCCGACGCCGCCAGTCTGCGCAACGCGCTGACCGGGACTTCAGCCGCTTCGATTCGCGCGGCCATGGACTCGATCCAGGATCCCGTCGCCCGCAAGATCGCGCTCTGGGCCCTCGCCGACCGGGTGCCGGAATCGATGAGTTTCTTCGAGGCCGACGCCGCCCGGCGCGATCTGAACGGCTGGCCGCGCGCCGCCAAGCGCCAGGTCACCGCCGAAAAGCTGCTGGAAACGTCGGGCATGGCGCCGGACCGAATCATCGCCTGGTTCGGCGGCTCCGAGCCCCAGACCGCCGAAGGCGCCATGGCCCTGGCTTCCGCCCTGCGCGCCTCGAAGCGCGAACTCGACGCCCGCGACCTGATCAAGGCCTGGTGGCGCGAGAAGATGTTCGACGCCGACCCGCAGCGCACCATGCGCGCCCGCTTCGGACACTTCCTGACCGACGAGGATCACATTCGCCGCGCCGACGTGCTGCTGTACGGTCCGCAGGGGCCGGCGGCGAAGGAGCATGTCGCCACCCTGAGCGGATCCTACAAGCTGGTTGCAGAGGCCAGGCTGGCCTATCGCGCCGGATCATCCACCGCCAACGACATGGTCGCGATGATGGACCATGCCCAGCGGCAGGATCCGGGCCTGGTCTACGAGCAGGTGTCCTACTTCCGCCGTCGCGGCATGGATAGCGAGCTTCGCGCCCTGGCCCGCGGCCTGAAGGCCGCGCCGACCAGCGAGCTGGGCGCCCGCACCTGGACCGCCGACCGCAAGCGGATCACCGTCGACGCCTTGCAGGCCCGCGACTACGCCGCCGCCTATGGCGCCGCGGCCAACACCGGCGCCACCATCGGGCCTGACGCCGCGGAGGCCGAGTTCTACGCCGGCTGGATCGCGCTTTCGAAGCTGCGTAACCCGAAGGCTGCGGCCGACCACTTCGCGAAACTGGCGGCGGCCGGCACCTCACCGATCACCCAGGGCCGGGCGCTGTACTGGCAGGGCCGCGCGGCCGAGGCGCTGGGAGACCAGGCGGGAGCCCTGGCCTTCTACCAGCGTGGCGGGCAGCACATCACGACCTTCTACGGCCAGCTGGCCGCTGAAAAGGCCGGGCAGAAAGAACTGGTGCTGGGCAAGGACCCGGTCATCACCCCGGCTGATCGCGCCCGGTTCGAGGGGCGAGAGCTGGTGCAGGCCGCCCGCACCCTGATCGAGACCGGCAACCGCGACACCTTCAAGGTCTTCATTCTGCACATCGACGACACCCTGCCGACGGCGGCCGAGATCGCGTTGCTGGTCGACCTGGTGCGCGGCTACCAGGATCAGGACACCGCCATGCGGGCCGTGCGCACGGCGGCCCAGCGGGGCATGCATCTGCCCGAGCGCGGCTATCCGATCCTGCGCCTGCCCTATGTCGATGGCGCGGCCGAACCGGCCTTCGTGCACAGCATTTCGCGCCAGGAGAGCAACTTCGACCCCCGGGCCCAGTCCGGCGTCGGGGCGCGGGGCATGATGCAGCTGATGCCCGCCACCGGCGCCAGCGTCGCCCGAAAGATCGGCGAACCCTGGTCGCTGGAGCGACTGTTCGACCCGGAGTTCAACATGCGCCTGGGCGCGCGTTACCTGGGCGATATGATCAGCACCTTCAACGGCTCCTACATCATGGCCTCGGCGGCCTATAACGCCGGGCCGGGACGGCCGGCGAAGTGGGTGGGTGATTGCGGCGACCCGCGCGGCGGCGGAACCGACCCGCTCGACTTCATCGAGTGCATTCCGTTCTCGGAAACCCGCAACTACGTGATGCGCACGACCGAGACGATGATGGTCTACCGCGCCCGGCTGAATGGCGGCTCGACCCCGTTGAGCCTGTCGTCGGACATCCGGCGCGGGTCCTGGACGCCGCTGACGCCGCCCGCCGACCCGCGAGCCGCCTACCTGCCCGGCGGCGGCTAACTCGCTCGCCGGGCGGCGAGCACCAGCTCGCCCTCGGCCTCGACCAGCGCGCCGGCAAGGCCGAACGCCTCGCGCAGCACCTGCGGAGTCAGGGCCTCCAGCGGCGCGCCGTCGGCGACCACGCGCCCGCGATGCAGCACGACCAGCCGGTCGCAGGACCGGGCCGCCAGGGTCAGGTCATGCAGGGTGACCACGACGGCCGCGCCACAGGCCGCCTCGGCGCGCAGAAGCTCCAGCGTCAGGAACTGGGCGTCCGGGTCCAGGCCGGCAGCGGGTTCGTCGGCGACCATCAAGGGCGCGCGGGTGGCCAGCAGCCGGGCCAGCAGCACCCTGGCCCGCTCGCCGCCGGACATGTCCAGTACGCCCCGCCCCTCGAAGCCGGACAGGCCGACGCGGGCCAGGCTGCCGGCGGCAACCTCTCGGGCCCTGGCCGGCGGCAGGTCCGGCGCGCCCAGCGCGGCGATCTCAAGCGCGGCGAGGTTCCAGCCGACACGGCGTTCCTGCGGCAGGTAGCCGGCCAGTCGCGCGCGCCCGGCCTCGGAAAGCCCCTCCAGCGGCTCGCCGCCGAGCCGGACGGTGCCCGCGTCAGCATTGATCAGTCCAAGCCCCGCGCGCAGCAGGGTGGTCTTGCCGGAGCCATTGGCCCCAAGAACCCCGACGACCTCCCCGGATCGCGCGGTCAGGCTGACGTTATCCACGGCCAGGCGTCCGCCCAGCCGCGCCGTGAGACCCTCGATGGTCCAGGCCGCCGCGGTCATGCCCGCCAGCTCCGGGCCGCCCGCCAGGCGACAAGGGCGAACACCGGCGCGCCGAACAGGGCGGTGACCACGCCCAGCTTGAGCTCCTGCTCGGTGGGTATGATCCGCGCGGCCAGGTCGGCCAGCACCAGCAGGATGGCGCCGGCCAGGGCCGACGGCGCCAGGGTGCGGGCGGGATCGTCTCCGGCGCTCCGGCGGACCAGATGCGGCGCGGCCAGGCCGACAAAGCCGATGACGCCCGAGGCCGCGACCGAGGCCCCGGTCAGCAGGGCCGCGCCGGCCACCGCCGCCGCCCGCAGCCGCGCCATGGGCAGACCGGAAAGCGCTGCGGTCTCATCGCCCAGCGCCAGCATCCTCAGGCCGCGCGCGGACCAGGCGACCAACGCCGCGCCCAGGGCCATCGGTCCCAGGGCGACGAGGGCGTCGGGCCAGTCGCGGTTGGCGACAGAGCCCATCATCCAGGTCAGCACCTCGGTGGCCATGATCGGCGAGGCGGCGAAGTTGTAGACCAGCGCCGACAGGGCGCCGGCGAAGGCCGACAGCGAAACGCCCATCAGGATCAGCGCCTCGGGCGTGCGGAACCTGGCCGCCAGGGCGGTCACCAGCAGGCCGCAGCCCAGCGCCCCGCCCAGGGCCGCGCCCTCGATGGCCAGCGGTACGGCGGCCAGGCCGAGCGAGATGGTCAGGCCGGCGCCGAGGCCCGCGCTGGCGGAGACGCCCAGCACGCCCGGGTCGGCCAGCGGATTGCGCAGCAGGCCCTGCAGCGCGGCCCCCGCCAGGCCCAGGGCCGCCCCGACCAGCGCGGCCATCACCGCGCGCGGGGCGCGGATCGACCACAGGATCTCCGCCGCCGGCGAGGCCGGGTCGAGCAGCGCCGCGCCGTACTCGGCCGGCGACATCGCCGTCTCGCCGGCCAGAACGGCGAGGACCAGCGCGGCCAGCAACAGCGCGCCCAGGACGGGCAGGGTCGCGAGCCGGCTCATCGGATGTCCCGGGGCGCCGCCAGGGCGAGGGTCTCGACGCCCTCGCCGACGAACCAGGCGGGACAACCGATCTGGGCGCCCGGCAGCGAGGCGATGGTCCGCCCCGGCAGACGCTTTTGCAGGACCGTGTGCCGCCCCGGCCCCCACCGCGTGGTCAGGCCCGACAGTCGGCTGAAGAAGCCGAGCACGAAGGCGGACGGCGGCCCGCGCACGATGGCCTCGAGCGGGATCGGCTCCCAGGCCGGACCGCTGACAAGGTTGGTCAATCCGGCCGCCCGCAGCATGGCGTCGATCAGCGTGCCGCCGCCGGAGCTGTAGCCGGTCGGCGTCAGGTACATGGCGGGCCTGCCGTCCCAGGCGCCTTTCGACCGGGCCAGGCGAGCGTCCATCCCGGCGATCAGCGCTTCGCCTTTCGTCCGCTGGTCCAGAGCCCCGGCCACGGCGCGGACGTTGGCGCGCACCTGGTCGAAGTCCCGCGCGTCCTCGATACGCACCACGGTGACGCCGCGCCGGGTTAGCGCTTCGGACAGCCGGGCGTCGCCGCCCCAGTAGCGGACGACAACATCGGGCCGCAGGGCCAGCACCGTCTCGGCGGTCGCGCGGCGTTGGGGCAGGCCCCTCGCCTGCTCGCGCATGTAGCTGTCAGGGTCATCGGCCCGCGCCGATACGCCGACGATGGCGTCGCGGGGGCTGAGCGCGATCACGAACTGGTCGGCGCAGCTGTCGACGGACATCACGCGCGGCGCCGCCATGACCTCGCCGGCCAGCGCCAGCCCCGCCGCGAGGGCGGCGCCGAACGCGAGCGGCTGCATGGTCAGTCCGTCATCAATCCGTAGAGGATGCCGTCCAGCATGACGGCCTTCAGGTCCTGCGTCGGCTCCCAGTTGAAGGTCGGCCGCGTCAGCAGCAGAGCCACCAGGCCATGGCAGGCCGTCCACAGGGTCTGGGCCGCGCTCTCGACATTGCCGGTGCGCAGGCGCCCGGAGGCCCCGATTTCGCGAACAACACCGACGAACTTGTCGTAGCAGCGATCGCCGAGGTCCCGCGTCATCTGCTGCTTGTCCTCCGACAGCAGGCCCGCCGGGCCGCAGAACACCAGCTGATAGGCGTTGGGATTGTTCAGCGCGAAGTCCATGTAGGCGTCGAGCATCAGCCTGACGCGGGAGACCGCGTCGATCGGCTGGGACGATATCTCGGTGTTGATGCGAAGCAGCTCCTCGATCGCGCCATCGCAGATCTCGAGCAGAATCTCGTCCTTGTCGCGGAAGTGCATGTACAGCGCCGTCGACGAGACCCCCACCTCGTCTGCGATCCTCCGGATCGTGGCACCCTGATAACCTTCGGCGATGAAGATGCGCTCCGCCGCCTGAAGGATTTCGCCGCGCCGCAGATGCCCGTCCCCCTTGGGCTTGCGGGCCGAACGCTGCGGCTTTTTCAACGTCGTGGTCACGACTCGCCATTCCCCTGCGTTTCTGTTCCCCGCGAACACTAAACGGCAATCACCCACCAGCCGCAACCCGCGCGGACGGCGCGCCACGCGTCATGGTTGCTTCAGGGCAACTTTCCTCTTGACCGGGACCTGCTGTTGGTTGAGTGATTCGCCCGCGCGGCATCGGGGGCGGCATGACCGAGGCGAGACAGGAACCGCAGTCCCGGCGCTGGAGCGCGCCCGACGGGAGCCCGCCCAGCCGGCCGCGACCCCGGCTGGCGGCCGAGGCGGATGTCCTTCGCAGGCGCGGCGCGGCGCAGCCGCCGACCGCGCTGCAATGGACGGCCCTGGGCATCGTCACGACGGCGCCGGTCGCGGCGTTGATCCTGTGGCCCGCCGTCGCAGGCCAGGTGCTGCACCATCTTGTGTTCCTGCTGTTCCTGGTCGCCGCCCTGATGCGCCTGGCGGCGGCGCTGACGCCGCGGGCGCACGTTCCGGCCCCGCAGCTCCCCGACGCCGCCCTTCCCGCCTACACCGTGATCGCCCCGCTCTACCGCGAGGCGGAGGTCGTTCCACAGCTGCTGGAGGCGCTGGAGGCCCTGAGTTATCCCCGGCGCAGATTGCAGGTCCTTGTCGTCGTTGAGGCCGACGACGCCTTGACCCGCGAGGCGCTGGCCGGCCTGCGCCTGCCGCGCCATGTCGAGGTCGTGGTCGCGCCTCCGGGACACCCCCGGACAAAGCCCCGCGCCTGCAACATCGCGCTGGAAAGGGCGGCCGGAGACCTGGTCACCATCTACGACGCCGAGGACCGGCCCCATCCCGGGCAGCTGCGCGAGGCCGCCGCCCGCTTCGCCGCCGGATCGGCGCGGCTCGCCTGCCTCCAGGCGCCGCTGCGCATCGAGCCGGATCGCCGCTTCCTGCCGCGCCAGTTCGCCATCGAGTACGCCATCCAGTTCGAGACCGTCCTGCCGTTGCTGGCCCGGCTGGGCCTGCCCTTCCCGCTGGGCGGCACGAGCAACCACTTCCGGATGTCGACCCTGCGGGCCGTGGGCGGATGGGACGCCTGGAACGTGACGGAGGATGCCGATCTCGGCTTCCGCCTGGCGGCCGAGGGCTACGATCTGGGCGTGCTGGAGCTGCCGACGTTCGAGGCCGCGCCGGATCGGCTCGCCGACTGGCTGCCGCAGCGGGCCCGGTGGGTGAAGGGCTACATGCAGACCTTCGGGGTCCAGACACGATCGCCGCCGCACTGGCACACCGGCGTGATGCTGGCCTTCGGTCTGACGCTGGGCATGGCCATCCTGGCGGCCATGGGCCACGGACCGCTGCTGGCCTGGAGCCTGATGTCCACGGCCGCGCACCTCTGGACCGGTGAAGGCTGGCTGACGGCGGCCGACGTAAGCCTGCTGGTCGCCGGATGGCTGGGCGCGACGGCCGCCGCGGCGGTCGGGGTGCGCCGCGCCGGCGGTGAACTGAGGATGCGGGACCTGCTGGCGATGCCCCTCTACTGGCCCCTGCTTTCGCTGGCCGCCGCCCATGCGCTCTGGCAGCTGGTCCGCTGTCCGCACCATTGGGACAAGACGCGTCACGCGGCGCGGACTGGACAGGTCGCCGCCTGAGCCGTATCGCCCGCCCATGAACGGCCCCACCATCGCCGAGGCTCCGAGCCTCATGCGCACCACCGGCTGGGCGGACTACGCCCTGCTCGACAGCGGCGGCGGCCGCAAGCTCGAGCGCTATGGCCCCTACACGGTCGTGCGGCCCGAGCCGCAGTGCCTGTGGACGCCGAGCCTGCCGGCGACCGTCTGGGACAATGCCGACGCCGTCTTCGACCCCACTGACGAGGACGAGGCCGGCCGCTGGCGCTTCAAGGGCAAGCCCGTCGAGAGCTGGGAGCTCAGCTGGGGCGAGGCCCGCTTCCACGGCCGTTTCACCAACTTTCGCCACCTGGCCTTCTTCCCCGAGCAGGCGGCCAACTGGGAATGGCTCGACGCCCGCCAGCGGGCGGCGGGACGGCCACTGAAGATCCTCAACCTGTTCGGCTACACCGGTGTCGCCAGCCTGGTCTGCGCCCTGGCCGGGGCGCAGGTGACCCACGTCGACGCGTCGAAGCAGTCGGTGCAGCGCGCTCGCGAGAACGCCGCCCTGTCCGGCGTCGACAACGTCCGCTGGATCGTTGAGGACGCCCGCCGCTTCGTGCAGCGCGAGGACCGGCGCGGCAACCGCTACGACGGTATCATCCTGGACCCGCCCAAGTTCGGCCGCGGGCCGGACGGCGAGGTCTGGCGTCTGTTCGAGGACCTGCCCGAGATGGTCGGCCTCTGCGGCGGCCTGCTGTCCGACGACGCCTCGTTCCTGATCCTCAACGCCTACGCCGCCCGCATTTCGGGCGCCTCGATGGCCGGGCTGGTGGCCCAGGCCGTCAGCCGCCCCGGCCGCATAGACTGGGGCGAACTGGCCCTGGTGGAGCAGGCCGGCGTGCGGCAGGTCGGCCTGTCCTTCTTCGCGCGGTGGTCGTCATGAGCCGGGTCATCACCTCCCACACCAATCCGCTCGTGAAGGCCGTCAAGGCCCTGCACATGCGCAAGGCCCGCGAGGAAAGCGGCCGGTTCCTGGCCGAGGGACTTAAGATCGTCACCGAGGCGGTCGCGCTGGGCCACGCGCCGAAGATCCTGATCTACGGCAAGGAGGCCGCCGAACATCCGCTGCTCGATCAGGCGCGGGAGATCACCTACGAGTCCGGCGGTCAGGTCATCGAGGTCAACCGCGAGATCCTCGAGAAGATCGCCCGTCGCGACAATCCGCAGGCGGTGCTGGCGGTGTTCGAACAGAGCTTCACGCCGCTGGCCATGGTCGAGCCGCATACGGCCAAGGTCTGGGTGGCGCTGCAGGCGGTGCGTGACCCCGGCAACCTGGGAACCATCATCCGCACCGCCGACGCGGCCGAGTGCGGCGGAGTGATCCTGATCGGCGACTGCTGCGATCCCTATTCGGTCGAGGCGGTGCGGGCGACCATGGGCTCGATCTTCGCCGTGCCGATCATCAAGGCGACGATCCCTGAATTCATCGCCTGGCGCGAACGCTGGCCGGGCTCGGTGGTCGGCACCCTGCTGACTGCGAAAACCGATCATCGGACGGCGAAGTACGAGGCACCGACCCTGATCCTGATGGGCAACGAACAGGCCGGCCTGCCCGAAGAGCTGGCCGCCCTCTGCGACGTCAACGTCAAGATCCCGATGCGCGGCCGCGCCGACAGCCTGAACCTGTCGGTGGCCACGGGGATCATGATCTACGCGGCGGGGGACTGAGCCGCGTAGACTCGGCGTCCGCCGACCCAGGTCTCCAGCACCCGGATCGCGCCGAGTTCCGCCGCGGGGACCTCCATCGGGTCGCGGTCCAGCACCACGAAATCGGCGAACTTGCCGACCTCCAGCGTCCCGATCTCCTGGTCGGAATGGCACTGCCAGGCCGCGTCCCGGGTCAGGGCGATGATGGCCTGCCGGACCGTGACGCGCTCAGACGGATTGAGCACTCCGCCCGGTTCCTTCCACAGTGAACGGTTGACGGCGTTGTCGATCATCCTCATCGGGCCCATCTCGGTGACCGGCTCGTCGGAGTGCACGGTCCAGCGCAGACCCGCCGCCCCGCAGGAGGATGCGCGGCCGAGCAGGTCGGCCTTCTCCGGGCCGAAGATCTCGTCGCGGAAGGCCTTGCCCCAGAAGTGGACGTGGCCGATCAGGAAGCTGGGCGTGACGCCCAGCCGGGCCATGCGGGCGATCTGCTCGTCGTGCAGCACCGAGCAGTGCTCGATGCGGAACCGGCTGTCGGCGCGCGCGCCGGCCTTGAGCGCGGCCTCGATGGCGTCCAGCGCCCGGTCGATGGCGAGGTCGCCGTTGGCGTGGATGACCATCTGCCAGCCCTCGAGCGAGCGCCTCACCGTGATCTCGCGCAGCGTCTCCGGCGTGACATAGGCCATGCCCTGGCCGCCGCCGAGGTAGGGCTCGCGCTGCAGGCCCGTGCGCCCCTGGTTGGAGCCGTCGGAGACCACCTTCCAGCCGACGGCCCGGGCCATCTCGTCGCCATCGCCCGGTCTTACGGCCATGGCGTCCCAGCCGCGCTCGCCGGCCTGGATCAGGGAATAGCGAAGGCGAGCGGTCATGTGGCCCGAAGCGGCGAAGGCGTGGAAGGCGGCCAGCTCGCCGCGCCCCTGGAAGCCGCCGGCGGCCTGATCGCAGACGGTGGTCACGCCGACGCGGTTGGCCTTCTCGCAGACGCGGCGGCAGGCCTCCGGGATATCATCCGTCGCCATGGCCGCCAGGTTATGACCCAGCACCGAGAACATGGCCGCTTGTCCCTGCAGCACGCCGTTGGGCGCGCCCGATGCGTCGCGGACGTAGCTGGCGCCGGGCGGATCCTGCGTCGCGGCCGTGACGCCCGCGAGCTCCAGGGCGCGCGAGTTGCAGTAGGCGATGTGGAGCGAGGCGTTGAACAGGAACACCGGATTGCGCGGCGCGATCTGGTCGAGCGTGTGGCGCGTGATGCGATCGGCGCCGGCCTGCAGCGACGGGTCGAACTGGCGGGCGACGATCCAGGCCTCATCCGGCGCCGCGGCGGCCATCTCCCCCAGGCGGGCGATGACGGCGTCCGCGTCTTCGCAGACCACGGCCCCGACGTCGGGAATCGTCCCGAACATGGCGATGGCGAAGAAGTGCATGTGCGGTTCGATGAAGCCGGGCAGGACCGTGCGCCCGCCGACGTCCAGCACCTCGGCGTCCTCGCCGGCGGCCTCCCGGACGGCGTCCAGCGACCCGACCGCCACAATGCGTCCGTCCCGGAAGGCCAGGGCCTTCGCGGTGCTGAAGGCCTCGTCCACGGTCAGGATGCGGGCGTTGGCGAGGATCACGGTCCCGGCCGGCGCCGGCGGCGGCGCGCCCAGGCGCTTCCAGCCGTCCGCCTTTCCCGCCGAGGCCAGCTGCGGCAGCGACAGCAGCCCGAGCGTCTGGAGCGCTGGCGAGCAGCAGACGCAGCCGTGAAGGCCGGGATCCGGCGGGGTAAAGGCGCGGGCCCGCAGCCCGTTCGCGACGAGAGTCTGGATCATTGGAGCGCGCCTCCCCGGCGTCGTTTTCGGCAGGCTGGCCTATCCCGGGGTCGGGCGCCAGCATCTTGGCCACTCGTTACGGGGACCGGTGCGGGCGCCCCGCGACACCTTCGGGTCGCCGGGAGATCGGGGGGAAAGGGAGCGCTGATGACACCTGCCCTTAGGCCTTGATGGCATGGGAGCGGGGGCAGCCGGAGGTGGAAGGCGGGCCTTCTGGCGGGGGTCATCGATCTCCACTCGATGGACCATTGCTCTGCGCTGACTGAGACTCACGCGATCATTCAGCAATGAACGAGCCGCCTCATCAACTGCAGGACGTGTGGGACCTGGGTCCATGGCTCACGGTCGAGGAAATCCAGGGTGGCGCAGTCAACCGCGTCTACGCGATCACGACTGTCGACGGTCGTTTCGTTCTGCGACGGTACCGCGCCGGCTCAGCGGCCCTGCTGCGGCGCGAAGCACAAGTGACCCACGCCGTTGCAGAGCGAGGACTTCCAGCCGTCCCGCCACATCCAACACGGGCTGGCGACGATGGCGTTGAGACCGAGGGCGCGTGGTTTGCCCTGTTTCCCTTCGCCTCGGGTCTTCAGCGAGATGCTGACGCCCTGACACCTGCCGAAATCAGTTCAGCAGGGGCGGTCCTGGGCCGCCTTCACCGCGCACTCGCGGAGCTTCCGGCCGGCGGGCGACAGACGCCTCGTCTGGCCTGGGATGGACTTGCCTGGGTGAAGCGCCTTGAGAAGGTAGAGCAGGCGATCCTCGCTCGTCCTGTACTCACGGCTTCCGACGAAATCGCCTTGGCCCGTGCCCTGGCTCAGCGCGCATGGCTCACCGCGCCTGATTGCCGACACTCCGACGATCTGCTCGACCCGCTGCAGGTCATCCATGGCGACTATCATCACCGCAACCTCTTCTTCGCAAACCAGCAGGTCAGCGCCATCATCGATTGGGAACAGACGGGTCTCATGCCCCGCGCCTGCGAGGCCGTTCGCGCCGGGACCTATATGTTTGCTCTGGAGCCAAACCGCACGCGCACGTTCCTTGACGCCTGGATGGCCGAGGCTGGCGCTGCGCGGACCGAACTCCGCCGCGGCGCCGAAGTATTCGCCGTTGTGCGCGACCACTGGGTGTGGGCGCTGGAGGAGGTCTATCTCTCAGGGAACACAGCCGCCGCCGCGTTTATTCCGCCGACGCCCTTTGAGCCATTCCATCAGACCTGGACGCGCCTCGGGTACGACTAGACGCGCGGAGTAACGGGCCTGGCGCTGTGTCCGCGCCGCGTCGCCAACGGACCTGGAAATACCCCCTCCCTCACGTCCCGCGCGGCTTGGCCCGCGTCGTCGCCTGGGCCAGCCAGGGCTCCTCGGGCCAGACGTGGCGGGGGTAGCGGCCCTTCATCTCGGTGCGGACCTCCTTCCAGGTCCCCCGCCAGAAGCCGGGCAGGTCCTTCGTGATCTGGATCGGCTTGTGGCCCGGCGACAGCAGCGCCAGCGTCAGCGGCACGCCGGCCGCCGTCGGGTGCTCGGACAGGCCGTAGAGCTCCATCACCCGCGCCTCGACCCGGGGACCGCCCTCGGCCCCGTAGTCGATGTGGAACCTCGAGCCGGTCGGGGCCTGCCAGCGGGCCGGGGCCTCGGCCTCCAGCTTCTGCTGCAGGTCCCAGGGGAGCAGGGTGCGGATGGCGTCGGCCACCGCGCCGTCGGACAGCTCTGCCAGCGACCGTTTGCCGGTCAGCAGCGGGGTCAGCCAGTCGTCCAGCCGCGCCAGCAGCGCCGGCTCCGACAGGTCCGGCCACACCTCCGGGCGACCGGCGTGCAGGAAGCCCGCGCGGGCGAGCAGCGACTGCGTCCGTTCGCCGGGCTTGAGCGCCGCCAGCCCCTCGCGTCGCACCTTGTCCGACAGAGCGCGGGCGATCATCTCCGGGTCGGGCCTTTCGATCAGCCGATCCTCGACGGTCAAGCGGTCGAGCTTGAGCAGTCGACGGCCGCGCACCTTGCCGTCGGCCTCGATCTCCAGCTTCTCCTCGCGCACCAGCCGGCCCTCGAAGGCTTCGCGCAGAGCGACCTCGTCCAGCGGGGCGGCCAGCAGGATTCGGTCGCGCGCCGCACCGCCGCCCATCTCGCCGATGGCGATCCATTTCTCCCGGGCCAGCACGTCGGTCGCCTCGACATGGGCGCCGCGCCCGGTCGCAAGCTGGAACTCGCCCGACGAACCCCGCGCCCTGGCCACTCGTTCGGGAAAGGCCTCGGCCAGCAGCAACGCCTCGTCGAGCGGCGGCTGCTTCGGCGGCGAGCCGGCGGCTCGGGCCCACCGCTCGGCCAGCTTGCGGGCGTCACCGGCGCGAGGCGAGCGGTCGCGGTCGAAGGCCTCCAGGCGATGGCCCAGGTGCGTGGACCGGCTGCCCAGCCCGCGCTCGGTCAGCAGGGCGGCGATCTTCGCCGCCAGCAGCGCCTGCCCGCCCGCCGCGCCCCGCACCACCATATGCGCCAGCCGGGGCGGCAGCGGCAGACCCGCCAGCGCCTTGCCATGTGGGGTCAGCGCCCCCTGCCCGTCCAGAGCCTGTAAACGCAGCAGCAGCGCCCGCGCCTCGGCGAAGGCGGCGGACGGCGGCGGATCAAGGAAGTCCAGGCCCGACGCGTCCCGCGCGCCCCAGCGCGCCAGATCCAGCGCCAGACCCGACAGGTCTGTCTCGAGGATCTCCGGCCGGCTGAACGGCGTCAGGGCCCGGGTCTCGGCCTCCTCCCACAGGCGGTAGCAGACGCCGGGCTCCGTGCGGCCGGCCCGACCCCGGCGCTGGTCGGCGGCGGCGCGGGAGACCCGCACCGTCTCCAGCCGGATCAGGCCGCTGGCCGGATCGAAACGCGGCACGCGGGAGAAGCCGGCGTCGATGACCACGCGGACGCCCTCGATGGTCAGGCTCGTCTCGGCGATGGAGGTGGCCAGCACCACCTTGCGCCGTCCCGGCGGCGAGGGACTGATCGCCAGGTCCTGGTCGCGGCCTTCCATAGCGCCGTACAGCGGGGCCAGATCGACGTCGGAACGCCGCATCCGCTCGGCGATCAGGTCTCGGGTCCGCAGGATCTCGCCCTGTCCCGGCAGGAAGACCAGCAGACTGCCGGCGTCCTCGGCCAGCGCCTTGTCGACCGCGCGGGCGACCTGCTCCTCCAGCCGTCTGGCCGGGTCGCGACCCAGGTAGCGCGTGTCGACCGGAAAGGCCCGCCCCTGGCTCTCGATCACAGGGGCGTCGTCCAGCAGCCTGGCCACCGCCGCCCCGTCAAGCGTCGCCGACATCACCAGGATGCGCAGATCCTCCCGCAGCAGCCGCTGACTGTCGCGGGCGAACGCCAGGCCCATATCGGCGTCCAGGCTGCGCTCGTGGAACTCGTCGAACAGGACCGCCCCGACACCCTCCAGGGCCGGATCGTCCTGGATCATGCGGGTGAAGACGCCCTCGGTGACCACCTCGATCCGGGTTCGGGCGGAAACCTTCGACTGCAGCCGGACGCGGAAGCCCACCGTGTCGCCGACACTCTCGCCGAGCGTCGAGGCCATCCGCGCAGCCGCCGCCCGGGCGGCCAGGCGCCGGGGCTCGAGCAGGATGAGCTTGCGGCCGGCCAGCCATGGCTCGTCCACCAGGGCCAGGGGTATGCGGGTGGTCTTGCCGGCGCCGGGCGGTGCGACGACCACGGCGTTAACGCCCCCGGCCAGCGTCGCCCTCAGACGGGGCAGGATTTCCTCGATCGGCAGCATGCAGGCGCAGTCCTAGTGCGTAGAAAGCGGTCCGTCACCGGAAGGCGTTGCGCGAACCCTGTTTGCTGCCTAACGTCCGGCTCAGTTCCGCCGACGGGGGTCGTCGGCCTTTGGGGGAGCGAGACGCAATGTCCGCAGACGCCGCGCCACGCGGAAACAGATTCTTTCTGAAGAAATCCATCGCCAGCATCCAGAAGGAGGCGGCCAAGAGTGAGCTGAAGCGCTCGCTGGGTCCCATCAACCTGATCAGCCTGGGCGTCGGCGCCATCATCGGCGCCGGCATCTTCGTGCTGACCGGCCAGGTGGCCTCGGCCAACGCCGGCCCGGCCATCATGCTGTCCTTCGTGGTCGCGGGCATCGCCTGCGCCCTCGCCGGCCTCTGCTACGCCGAACTGGCCTCGACCATGCCGGTGTCCGGCTCGGCCTATACCTACGCCTACGGCACGCTGGGCGAGGTCTTCGCCTGGATCATGGGCTGGCTGCTTGTGCTCGAATACGGCATCGCCGCCTCCACCGTCGCGGTCGGCTGGTCCGGCTATGTCGTCAGCATTCTCAAGGACTTCGGCGTCGTACTGCCGATGATAACCGTGGCCGGTCAGGAGGTGGCCCAGTGGGGCACGCCGCTGATCCAGGCGGTTCCGACGGACGCCGGCAATGTCGCCTTCCAGTTGACCGGCGGCCTGAACATCATCGCCGCCCTGGGCATCGGCATGGTCACCATGCTGCTGGTCATCGGCGTCAGCGAGTCAGCCAACGTCAACAACATCATCGTGGTCATCAAGGTGATCGTGCTGCTGACCTTCATCGCGGTCGGCATCGCCTACATCAACCCGGCCAACTGGCACCCGTTCATCCCTGAAGCCACCGGCGAACCCGGCGAGTTCGGCGTCGGCGGCATCTTCCGCGGCGCGGCGATCATCTTCTTCGCCTACGTCGGCTTCGAGGCTGTCTCGACGGCGGCGGCGGAAGCCAAGAACCCGTCCAAGGACGTGCCGATCGGCATCCTGGGCGCCCTGGTGATCTGCACCGTCATCTACATGGCCGTCGCGGCGGTCATGACCGGCGTGGTGCCCTACAAGGAACTGGCCAGCCCCGCTCCCATCGCTGTCGCCATCGACCGCATGGGTCTGGAGTGGGCCAACCTGCCGTTCAACAACGCCGACGGCCAGCCGTTCAACGCCATCAGCCTGATGATCAAGATCGGGGCCATCACCGGCCTGAGCTCGGTCATGCTGGTGCTGGTCTACGGCCAGACCCGCATCTTCTACACCATGGCCCGCGACGGCCTGCTGCCGAAGGTGTTCGCCGCCATCCACCCGCGTTTCCTCACCCCGTGGATGGGCACCATCCTGCTGGGCGTCCTGATCGCGGTGGCGGCCTCGTTCCTGCCGATCAGCCTGCTGGGCGACCTGGTGTCGCTGGGCACGGCCGTGGCCTTCTCGATCGTCTGTCTTTCGGTCATCTACCTGCGGATCAAGCACCCGGACCTGCCGCGCCCGTTCCGGGTTCCCGGCGGCATCGCCACGGCCGTTGCCGGCATCCTCGCCTGCATGTTCCTGGCCTGGCAGAACTTCAAGCCGATGATCCAGCACGCCATGGACGACAATCCGCTGCCGCTGATCCTCCTGGCCAGCTACGCGGCCATCGGCGCGGTGATCTACATCGCCTACGGCTTCTGGCACTCCAAGCTGGCCAAGGGCATCGACATCACCGAGGACTCGGCGCTGCCGAGCCCCGCCGAGGCGATGGGTCGCGGCGTCGACGACATCAGGGACTGACCTGAACCAGTCCTTGACGATCCATGGAGAGGCACGGGAGCGATCCCGGGCCTTCTTCTTTGGCGCCCCCCCCTTTATTCCTGCCGCCTGAACACCGATCATAGGCCCATGAGCACGCCCGCGACCGACAAGCCCGAACCGCCCATCCGCGCCATCCTGGCGCCGGTGACGCCGCTGCAGCAGAACTGCACGATCGTCTGGTGCACGAAGACAATGAAGGCCGCGATCATCGATCCGGGCGGCGAGGTCCCGATGCTGATGCAGGCCCTGAAGCAGTACGGCCTGACGCTGGAGAAGATCTGGATCACCCACGGCCACCTGGACCACGCCGGCGGCACGGCGGCGATCAAGGACCTGACCGGCGTTCCGATCGAGGGGCCGCATCCCGACGACCAGTTCTGGATCGACCAGATCCAGGACAGCGGCGCGCGCTACGGCATCCCCGACGCCCGCGGCTTCACGCCCGACCGCTGGCTGGGCGACAGCGACGTGGTTACGCTCGGCGAGACGCAGTTCGAGGTCATCCACTGCCCCGGCCACACCCCGGGCCATGTCATCTTCTTCCATCGCGAGTCCCGCTTCGCCCAGGTAGGCGATGTGCTGTTCAAGGGCTCCATCGGCCGGACCGACTTTCCGCGCGGCAATCACCAGCAACTGCTCGACTCGATCTCCCTGAAGCTCTGGCCGCTGGGCGACGACGTCGCCTTCGTGCCCGGTCACGGGCCGATGAGCACCTTCGGCGCCGAGCGTCGGACCAATCCCTTCGTGGCCGATGTCGTTCTGGGCGCGGGGGCTGACAATGCGCCGGACCTGGCCGGCGACTCGGTCCCCAAGCGGTACATGTGACAACCGGCTGTGTTTCAGCCGTGAAATCCGCCTGCCATCTGGGGGCGGCACAAGGCGGGCATGGAACTGGTTATGGACAGACCCGCGACCACGGCCGAGGAGTCCGGCGCCCGCATCCTCATCGTCGATGACGATCCGGGAATCCGCGACGTCATTTCGGATTTCCTGACCCGTCACGGCTATCGGGTCGAGACGGCGTCGGACGGTCGGGCCATGGAGCAGGTGCTCCGGCACATGGTCATCGACCTGATCGTGCTGGACGTAATGATGCCGGGCGGGGACGGGCTGTCGATCTGCCGTCGCCTGTCCGGGGCGCCCGGCGCGCCGGGGATCGTTATGCTGTCGGCCATGGGCGAGGAAACCGACCGGATCGTCGGGCTCGAGCTGGGCGCCGACGACTACCTGCCCAAGCCCTGCAATCCGCGCGAGCTGCTGGCCCGCGTCCGCGCCGTGCTGCGCCGTCGCCAGGAGCCGCGCGGCGGCGACGATCATATCGCGGCGGCCTGCGAGTTCGCCGGCTGGCGACTGGACCTGGTCCGTCGCGAGCTGCGCTCGCCCCAGGGCGTCATCGTCAACCTGTCCAGTGGCGAGTTCTCGCTGCTCCGCGCCTTCGTTGAACGTCCCCAGCGGGTGCTGACCCGGGATCAGCTGCTCGACATGGCGCGCGGCCCCGACACCGAGGCCTATGACCGGGCCATCGACGTGCAGATCAGCCGCCTGCGCAAGAAGCTGGACGACGGGGCCGGCGCCGAGATCATCCGGACGATCCGGAGCGAAGGCTACATGTTCGCCCCCAGGGTCGTTCGGCAGTGAAGAAGACCTTCGGCCGGGGCTCGCCGCTGTTCGGCCAGGTGCTCGGCCTGGTCCTTGTGAGCACGGTGCTGGTCCACGTCGTGCTGGCGCTGCTGATCGCCACGGTGCCGCCGCCGCCGCCCGAGGTTTACCGCCTGTCCGATGTCGTGAACGCCCTGCGCTCGACGGAACCGGTCGAGGTGGAGAACGCCCGCGCCCTTGTCTCGGTCGTCCGGCGCAGTCCGCCGGAGGACGTCCAGCCCCGGCGCGGACGCTGGCGGGATGACTTCCGCCAGCAGCTGGCGCGGTCGCTGGGCGTTCCGGCCTCCGACATTGTCGTCGAGTCCCGGGGCGGACCACGCCGCATGATGATGCACACGCTGACCGGCGAGTTCCGCGCCGCCCCCGGCTCCGCCCCAGGCGGACCAGGCCGCGGCGACCGGCCGCCGGAAATGCGGGTCTGGAACGAGCGGGTGATCTTCGCGCCATTCAAGGTCGGCGTCCGCCAGCCGGACGGCGGCTGGCGCGTGGTGCAGCCGAAGCCGGCGCTGCGGCCCGCGGCCTGGCAGGTCCACATCCTGCTGACCATCGCCCTGTCGACGCTGATCGTGGCGCCGGTCGCCTGGCTGTTCGCGCGCCGGCTCTCGTCGCCCATCGCATTGTTCGCAGAGGCCGCCGAACGCCTGGGGCGCGATCCCAGGGCGCCGCCGCTGGAGGTCACCGGCTCCCGCGAGGTGGCGGCGGCCACCGAAGCGTTCAACCG
>JBEIDC010000030.1:0-26058 GCA_040383665.1 Caulobacter sp.
GGGTGATGGGGTGGACGCCCCCCGACGGCATCTACGTGCCAGAGTGAGGGTGTTGATCTTCACTCAAGGGAGGCGTCCATGGGAGACGTTACCATCATTGGTCTGGATATCGCCAAGTCTGTGTTCCAGGCGCACGGGGCGGATGCTGCTGGCTCTGTGGTGTTTCGCAAGAAGTTGAACCGTTCTCGGCTGCTGGCCTTCTTTGCGGCTCAGCCGCGCTGCGTGGTTGCGATGGAAGCCTGCGCGGGTGCGCACCACTGGGGGCGCGAGCTGATGAAGATGGGCCACCAGGTGAGGCTGATCCCGCCAGCGTACGTGAAGCCGTTTGTGAAGCGGCAGAAGAACGACATGGCCGATGCCGAGGCGATCTGCGAGGCGGCTCAGCGCCCGACCATGCGCTTCGTGCCGGTGAAGGATCGCGATCAGCAGGCCAGCAGCGTGGTGTTTCGCGCACGGGACCTGCTGGTGCGCCAGCGGACCCAGATCATCAACGGCCTCCGCTCTCACCTGGCCGAGTACGGCTACGTGGCGCCCAAGGGCGTCTGTTACGTCGAGCGCCTGGTGGCGGAGATTGTGGATCCGGCGAGCGAGCTGCCGGCTGCGGCGATCGCCAGCCTGAAGGTCATGGCCCGCACGCTGTCGGGGCTGAATGCCGAGATCGCCGTGCTGGATCGAGAGATCGCCCGGCGAGCGAAGGAAGATCCCGTCGCCAGGCGTCTGATGACCATCCCTGGCATCGGACCGATTACCGCCGCGGCCCTGACCGCCTTGGCCCCGGATCCCGCCTCCTTCAGATGCGGCCGCGACTTCTCGGCATGGCTGGGCCTCACGCCGCTGCAGCGATCAACCGGCGGCAAGCAGAAGCTGGGTCAGATCACCAAGATGGGCGAGCGAACCTTGCGCAGGCTGCTGGTGATCGGCGCAAGCGCGGTGATCAAGCAGGCGCTCATCAAGGGCGCGCCGCAGGGCTCATGGCTGGCGCAGATGCTGGCGAGGAAGCCACGGATGCTTGTCGCGGAACAAGACCGGGCGCATAGTCTGGGCGCTGCTCGCCAAGGGCGGCGTCTACCAAGCTCCAGCCGTGGCCGCCGCCTAACAGCGGTCGCAGCTAGAGACGTCGAAGCAAAGGATCGGGCGCAGGAGCGTATGGCGCACAGTCGGTGAGACGGGATCGGGAAAACCAGGGCTTTCCACCGTGCCTTTGAGCACGCCATGGGTGATTTGGACCTGATCCGCGAACTCCCATACAGGCCAGCGCCGTCAAGGGTGCGTCAACAGGCCGGACAGATGGCAGCATCCGACCAAGCGACCAGAAGCTCTCAAATCCGCTCTTGCGCTGAAGGGGGCGTCCACAGATGGGAAGCGGACGCAAGCAAGTGGTTCCGGCCGGGCTGTTTTGAGTCAGGAAGAGTGTACGTCGTCAGATCATTTGAGACAGGCGTGGTCCGGATTTTCAGCGAATCTGACTGCTGCCCCAGCGTGTTGCCGAGGTTCTGGAACATGCGGGCCATGATGCACTAGGCGGTGCGGCTCTGACGGATTTCAGACGCCATCCGGCGGAGATCGGCGGCTTGTTGCTTCGCCACTTCCGGGCCGTCCTCATGGAGGAGGTAGCCTTTCTCCAGGCCAGCGGCCAACCGATCGATGGCGTCCGGATCGATCGCGAACCGGTATTCGTCAACTTCCGACCGGGCCAGCCGAACGGCGCGAAGGGACTCAGGCTTGAACATGGGCGATGGCTTCATGTTCGCATTTTGTTCTCGCCGGCACAGGAGAGTCAATCGGCCCAAACAGCGGCTGGACTTTGCCGGGCGGGCGGCCCTGTTTAAGGTCACCCAGTCCGGGACGCCTCGTGATCAGGGGAAGACATGTTTGACTATTGGTGTGGCTGTGGACGCAGCATGGGGGATCTGATGCGACAAGAACTTAAGGGGTTTTTGTTGATCGGGGCCAGCCTTGGCGGTCTCACCCTTGCTGTATTGGCAGTTACAGCCAGTGAGGCTCAGGCCCAGACGAGCTCGGCGGGTCGGGTGTTTCGGGATTGCGCATTCGTCTGTCCCGAGATGGTCGTTTTGCCACCGGGCACATTCATGATGGGCTCTCCAGAGGCAGAGGAAGGGCGATCGCCCCTCGAAGGGCCGCGCCATCAGGTGACAATCGGCTACACTTTTGCCGTCGGACGGTTTGAGGTCACCTTTGACGAATGGAACGCTTGCGTAGCTGCGGGTGGCTGCGACCGGCCCCGTGACGAGGGCTGGGGACGTGGCCGCCGACCAATGATCTATGTCAGCTGGGATGACGCTCAGGGCTATGTGCGCTGGCTCTCCGAAAGGACCGGCCAGCGCTATCGGCTGCTGTCTGAATCCGAATGGGAATATGCGGCGCGCGCGGGCACGACGACCCCTTACTCCACAGGTACGACGATAAAGGCCGATGACGCAAACTTCGACGAAACAGGACATCGCGGGACAGTTCGGGTGGGATCCTTCCCGCCCAACGCCTTTGGCCTCTTCGACATGCACGGCAATGTAAATGAATGGGTTGAGGACTGCATTTACACTGAGGCTCTGGGAGCGGACCCGACGGGCTATTTTGAACCGCCGACGGATGGTTCGGCATCGACTAAAGGTGCCTGCGTTCGGCGGATTCTGCGTGGTGGTTCCTGGTTTCACCCTTCGAGCTTCCTCCGCTCAGCCAATCGATTCATTGACATCCGCGGCTTGCGCTGGCGGACCGTGGGGTTCCGGGTCGCCAGGACTCTCTAGGCTCTCTGATTTGCCTTGGCTCGCCGCCTTAGGATTGATCCAAAACGAAGTGACCCGGATCGCCGCCTTATCAAGCCTGAGGGGCAGGTCTCGTCCGATCGCGTATGACCGGGTCCAAAGACAATCAACCCACCGTCCAAAGCGTTAAAGCTCAGCCTAACCCTCAGCTCCGCACACTAGCTCAAACACCATATGATCGAAGCTATCTGGTGCAACGTAAGTTGGGCTCTCGCTTCCAGGCAGGATAGTTTGCTGACCAGTTAGATTGATCTGCGAATAATTCTGCCGCTCGAGCGTTATAGAGGTCCCGCTTGCACAATCATACTTGACTAGCTCACGAGCGGAAAACTCTCCACTCGGTCCAAGACGATGTCCAAACTCGTATCGGATCCACGCACTTCTAGGGACTGTGGGCCATGGACGGTATAAAACTAACGCATTTCCATCAGAGGTTATTCCTAGCCTTGTCCACTTCCCATTAACCACGTCTATCCATTGGAGAGGTTCAAGGGTACTTCGGTTGAGAGGTTCAAGGGTACTTTGGGCTAGCAACAAAACAAGCGATAGTATCATGAGGGTTCCGCTTGTGATGGCGACAACGTTACGACGCCTCATGTTCCTAGGGAGACCCATGGTCTGTCAACCCGCTAGGGCTGATCGGCAAGGTCATGACAATTAACTTTCCCGCGCCTGGCCGTTGGCGGCGGACATGATCCTGCCTGTTCAGCACATACATAAGCCGCGCGCTGTGGGATCAGGCCAAGGCGCTGCTGCGGGCGTTGCCGGACAACGCCCTGGTCGTGGTTGAGACCGGTCGAAGGCTTGATTCATCCATGGAAGGTTGGCTCTGCCTCCAGTGGTCGATGTCGTGGCGGGCGGCCCGACCCTGAGTTCATGCTCTAGTCGCCGACTTGGACGAAGTCGGCAGAGCTCAGGCGGCGTTGATGCGTCCCATGCCCTTTATGATCGCGGGACCAGGGGGGCAGGTCAAAATGACGTTGACCCCACGCCGACAGCGCGCGACTTTAATCTGACGGTGGGTGAGGTTTAGGGGGTAATCATGAAGCGATTAGTCGGGCTGTGCTCCGCGCTCTGCGTCTTGGGATCCGGCGGGACGGCTGCTGCTCAGGTCGACCCCCGGGCGCCCCTCTGGGACCTGATCGCTGCCTTCCAGACCTGTGGGCCTCCGCAGACTTTTCAGATGCTAAGTCCGCAGCTGTTTCAGATCATTGCCGCTCAGACAGGCGGACGGGGGTGCTACGCCCAGATTGCCGCCGCCGGACCCGTCGTCGACATGCGGGTTATAGGCCAGCAGAGGCTCCCGAATGGCACGGTCTCCGCCATCCGCGTCACCCACCAGAGCGGTCCCGTCGACTGGTTCATCGGCATCAGCGACTTGGGCGTCGTCGAAATCATCACCTTCCAGGCTGCGGGATCATCTCTGCCGAGTGTCGGCCGCGGTCCACAGACGCCTCAGGGCGGGGCCAATCCGCCAAGCCAGCCGTCCGGCCCCTCAAAACCCAGCCCTTCGACAGGCGGCGGGGGCGCGGGATCAGACAGCGACGGCTGTCGCCTCTATCCCTCGATGTGCTGACATGCGTCTCCTTTCAGATCGACGTCAAATTCTGTTCGGCGGCCTACTGACCTTAGGCTTCGCCCACTGCGCCACCTGCGCTTCGGCTCAGGACGGCCAAGGGGAGGGCTGTACGCTCAGGTCGGAACAGGTCGACGACTACTTTAGCCGCACCGGTCAAGCATCGGCTTTCCAGTCGGGATCCGAGCCGATCGAGCCGCGGTCGGGCAACGCCCAGTTGGACCGCGCGCTGGCTCAGTCGCTGGCCATGCTGTCGCGAACCTTCAACGTGCTGCCGGGGTTCGCTTACTACCGCGACGACGACGGGGCCAACGCCAAGGCAACTAGTGCTGTCCTGCTCGAGCGCACCGACGGCACCGTTCTATTCGGTCTGAATCTCTTGCGACAACTACTCTCGCGGCCCGAGCATCCCGACGCTTCCATCGTTGCCGTCTGCGCCCATGAGTTCGGCCACATCGTCGCCTTCAGGAACAACCTCCAGCAGAGCCTGACCCAAGGCCAAGGCCCCTTTCGAGGCGAGCAGTTCGCCGACTGGCTCGCGGGTTACTTCGCCGGCCGCCGCAAACGCGAGCGACCCAGTTTTCCGGCCGTGGTCTTCGCTACCACCCAACAAAGCTTCGGCGGCCCAGTCCGCGGCTCCCACGGCACCGGACCCGAGCGAGGCAGAGCGGTCGAGGCCGGCTTCGCCGCAGCGTACTATCAAAGGCTGGATGCCGACGCCGCCATCGACGCGGCCTACGCTTACGCCCGTAACGTCATTTAAACACCTCGAATGCCACCCGGCGACCGTGTGATCGTGCTGGCGGTGAACAGACCGGCGCTGTCGGCCTAACGCTGAGGGGTGCTGGCACGCATCGCAGTGACGTTGGCGTTTCGGGGATAGACCCGCCAAACGGTGGCAATGGCACGGTTGCGGCCGCGCTACTGCTGTGGCCCCGCAGGTATGGCGCAGGTCGCAATTTCCGCGTTTCCCACGTCAAAGTGCTCAAACTAGGAAACGTTCGATCCCGCCTTACCGGCCTGTCTGGGAAGGGGCTGGGTCTGGTCGCCGGTTGGCATCCAGTTGGCCCCAAAGCCCTTATAATTGTTCGTCATTCCCCTCGGCCGAGACTAGATTTCGTAATGAGGGGGTCAGGTGTTCGAGTCACCTAAGCGGCACCACCCTTCCACCAGGACATCGACGGGCGAGCGGCTGAAAGGCCGTAACGGTGGGCCCCGTGTGGGTCCAAGCTGGGTGTGCCCTCCAGAAGGGACGGACAGCCGACGCTCAGCAAAGCCTGTAGTCACTCATAACTGCGGTTCGCTGCGTCCGCTTGTCGGCGCTTGGCCAACGGGAAGAACCGACCCGGTGCGGACGTTCTCAGACCCTCACGCCCCGCTCTACGATACCTTCAATCTCCAGCCCCATCTGATCCGCCGGCCGTCCCTCCGCCAGCTGCGGGCTGAAGCTCGCCGGATGTGGGCGGCGGCGACAGCCGCTGCCTGATCTGCTTGTCGGGTAGGGGACTGTGCGGCCGGTTGCCGTCATCCTGACAAAACCGACGGAGCGCTAGCGGCGCTGTTTCAAAGCCGCCGCCGTATTCCTCGGCGGCTCAATCCCTAGCCAAAGTTAGGTATGCGGAGGTAACGGAGGCGACGGTTAAATCCCCTTGGAACCAGATCGCAACCGCGCGAGCGGCGCACTCACCATAAGGGGTAGACTGAAATGATCAGGATCAAGAAATATGCGCGTGCCATGATGTTCGTATCCGGGGTGGCTGCCTTGGCGGCGGCGGCTGTGCCGACGGCGGCGTGGGCAGGCGTCTATAACACCTCAAGTTTTGGCCACAGCTCGCGTGCTTTGGCCTGCTCCACCGCAAAATCGAGGGCCAGCGCTGACGTCTCAACTATCTACGGGGCGCGGGTCACAAGTTATGGTCCATGTGAGTGCGACTCGAGAATCACCTACGACGGTGATCAGGAGTGGTCCTGCTCGGTCGATGCCTACTACTCCAAGAGAACAAGCAGTTACGACCGGCCCAGTCCGGCGCCACGCCCCACCTACACTCGGCCCGTTCCCAAGCCGATTCAGATACCCGACATGCGCCCCACCATTTATCCGGGCGTGAACTGAACGCAGCCTTCCAGGCCCCGGAGGAGCGGCGTCTCTGCTCCTCCGGCGTAACTCGCGCGGCTTAAAGCGGCAAGGTCATCAGCTTCGCGAGCCTGAAAAGGTCCGCCTGCCGGGAAGACTGGGTTTTCTCAAGAACTGAGCGAAGCTGTATCCTCACCGTGTGCACCGAAGCGCCGCGCCGGGCCGCGACCTCCTGGACGGTGGCGCCGGAGAGAAGTTGACTGGTTACCTCGGCTTCCGCTTTGGTAAGCGCAAAAATGGTTCGCAGGCGCTCTCCACTCCCTTCGGCGGTAACCGGCATACGGGCGTCGAGAAGATAGACAGCCGCCCGGACTGGACCGACGCTCAGGAATGGATTGTCGTGGCCCAACGGCGTGACTTTCAGGATGAGCGGCTCGCTGCCGTCTGAAGCGAGGATCTCGGAGGGTGAGCGCAGGGCCCAGAGTGCGGCTGGATCGCAAACCTGCCGTATCGCTTGCTGCAGTGCCCGGTCTGCCGACCCTGAAGTCGCCCTTAGCCGACCACCCTTAAAGCCAACGCCGCGACCGTCGAGGAACAGTGTTCGTGCCGAAGCGTTCGCATGCAACACCTCCCCAGAGTGACCCAACAGGCAACAGGCGGTCTCAAAGCGATCCAAAGCATCCGTCATGGCTGGGTCGAGCATTCGCATGGGATCGACCTCGAGTCGCAGCGTCACCGCTCGACGTAGGTGCGGAA
The DNA here is from genome assembly GCA_040383665.1 of Caulobacter sp. Classification (GTDB taxonomy): domain Bacteria; phylum Pseudomonadota; class Alphaproteobacteria; order Caulobacterales; family Caulobacteraceae; genus Caulobacter. The sequence goes on from JBEIDC010000030.1 coordinate 7,190, forward strand.
ACACTGCGCGGGTGATGGCGGCCTCACGCTCACCGAACGGCTCGTCGCACCTTCCGCGCCCTGCTGCCAGGGCAATCGGTGCTATCTCGTTCCGAACGCCCGCACGCAGCACCGCAGTGATCCCATGCTCGACATCCATAGGTTTCATGTAGTTCAGGTAGTAATCGGTCCCCCAAAGTTCCTCATAGGGAAAGACGTCCTGGTTGAGAAACACACCGGGCACGATGCCCATTCGCAAGGCCCGGTCCATGAAGGGCGCTTGGCGTCCGTAGACGTGGATAACCGGCAGGACTGGCGTGGGATCGACCCCATGCGTCAAGAACATGCTTCCATAGTCGCCAGCGCGCGGAGCCGAGTGGAGAGCGCATTGGCGCCCCCCGACAGTTTGACAGTACAGCTCGACGACAGTTTTCCAGAGCTCCGGCTTGTATAGGGCTCCATAAGTCGCCTCGATCACCCCCTCGATGATCTCGGCTATTTCTTCAGACGGTACACCCACCAATCGCTCCCACATGCCATCAACGCACTATCAAAGATGCCGGGAGTTCAGACAAGGGCGAAGCACGCTGAAATGGACATAGTCCAAATGAGGTATGGACGGATGGCTGGCTGCGGGCAGCATCCCAAGGCGGGGGGAACTTGGTCTCTGCGCACAATACAAATGCGAAGGCGGCTATAGAATCACAAATTGTGATGTCCGATCAACGTTCTCGTCTGCAAAATCAAGCGGTTACGGCAGTGTAAATCGATGAAAAATACTGCACGGGTCGATCGCATATTGAGTTCTGATTATTCAATACTAAATTCCCGGAATGATCGGCAGTTCCTGGTGAACAGATGGGGGCCGGGGAGCGGCGTCGGCAAGGTGCCGCTCCGCCGCAAGCGAGGAAGAATGGCTCGTGTAGTAACGATACTGCTCATCGCCACATGTTTGGCAACGTGCTGGGAAGCGGCACTGGCGCAGGCTAGCGTCGAGGTCGATTGCGACCTTGAAAAGAAATCGACAACTCGAGGCGTTGGCCGGCCGGACCTTGTAGAGCGATACAGTTACGCCCAAGTCTTCACGGTCAGCATGTCTGACCCCGTGACTTTGGCTACTCGCTATAGGGAAGTTCCAGAGGGGAGGTACGACGTGGCCTGGGTGCAGGAGCGCCTGGTGCACCGGACAGTGCCGCTGGCGACGACGCATGCCTTGGTCCTGTGCGAGAGGGACGACTACCCTTGTGATCAGGACAAAAAGCTGCCGATCGGACGGGGCATCCTGACGACGACGTCAGGCATGACCGTGATTGACCTGAAGCAGGGCTCCTACACTCGGCGTGAAACGGCGTCCCTGGAGGTTGATGGCGACCGGATGGATACGTGGGTCATCTGGTCAGGAGCCTGCCGAACCAGGTCCGGAGAGCCCCTCCCGTTGCGCCCCGTCACACGTCCGGCTGAAGTCATGACGCGCCCGTCGCCGGACGACATGGGGCGTTATTTCCCCCCGGCGGCACAGAGACAGGAAGTCGGCGGAAACGCCACCATCCTATGCTCCGTCAGCGTTGACGGGAAAATGACTGACTGCCAGATCGTATCTGAATCCGAGCCGGGGCTCGGATTTGGCGAGGCGACGATCCGCGTATCCCGGCTGTACAAGATGATCCCGGCTTTGAAAGACGGCCAGTTTGTGCCCAGCAAGGTGCGCTTGCCTGTAAGGTGGATCCCGCCACAGTAGCGACTCCCCTGAGCGCGTCTCGAAGCACGCAGGGCGTTCATCGCGATCACCTGACGGCGATCCACGACACGTCGAGCTCGGGCTGGCGGGTGGCGCGGGAGCTGTCGGCGCTGGTCGCCCATTGAAGGCGACCGGACATGATCGTCAGCGCCAACGGAACGGACCCGAGTGGCGGCGAAGCCAATTCACCTGTCCAGCCATCCTGGCCTGGGCTGAGACTCACGGAATCACTTCGCACCTTATCGCGCTGGGCAAGCGGACCCAGAACGGCTTCGTGGAGAGCTTTGATGGCCTATTGCGGGGCGAGCTGCTCAATGAAACCCCGTTCTTGGGTCTGGACCACGCGCGCCAAGAGATCGCTGCCTGGGTCGCCGACTACAATACTCGCCGGCCGCACTCCTCGATCGTCTACAAGACGCCTGCGGCCTATGCCGCGCACCTGAACGAAATAGGCCGTCCCGCAGCGCAATCCGAAAGCTCTGCGAGTCAACCTGTTGCTCACTTCGCGCCGAGATGCGTAACCAACGGCGAGAATCTAGTAATTGTTGTGTGAATTATACGGGGCAAGTCGATTGCAGCAACTTTTGAGATCCATCCAAAGAACGGTAGGGAAAATGCTGCCAAACCGAGTTTCCACTCCTACCGGCATACCCCAGGCGAAATAATCTTGGCTCCGTAACGTTGTCTTTCTTCCATTTTCTTGGCTAGCCCATCCGGAGTCGAAGTTCCAAATTTTAGTTCTCCATTTTTCTCATAAACATATCCGCAACTAAAAGTTCGGGTAGTATTACCGGTGACCTGCCCCCCGCCGGTCCCTCGATCATTATGAGAGCCCTTGGGGTTGATAGTTGATCTCCTGCGCCGGCCGCGGGGTTCAGCCTCACTGCCTCGGGGGTGAGGCCGCCATGGGGCGAGTGTGGTCGCACGTGGTTGTAGTCGATCCGCCAGCGCTCGATGACGACGCGGGCCTCTGCCAAGGTGCTGAAGACTTCCTCGTTCAGGCACTCGTCGCGCAGCTTGCCGTTGAAGCTCTCGACGAAGCCGTTCTGCTGCGGCTTGCCCGGCGCGATGTAATGCCAGTCGACGCCGGTGCGGTTGGTCCATTCCAGCATCGCCCGGCTGGTCATCTCGGTCCCGTTGTCGCTGACGATGGTGTGGGGCCTGCCACGACGGGCGATCAGGAGGTCCAGCTCGCGGGCCATGCGATGGCCGCCGATCGAGGTGTCGACGACCGGGGCCAGGGCCTCGCGGGTGAAGTCGTCGACGATGCACAGGATGCGGAAGCGCCGGCCCCAGCTGAGGCCGTCAGCGACGAAGTCCAGGCTCCAGCGCTGGTTCGGTCCGTCCGGCAGGGCCATCGGCGCGCGCGTCCCGGTGGCCCGCTTGCGTCCGCGCCGGCGGCGCACCGCCAGGCCCTCCTCGCGGTAGAGCCGGAAGAGCTTCTTCTTGTTCATGCTGACGCCTTCACGCTCGAGCAGGATGCCCAGCCGCCGGTAGCCGAAGCGGCGTCGCTCCGCCGCCAGGGCCCTCAGCCGCTCGCCCCAGCGCGATGCGCTCAACATTCCAACTTCTGGTTCGGCCTGGCTGGACACGCGGGAAATCAAGGCGGCGTGGGAGTTTTCTCCAAGCGCTGCAGCCAGGCCTTCCGCGAGGTGGGCGGGCTTCACGTTAGGCGATGCGGCGCGCAACGACCGTTCCACGAAAGTCAGGTTGGCGAGGGACATCCGGAGTTGGGGCATTGCGTCGTACTTTCTGGGCTGGTGAGTGACCGGATATTTCCGACGGTTGCTTTGGCTCAACTTAGACCTGCAAAATGGTTTCGCGCCCTGGCACTAGCGCGTCGGGGCGCTCGCGCGTTGACCCCCGGTGGGTGGGGCCGGGGGAGGACCCAAAGGGGGGGGGGGGGTTCAAGGGGGGGAGGGTCGCAAGGGGCGCATCGCGTCTGTTGTCGGTTCAAACGGATAATGGAGAATGACAACGTGAAACTGCGACCCTTGCGACCCTCCAGCTCGCAGGGTGCACCGCACGGTCCTGGTTCGTCGGCCATCAAGCTACTCGAGCAACTTCCTAGGCAATACGTTCAAGTCCAGTCCGCCATCGCATTGTCACCAGAACTCCAGACGGAACTGGAGATTGATCCCAGCCAGTTTCTCCAGATTGGCTCAGCAGAAGTGGCGCGTTTGCTTAGGCTCGTGATCGAATTTTGGTTGGATGTGCTCCAAGGTGGCGGGCGCCTGCTACCAGCGCCTGAGTAGGCCGCGACACCTGGGCACGATCGAGCCAAGGCAAACCGCTGCAAACTTGGGGCTCCACGCCAGCCCCAAACTCAACTGGAATTGGATCGGGTGGGCCTCAGCTTGATGCCGTTCAACCGCCTAATCCCATTGGACTTGATGGAGGAAAGTCCACGCTGCGACATCGCCGAAACAAACTTCTTCAGGGTACCAGGCTGTTCGCCGTGGTCTGACGAAAACAGCTGCCAGTCGCGATAGAGCGTCAGGGGCGTCGCATAGGTTTCAGGCGCGAACTCACAGTTGTCAGCCAGCCACTGCCCGAAGGTGTCCTCCCGGCTGAAGTATTCAGTGGTGGCGTGCTGGACGATCTGGGGGCGGACGATGCCGTTTGCCTGCCAATCACGGCAACCCTCGATCATCCACTGCAAGATCTGCGGCCACTCGTCTCGCAGCTTCCGTTCAAGGTCCCGGTCAGGGGTCGCCGGCTTGAAGAGAAACGGGATCATGTGCATGCGGCGGCGCATGGCGTCGTCCACGTTCACCAGATTGGGGGCATGGTTGCCGACAATTATTAGGGTGAACTGCGGGGTATATTCGAACAGGTCCTGCCGCATGAAGCGCGCGGCGATCCGGTCACCGCCAGTCAGCTGCTTGATACGGCTTTCGGCAAAGGCGCGGCCTTCCTCAGTTTCACTGGCCGTAACCAGGCGAGCGCCCTGCAGAGCAGCAAGCTCCGTGGGGTGGCGATCGGTCTTGGACGCCGAAAAAGTGTCCATGCTGGCCGTGCGGGAATAGTCGCCAAAGAGCGACGCCACCGTGTTCAGAAACACAGACTTCCCATTTCCCCCAGGGCCGTAGATGAAGAACAAGGCCTGCTCACGCGTGTCTCCCGTCAGCGCGTATCCGCAGATCTGCTGCAGGTATCGCACCATTTCAGGGCTTTCCCCCGTCAGCTCGCCTAGCGTCTTGAGCCAAACACTAGGGACGCCCTGCGTCGGCGAAACGGCGGTCTGCTTGGTGATGAAGTCCCCCGTCGCAGCGGGCCTAAGCTCGCCGGTGCGGAGATTTACCACCCCGTCAGGCGTGCCCAGCAGGTAGTGGTCGGCGTCCCAGCTTTCAGCGTTCGCGGCGTGGGCCGGGTCGGATTGAGCGAGCTTCGCGACACTAGTGATAACGGCCGCCTTGTTGAGCTTAGGGAGGCCGCCACCTGCCGCCCTGATGAAGCAGCGGGCGAGATGAATAGCATTGTCCTGAGGCATCTTTTCCCACCGGCTGCCGCTCCACTGGAACCAGCGCCGGGAGGAATTGCAGAACTTCAGCGTGGCGCTGTGGTGCTCCGTGAACTGTCGGGCCAGTTCGTCCTCCGACAGATCGAAGGGGTGAGTGAAGCGAGACGGCGCGGGGGCAACCGCCGCAGCCGCATTGAGCGAGGCGACGATGTCCACGCCGTGGTCGGCGAAGTCGCGGTTCTGGAGCTCAGTCATGGTCGTCAGATCCCAGAATTGGGGTGGCTAGCAGGCCGTTCACCGCAGCTGCTGCAATCTCAGCGGCGGCCATGCCTGGGTTTCGCCCGATCTTGAGTTCCGTCTTGCGGTCATCGTCGGCGGAAATGATCAGCTTGGTATCGGGCCAACGCCTGCGGATAGCCGTGGCCACCGGGAGTAAGCCAGAGGTGTCCATTGCCGCGACAGCCAGGAAGCCGGTGGCAGCGTGGACGGCGATCATCGTCGCCACGCCCTCTCCGATGCAGATCGTCTTGGGTGCCGCTCCTCCGCCCAGCGACAGATCAATTCCGCTGCTCCAAAACGCCCCCTTTTTGCGAGCTCCCGTGAGGTATCGCTTCTCACCATCCGGATAGATGCTCTGACAGTTCCAGACCTTGCCGAAGATATCCGTCATCGGGACGATGAGCCTGTCCCCGAACTGCAAGAGCCCGTTGGGCAGCAGGCGCTTTCTCAAGAGGTAGGGATGCGCCGGGTTGGCCTGTCGCGCCTGGCGGATGAGCCGCTCGGCTTCGACGGCTCGCTCAAGATGCTGCAGCCGAACCCGCTCTTCCCGCTCGAAAGACTTTCGGCGGATCGAGAATGCGGCTTCTGGATCAGCCTGGCTCGGGGCACCCGAAGTCCAATTCTCCCGAATACCCAAGCGCCAGTTCCCGAAGACGCCGGCAGGCCGCCCATCCAGGTGAAGCAAGGCGAAGCCGTTCTCGTGGCGGTCCCCCTCGCACTTGAAGCGGATGAACTTCCCCTGGGTAGCGACCAGCTTGGCTTCGATGGCTTCGATGGGTACGACCCCCGCGCCGCGCATCGAGCCAACAAAGTCAGCTGCAATCACGGAGGAAGAGGTCAACGCCCTGCCTCACCGTCTGACAGCAAAGCGCCGATGCTATCGACGCGCACGAGGGTGCGACGTCCGATCTTAACGGTAGTCAACCGACCGTTCTTGATCAGTTCGTATAGCTTCGTCTGACCGATGCCGATGGACTTGGCGGCGGTAGCGATGGAGACGGTGATCTGATGCACTTGGGTGACCCGCTGTTGGAGAATTCATCCATGTTCACCAAATTCGAGAGACAATGCATTTTACTTAAATGCATATAATTTGATCCAAAATGTAATACTAAGATCGCTTTCCGGATGCCTTGTATTTCCTCGACAGTCTGCTGATGGTGCTGTTTAGGGATGTCCCTCTTGCCTTGGGAGCTACAAGCGTTGCGGCGTGGTTGAGTGATTTGGCTTCGCGTGATTTGAGAAGCCGCTCGATGTCGTCCAGAAATGGCTCGTCGTACCACACGCCCGACCCCTTGGTTCGACCGCGTCGTGCGCCCCCCGCACTTACCGGCGCCCTAGATCTCAGCTCGTTTAACGATGTCGTAGTTGGCAGCAAGGCTGCGGGCGAATTGCCGTCGGCCCTTGCCGAAATCGCGCTCAGTACGTCGACTTGATGAAGCCGAAGGTTTCGAACTTCGAAAACGACTCGGTCGTCGAGGCCGATGCCAACTGACGCATCAAAGTGACCCTGCACTGGATCGAAGCGGGCAAAGCGCCCGTCGACTTCGATGCCACTACCGAGATGGCTTGCAACTAGGTTCCAGAACAGTTCTGACTGCGGACCGAACTGTAGGGCGTCCGCGCCCTCAACAGCCTTGACCCAGTAAGGGCCCTGAACGTGCCAGCGATCGAATGAGATTTGGATCTCGCCAGATGCCACGGCCTCGCAGAGCAGCAGGACAACATCCGGATGCCGTTCGTATTCCGGAAGAAGATCGAGCGCCGCGCTTAGCGACAGCCGACCATTGCCCAAAGCCGCCTCGTCCTCTGGCACGCCAAAATCACCTTAGGTTCCGCCCAGATATCCCACCCAATCCTCCATCAAAGCCGTCCGTTTGGCGAGTAGATCCCCTCGCCGGTAGGCGGCCTCCACCTTGTTGGCGACCGTGTGCGCCAGAGCCATCTCGATGGTTTCCGGAGAGTGATCGGTCTTCTCGGCCGCCCAATCCCGGAACGTTGATCGGAAGCCGTGAACAGTCACGTCGAGGACCTTCATCCGTTTTAGCACAGCGCTGAGGGTCATGTCAGAGAGCGGGCGATTGCGCAGGCCAGGGAACACGTATGGGCAGCCCTCAATCCTCGGCATGGCCTCCAACAGCGTCTTGGCTGCACCTGTGAGCGGTACCCGATGCTCCCGCCCGGCCTTCATGCGTTCCGGCGGGATGGTCCAGAGCCCGGCTTTCAAGTCGATCTCCTGCCAAGTCGCCTTCCGCACCTCGCCGGAACGGGCAGCCGAGAGAATGCAGAATTCGAGCGCGCGGGCGCTGATGCCATCGCGCGCTCGCAGGGCGGTGATGAAGTCTGGGGCGGCTGACCAGGGCAACGCGGCGTGGTGCGTCACCTGCTTCACTTTTGAGATCCGGGGCAGGACCGCTTCCAGGCCACCTCGCCAGATCGCCGGGTTTTCGCCAGTCCGCCAACCCATGAGCTTGGCGCTATTCAGCACGGCCTCAATGCGCATGCGAACTCGGCTGGCCGTCTCTGGCTTTGTTCCCCAGATCGTCTTCAGGATCTCGACGACATGCTCCGCCTCAACGTCGCGGACAGGGAGTGCTCCAATGGTTGGGTAAGCGTAGGTCGCCGGCGTATTCTCCCACTGCTGGCGATGCTTTGGATTGCGCCAGCTGGTCTCCTGGGCGGCGATGTAGCGTTCAGCCGCGACCTTGAAGGTGACCGCCTCCAGTGCCACTTCGCGCGCTTCAGCGGCAGCGGCGGCCTGGCTGGCCTCAGCCTCGCTATGCTTCAAATCCAGAGGGTCGATCTTCTTCGCTGCGAGAGCCCTCAGCCGGGATGCCTCGGCGCGAGCTTCGGGCGCTCCGAGGTGGGCGAGTGCGCCAAGACCCATCTCTCGGCGCTTGCCGTTCACCTGGAACCGGAAAATCCAGCTCTTTGCGCCACCGGCCTTCACATACAGGTACAGGCCGCCCCCGTCCGCGAGCATCCCCGGCTTGGCATTTCTGATCTCTAAGGCCGTCAGGGCCATATGCAACCCACCACTGAACCCACCGCATTGATCGTGACTGTAGGCGACGGCTGGCGAAGGTCAACGGGATCTGGCGACAGATGATCCTTGTCCAGTAGGAGATTATTGGGTGTCCCGCGGGGGGCGACGACCGTCGGCGAAGGGATAGATGGCGGAGAGGGTGGGATTCGAACCCACGGTACCCGTGAAGGCACGCCGCATTTCGAGTGCGGTACATTCAACCACTCTGCCACCTCTCCGTAACGCCGGGTGTGGGCCCGGTGAGGGGCCCTGAGTGCGAAGGCGCGGAACGTAGCGATGCGGTTTCATTTTCGCAAGGGGCGCCTTCGCCTCATGGTCTCGGCCACAGAACGCTCTGGGTGCAGCGGAACAGGGCGATGAGCTTGCCGGTGTCCTGGTGGCGGACCTCGGCGTCCCACAGCTGGGTCGTGCGGCCGCCGTGGACCATGCGCGCCTCGCAGGCGACGACGCCCTCCCGGGCGGTGCCCAGGAAGTTGCTCTTCAGCTCGATGGTGGTGAATCCGCTGGCCCCTTCCGGCAGCGAGACGGCGCTTCCATAGCCGCAGGCGCTGTCGGCCAGGGTGATCACACTGGCGGCATGCAGGAAGCCGTTGGGCGCCATGTGGTGTTTGGCCACCGTGAAACGGCCGCGCACCAGGCCACGCTGAACGGTCTCCCATTCCATGCCCAGGGCGCCGGGCAGATAGCCCTGCTGGCGTTCGGTGAAACCGGGTGCGAGCTCTTCGGTCATTGGAACTGTCCTCCGCGGCCTTCGCCGCCGCTGAATCGGGTGGCCCCGGCCACCGCCTCGCCCGAGCTCAGGGTCTCCAGCCCGACGCCGATCTCGAAGGCGGTGGCGGCGTCCCAGTCCAGGCTCCACTGCTCCATGGCCGAGCGGCGATCGTTACGCAGGCAGGTCTGGGGGAAGGCGGCGATCTGGCGGGCAAGGGCGACGGCGGCGGCCAGCGCCTCGCCGTCGGCGACGACACGATTGGCCAGGCCCATGGCCAGCGCCTCCTCCGCCTCGACCGCCCGCCCGGTCAGGATCATGTCCATGGCCCGGGAGCCGCCGATCAGGCGCGGCAGCCGCACCGTGCCCAGGTCGATCAGCGGCACGCCGAACCGGCGGCAGAAGACGCCGAACACGGCGCTTCGGGCGGCGACGCGCAGGTCGCACCACAGGGCCAGCTCCAGTCCGCCGGCGACGGCGTGGCCTTCGATCGCGGCGATGACCGGCTTGGAGAGGTGAAGCCGGGTCGGGCCCATGGGACCAAAGTCGCCGGTCCGCTCCACCCGGTTGCCGGCGCCTGTCGCCACGGCCTTCAGATCGGCGCCGGCGCAGAAGGCGCCGCCGCTTCCGGTCAGCACGGCGACGCTCGCGGCCTCGTCGGCGTCGAAGGCCTGGAAGGCGTCGTACAGCGCGCGGGCGGTGGCGGCGTCGACGGCGTTGCGCCGCTCGGGCCGGTCGATGGCGACGATGGTGACGGGGCCGTCGCGGGAAATCGAGACGCTCATCCTTGGGCCTCCTCGGTGGGATGACCGCGAGAGTGAGCGGGCGCCCCGCGCGTAAGACAAGTCTTTTTTAGAAACGTGCGATGGGCGCGACGTCTGTCACGGTCGTCCAGCCCCTGACGTCAGCTCCAGGGACCCCGGCGGGCGGCGGTCCTGGGCACGGCCGTGCCCGCGCGCCGCGCGCCGCCGGCCAGCGCCATCAGCGCCTTGATCCGGTTGCCGGTCGCCGGGTGGGTCGAGAACAGGTTGTCGGCGCCCCGGCCGCTGAGCGGGTTGATGATGAACATCTGGGCGCTGGCGGGATTGCGCTCCGCCGTCTCGTTGACCGAGCGGCGGCTGAAGGCCTCCATCTTCGCCAGGGCGTCGGCGAGCGCCTGCGGATCGCCGCTGATCTCCGCGCCCTCGCGGTCCGCCTCATACTCACGGCCCCGGCTGATCGCCATCTGCACCAGAGCCGCGGCGATGGGGGCGAGGATGGCGATCAGGATCGTCCCGATCATCCCGGCTGGCCGGTCGCGGTCGCCGCCGAAGAAGAAGGCGATATTGGCAAGGGCGGATATGGCGCCGGCGATGGTCGCGGTGACGGTCATCGTCAGGGTGTCGCGGTTCTTCACATGCGCCAGCTCGTGGGCCATCACGCCCCGGATCTCGCGGCGGTCGAGCATCCGCAGCAGGCCGACCGTGGCGGCGACGGCGGCGTTCTCCGGATTGCGGCCCGTGGCGAAGGCGTTCGGCTGGTCCTGCTCGATCACATAGACCTTGGGGTGGGGCATCCCCGCGCCGTCGGCCAGGGCCAGGGTGTCGGCCACGTAGGTTCGGATCAGCGGGTCGGGGTGGGTCTTGTCGACCTGCACCGCGCCGTACATGCGCAGCACGATCTTGTCGGAGTTCCAGTAGCTGAACAGGTTCATGCCGCCGCCCAGCGCCAGGGCGATCAGCATGCCGGCGGTTCCGCCGATGAGGAATCCGGCCACGACAAAGATGGCCGTCATGGCGGCCATCAACATGAAGGTGCGAAGAGAGTTGTTCATGATGTCCTATGTGGTCGCGGATTCGCGCGTCGCAAGCCGCCGTCTCGCCAGCTTCATGCAACGTCGCTATAAGCAGCCATGACTCACGAGAATGAAGCAGCCGCCATCGTCGAGCGGCTCATCGAAGAATACGACCGTTCCGTCTCGGCCCTTCGCGCCGCCTTGAAGGCCTTTCTGGCCGACGGACTTCGTCCCGATCCCGCTGATCGCCTGAACGGGACCTACGCCTATCCCGAACTTCGGCTGCACTGGAGCGGCGAGAACGGCTATCCGCGGATCAGCCGCGCCTACGCCCGGATCGGCCTTCCCGGCCAGTACGCCACGACGGTGACCCGCCCGGCCATGTTCCGCGACTATCTGGTCGAGCAGCTGGCCCTGATGATCGAGGACTTCGGCGTCACGCTGGATGTCGGCCGGTCAACCCAGGAAATCCCGTTCCCCTACGTGCTGGACGGCGGCGACCTGACCCTGGCCGACGTCAGCGCCGGCGAGATCGCCCGCTGGTTCCCGACCACGGAACTGGCCCATATCGGCGACGAACTGGCCGATGGCCTGTGGAGCGAAGCCCTCGAGGACAACCGGCCGCTGGCCCTGTTCGACGGGCTGCGCACCGACTTTTCGCTGGCCCGTCTGAAACACTACACCGGCGCGCCCGCCGAGCATGTGCAGCAGTACATCCTGTTCACCAACTACCACCGCTACGTCGACGAGTTCGTGCGCTGGGGCTGCGAGCAGTTGGGCAAGGAAGGCTCGCCCTACACCGGACTGTCCGCGCCGGGAAACATCCTGGTCACCGCCGAGACCCCGGAGCCGGAACTGGTCATCGCCAACGGTCCCTGGCGGCGTCACCAGATGCCGGCCTATCACCTGATGGCGCCCGGCGGACGAGGCATCACCCTGGTCAACATCGGCGTCGGCCCCTCCAACGCCAAGACGATCACCGACCACCTGGCTGTGCTGCGGCCCCAGGCCTGGATCATGATCGGCCACTGTGGCGGTCTGCGCGGCAGCCAGACCATCGGCGACTATGTCCTGGCCCACGCCTATCTGCGCGACGACCATGTGCTGGACGAGGTCCTGCCGCCGGACATTCCCATCCCGTCCATCGCCGAAATGCAACGCGCCCTCTACGACGCGGCCAAGCTGGTCAGCGGCGAGAGCGGTGAGACGCTCAAGCGCCGCCTACGGACCGGCACCGTGGTCACCACGGACGACCGGAACTGGGAGCTGCGCTACACCTCCAGCGCCATCCGCTTCAACCAGAGCCGGGCGGTGGCCATCGACATGGAAAGCGCCACCATCGCCGCCCAGGGCTACCGCTTCCGGGTGCCTTACGGAACCTTGCTCTGTGTGTCGGACAAGCCATTGCACGGCGAGATCAAGCTGCCCGGCCAGGCCAACGCCTTCTACGAGCGCGCCATCAGCCAGCACCTGCAGATCGGCATCGCCACCGTGGATCTGCTGCGCGAGGAAGGCCCGAATCTTCACTCCCGTAAGTTGCGAGCCTTCGACGAGCCGCCGTTCCGGTAGAGCTGGACGGATGGACCGATAAGGCGTACTCTGGGTTCATGAGCGAGAAGCCTGCAAGCAATGGCGTTGCGGAAGACGCCGCGCCCTTTGTGACTTCGACAGACGATGACTGGCAGATCGCCCGCGAGCGCCTCGCAGAGTACCATCGCACCGGTGAGGCGATCTCTGTCGATGAGTTCATGGACGAGCTGCGCCGCGCGGTGGCTGACCGGCGGACCGGGAAGCGTTGAAGGTCCAGGTCTCCGCGGCCGCGCGGAGGGATATCGCGCGCCTCAGCGCGTTTCTGGGCGGCAGGAGCGCCACTGTCGCCAACAGGGCGCTAGACGCCATTGAAGCGGCGCTGTTCAGTCTGAGCGAGATGGCTGACCGTGGGTATCGAGGCCCGCGCGAGGGCGAGCGGCAGTTGTTCGTCGCCTTCGGACGGGCGGGCTATGTCATTCAGTATGAGGTGACTCCCTCGGCGGTCACCATCCTCCGCATCTTCCACGCGCTTGAAGACCGCCGGCCCTGAACCCCTCCACGAAGTGGACTTGGCGGACCCCTTCCGCTATCGCCTCCTCGCGCGCGCGACGGAGTTCCAGCCTTGACCGACAAGACCGAGGAAGCCGGTTGGGCCACCGCGAGGACGCTCGCGGAGGCGCTGCCCTATATCCAGATCTATGACCGCGAGACCGTGGTCATCAAGTACGGCGGCCACGCCATGGGCGAGGACGAGGTGGCCAAGCTGTTCGCCGCCGACGCCGTGCTGCTCAAGCTCATGGGCCTGCACCCGGTGGTCGTTCACGGCGGCGGGCCGCAGATCTCCGCCATGCTCGACCGCGCCGGCGTCAAGTCGACCTTCATCGACGGCCTGCGCGTCACCGACGAAGCGACGATGGAAGTCGCCGAGATGGTCCTGTCGGGCGCCATCAACAAGGAAATCGCCAACTGGATCACCCTTGCAGGCCGCGAGGCGGACGTGCGGGGCGTCGGCCTGTCGGGCAAGGACGCCCGGCTGATCACGGTCACCAAGGCGCGGCGCACCAGGAAGGATCCGGACAGCAACATCGAGCAGGTCGTCGATCTGGGCTACGTCGGCGAGCCGCAGAAGATCGATCCGGCCCTGATCAAGGCGCTGATCCACGCCGAGCAGGACTACATTCCGGTCATCGCTCCGATCGGCGTCTCCGAGTCCGGCCAGACCTACAACATCAACGCCGATACAGTGGCCGGCGCCCTGGCCGGGGCCTTGAAGGCCAAGCGCATGCTGCTGCTGACCGATGTGGCCGGGGTGAAGGGCGCTGACGGCGAGCTGATCCGCCAGATGACGGTGTCCCAGGCGTTCGAGCTGATCCGCACCGGCGTCGCCAACGGCGGCATGATCCCTAAGCTGGAGACGGCCATCGCCGCCATCGACGCCGGGGTTGAGGCCGTGGTCATCCTGGACGGGCGCCGGCCGCACGCCATGCTGGTCGAACTGTTCAGCGAGCACGGCGCCGGGACGCTGATCCGGGCGTGACCGACCTGGTCCACATCGACACCTGGCTCTTCGACCTGGACAACACCCTCTACCCGGTCGAGACCGAGTTCATGACCCTGATCGAAGGGCGGATGACCGACTTCATGGAGAAGGTCACCGGCCTGCCGCGCGACGAGGCGCGGGCGATCCAGAAGAAATACTATCACGCCCACGGCACCACCCTGGCCGGGCTGATCGCGCACCACGACATCGATCCCGAGGACTTCCTGACCGAGGTTCATGACGTCTCGCTCGACCGCCTGACGCCGGATGTGAAGATGGCCGACGCCCTCATGCGACTGCCGGGCCGGCGACTGGTGTTCACCAACGGCTCGGCCGCCCATGCCGAGCGGGTGCTGGAGCGACTGCAGATCGCGCACGCCTTCGAGGACATCTTCCACATCAGCGCCGCCGACTACATTCCCAAGCCCTCGCCGCTGACTTTCGAGAAGATGATGGCCCGCCACGGCGTCAGCGCCGCGGGCTCGGCCTTCTTCGAGGACAGCCAGGTGAACCTCGCCCCTGCCGCCCAGCTGGGCATGACCACCATCCTGGTCGGGCCGCACGCCGCCGCCTCGACCGCCGACTTCGTCCACCACCGCACCAACGACCTCGTCGCCTTCCTGGCCGGCGCGAGGGTCCAGGAAACCGCCGCATGAGCACCGTCAGCCTCTCCGACCTAGAACTCGAAATCGAAGCCGCCTGGGAGGCGCGCGACGCCGTCTCGCCGGCCACCCAGGGTCCGGTCCGGACCGCCATCGAGGAAACCCTGGCCCTGCTCGACAGCGGCAAGGTCCGCGTGGCCGAGAAGATCGACGGCGAATGGATCGTCCGCCAGTGGGCCAAGAAGGCCGTCCTGCTGTCCTTCCGCCTGAACCCCAACGCCATCATGCGCGCCGGGACCATGGGCGGCGCGGTTGGGCCATGGTGGGACAAGGTGGCCAACAAGTTCGACGGCTGGGAAGCGCCGCAGTTCGAGGAGGCCGGCTTCCGCGCGGTCCCCGGCGCCATCGTTCGCCGCGGCGCCTATGTCGCGAAGAACGTCATCCTGATGCCCTCGTTCGTGAACATCGGCGGCTATGTCGATGAAGGCACGATGGTCGATACCTGGGTGACGGTCGGCAGCTGCGCCCAGATCGGCAAGCGCGTGCACCTCTCCGGCGGCGTCGGCATCGGCGGTGTGCTGGAGCCGCTGCAGGCCAACCCGACCATCATTGAGGACGACTGCTTCATCGGCGCCCGCTCCGAGGTGGTCGAGGGCGTCATCGTCGGCCAGGGCGCGGTGCTGTCGATGGGCGTCTATCTCTCGGCCACGACCAAGATCGTCGATCGCAAGACCGGCCAGGTCCACATCGGCAAGGTGCCGCCCTACAGCGTTGTCGTGCCGGGCAGCCTGCCCGACCCTCACGGCGTCGGGCCGAGCCTCTACTGCGCGGTGATCGTCAAGACGGTCGACGCCCAGACCCGGTCGAAGACCTCGATCAACGACCTGCTGCGCGACTAGGCCATGACCCTCGACGTTCTCGACCTCGCCCGCGACCTGATCCGCCGCCCGTCCGTCACCCCCGCCGACGAGGGGGCGATGGATGTGCTGCAGCGCGCCCTTGAGGGGTTGGGCTTCGCCTGCCGCCGGATGAAGTTCGGCGAGATCGAGAACCTCTACGCCCGGCGCGGGACGGCGCGGCCCAACCTCTGCTTCGCGGGGCATACCGACGTGGTGCCGGTCGGCGACGCGGCGGCCTGGACCAGCGGCCCGTTCGCGGCCGACATCAACAGCGACGACGTCCTGATCGGCCGCGGGGCGGTGGACATGAAGGGCTCGATCGCCGCCTTCGTCGCCGCCGTAGCCCAGGTCGGCGAGACGGCCGGCTCGCTCAGCTTCCTGATCACCGGCGACGAGGAGGGCGTGGCCCTCGACGGCACCCGCAAGGTGGTCGAGGCGCTGCAGGCCGAGGGTGAGATCATCGACCACTGCATCGTCGGCGAACCGAGCAGCGCCGAGCGGCTGGGCGACATGATCAAGATCGGCCGGCGCGGCAGCGTGAACAGCTGGATCACGGTCACCGGAAAACAGGGCCACGTCGCCTATCCGCACCGCGCCGCCAACCCGATCCCGGTGCTGGTCGACATCCTTTCGCGCCTGCAGGCCCGGGCGCTGGATGACGGCTACGAAGGCTTCCAGCCCTCGAACCTGGAAGTCACCACCATCGACGTCGGCAACACCGCCACCAACATCATCCCGGCGGAGGCGAAGGCGCGGATCAACATCCGCTTCAACCCCGCCCACAAGGGCGCGGACCTGCAGGACTGGATCGAGCAGCAGGCCGCCGAGGCGGGCGCCGGCTTCGCCGGGCGCGTCGAGGTGAAGACCCTGATCAGCGGCGAGGCCTTCCTGACCCGCCGGGGCGAGTTCACTGACGTCGTGGCGGACGCCATTCGTGAGACCACCGGCGAGGAGCCGGACCTGTCGACCACCGGCGGCACCTCCGACGCCCGCTTCATCCGCGACCTCTGCCCGGTGCTGGAGTTCGGCCTGGTCGGCCAGACGATGCACGCTGTCGACGAGCAGGTGCCGGTCAGCCAGCTGCGGGCATTGCAGGCCACCTATGCGACGATCATCGCCCGCTACTTCGAACGGTTTGGCGCTCAGTCCTCATAGCTGACGCCCGTGAAGTAGAGGCCGTCGGCCGGGGCTACCGGTCCACAAGCGCGCCGGTCCTTCGCGTCAAGCGCGGCGGCGAGGTCGGCGCGGGTCCAGCGGCCGATGCCGACCTCGACGATGGAGCCGGCCATGGACCGGACCTGGCGATGCAGGAAGCTGCGCGAGGCGAACTCCAGCAGCACCATCTCGCCCTCGCGGCGCACGGTGGCGACGTCGAGCGTCTTCAGCGGCGACTTCGCCTGGCACTGCATGTCGCGGAAGGTGGTGAAGTCGTGGTGGCCGACCAGGGACTGGGCGGCGTCATGCATCGCTCCGGCGTCCAGCGGCTTCTTCACATGCCAGACCTTGCCCCGGTCGAGGGCTGGCGGGGCGGGACGGTTGAGGATGCGGTACTGGTAGCGGCGCGCCTTCGCGGAAAAGCGGGCATGCCAGTCGTCGGCCACGACCTGTGCGTCCAGCACCGCCACCGGTTGCGGGACCAGGTGGGCGTTGAGGGCGTTCATCACCACCTCCGGCTTCCAGTCCCGCGTCAGGTCGAGGTGGATCACCTGGCCGGTGGCGTGGACGCCGGTGTCGGTGCGGCCGGCGGCGTGGATGCGGACGGTCTCGCCACTGAAGCCCAGCAACGCCGCCTCGAGGGCGCCCTGCACGCTGGGCAGGTCGGCCTGGGCCTGGAAGCCGCGATAGGGCCCGCCGTCGTACTCGATCGTCAGGCGGTAGCGGGGCATCAGGTCAGCACCGTCCCGGCCGTCAGCGGGAAGCCGCGCACGAACTCGCCGGCGTCCTGGGCGCTCTTGCCCTCGCGCTGGGCGCGCAGCAGCCGGACCGCGCCCTCGCCACAGGCGATCAGCAGGGCCTCGTCCAGCACCTGACCGGCGGGACCCGAGGCGTCCTCGACCGCCGAAAGCAGCGCCTTCACCCGCACGGGCCCCTTCGCCGACGGGGCCTCGAACCAGGCGCCGGGGAAGGGCGACAGGCCGCGGATGTGCAGGTCGATCTCCCGCGCCGGGCGCGACCAGTCGATGCGGGCCTCGGCGGGCTTGATCTTCTTCGCATAGGTGACGCCCTCGGCCGCCTGCGGTGTTTCCACGGCCGTTCCGTCCTGGATGGCGGCCAGGGTCGGGGGCAGCAGGCGGGCGCCGGCCTCGGCCAGGCGGGCGCTCAGGGTCGCGGCGGTGTCGAGCGCGCCGATGCGGACGGTCTCGGTTGCGATGACGGCTCCCTCGTCCAGGCCCAGGCTCATGCGCATGACCTGCACCCCCGTGACCGCGTCGCCGGCCATGATCGCCCGCTGGATCGGGGCGGCGCCGCGCCAGCGCGGCAACAGCGAGGCGTGGACGTTGAAGCAGCCGAGCCGCGGCGCATCCAGCACCCGCTGCACCAGAATCTGGCCGAAGGCGACGACCACGGCGGCGTCCAGGTCCAGCGCCTCGAAGGTGGCGATCTCGTCCTCGCCCTTCATGGATACCGGGGTGCGCACAGTCAGCCCCCGGCTTTCGGCGAAGGCATGGACCGGCGAGGGCTGCAGGGTCTGGCCCCGGCCGCGCGGCGCGGGCGGCTGGGAATAGACGCAGGCGATCTCGTGACCCGCCTCGAGGAGGGCGGCGAGGCTGTGGACCGCGAAGTCGGGAGTTCCCAGGAAGGCGAGGCGCATGGCGGGCGTTTACAGCGCCGGAAGGGTTGCGGGAACCCGGGCGCTCACAGATCGTTGATCCATGGATCACAAACCGGAAGGGGCCCATCCCATGCGCAAGCTCATCATCGCCGCCGCCATCGCCGCCGCCGGCCTGTCCATCGCCGCCTGCTCGCGCGAGGACCGCACCGATATCAAGGAAGGCGCGGTCGCCACCGGGGCCGAGATCAAGGACGCGGCCGGCGATATCGCCGACAACCCCGAGGTCAAGGAAGCCGGCGCCGCCATCGGCAATGCGGGCGAGGAAGCTGCCGGCGCGGTGAAGGAGGCCGCCGCCGATGTGCAGGCGGGAGTCGCCGACGCTTCCGACGAAGCCCAGCGGGAAGCCGACGAAGCCCGCGCCGCCGCCGGGGACACGACCCGCAAGCCGTAGCGCTTCGGCCCGGCGCCCGACCACCGCCCCCACTCCGTCATCCTCGGGCTCGTCCCGAGGACCCATGCGTGGTGAGCCGACAGGAA
>JBEIDC010000031.1:0-25978 GCA_040383665.1 Caulobacter sp.
CCGCGTGGCGCTGCAGGTCGACGGCGGGCTGCGCACGGGCCGCGACGTGGTCATCGGCGCGCTGCTGGGAGCCGACGAGTTCGGCTTCTCGACCGCGCCGCTGATCGCGGCCGGCTGCATCATGATGCGCAAGTGCCACCTGAACACCTGCCCCGTGGGCGTGGCGACCCAGGATCCGGTGCTGCGGGCCCGCTTCAACGGCAAGCCCGAGCACGTGATCAACTACTTCTTCTTCGTCGCCGAGGAACTGCGCGAGATCATGTCCCAGCTGGGCTTCCGGACCGTCGCCGAGATGGTGGGGGCGCGTCGACCGGCTGGAGATGCGGGAGGTCCTTGATCACTGGAAGGCCGAGGGTGTCGACCTGTCGAAGATCCTGCACGCGGTCTCCGACCACGGCGACAGCCTGAGCCAGTCCCGGACCCAGGATCACGGGCTGGAGAGGGCCCTCGACAACACCCTGATCGCCGACGCGCAGGACGCGCTGGAGACGGGCAGGCCGATGCGCGGCGAATATCCGATCCGCAACATCAACCGCACTGTCGGCACCATGCTGTCGTCGGAGGTCGCCCGTCGCTACGGACACGCCGGCCTGCCGGAGGACACCATCTCGCTGACCTTCCACGGCGCGGCGGGCCAGAGCTTCGGCGCCTTCGCGGCCCGGGGGGTCACGCTGGAGCTGATCGGCGACGGCAACGACTATGTCGGCAAGGGCCTGTCCGGCGGCCGGGTGGTGGTTCGCCAGCCGAAGGAGTCGACGCGCGACCCGGTCACCAACATCATCGTCGGGAACACGGTTCTCTACGGGGCGATCGCCGGCGAGGCCTATTTCCAGGGCGTGGCCGGCGAACGCTTCGCGGTCCGCAACTCCGGCGCCGTGGCGGTGGTCGAAGGCACCGGCGACCACGGCTGCGAATACATGACCGGCGGCGTGATCGCCGTGCTCGGCGAGACGGGGCGCAACTTCGCGGCCGGCATGTCGGGCGGCGTGGCCTAGGTCTATGATCCTGAAGGCCGCTTCCCGTCGCTGTGCAACGCCGCGATGGTTGACTTGGAAACCGTCGATCCCACGGTCGGCGGCGACGAGGCGGGCCGGCCCAGCCAGCGCGCCCGCTCGGTCGAGGACAACGGCATGGGCGACATGCTGTCGTTCGACGCCGAGCGCCTGCGCATCCTGGTCGAGCGCCACCTGCTCTACACCGGCAGCGCCCGCGCGCGGGAGATCCTGGATAGCTGGGATGTCGCGGTGACGCGCTTCTGGAAGGTCATGCCCAAGGATTACCGACGGGCGCTGACGGACATGGCCAATGAGCGACGGGCGGCCGCCGCCGTCGCCGCTGAATAACCTATCAAGGTCGGAGTATCACCATGGGCAAGCCCACCGGCTTTCTTGAAATCGAGCGTCAGGACCGCGGTTACGACAAGCCTCAGGAGCGTCTGCGCAACTGGAAGGAGTTCGTCCATCCGCTGCCGGCGCCGGCCCTGAACCAGCAGGCCGCGCGGTGCATGGATTGCGGGATTCCGTTCTGCCACAACGGCTGTCCGGTCAATAACCAGATCCCGGACTTCAACAGCCTCGTCTACCGCGAGCAGTGGCAGGCGGCGCTGGAGAACCTGCAGTCGACCAACAACTTCCCGGAGTTCACCGGCCGCATCTGCCCCGCGCCCTGCGAGGCTTCCTGCACCCTGAACATCATCGACACCCCGGTGACGATCAAGACGATCGAATGCGCCATCGTCGACCGGGGCTGGGAAGAGGGCTGGATCACGCCGCGCCCGTCGCCCCGCGGCACCGGCAAGCGGGTCGCCGTCGTCGGATCGGGCCCGGCGGGTATGGCCTGCGCCCAGCAGCTGGCCCGGGTCGGCCACGCGGCGACCGTCTTCGAGAAGAGCGACCGCATCGGCGGCCTGCTCCGCTACGGCATCCCGGACTTCAAGATGGAGAAGCATCTGATCGACCGCCGCGTCGCCCAGATGGAGGCCGAGGGCGTGATCTTCCGGACCAACATGGAGATCGGCGTCAACGTCTCGGTCCAGCGGATCCTGGACGACTATGATGTGCTGGTCATGGCCGGCGGCGCGGAGCTGCCGCGCGACCTGGAGGTTCCGGGCCGCGAACTGGACGGCATCCACTTCGCCATGGACTTCCTGGTTCAGCAGAACAAGCGCAACGCCGGCGACGACGAGGCCAAAGCCGCGCCAAACGGCACGCTGTCGGCCCAGGGCAAGCATGTCGTGGTCATCGGGGGCGGCGACACCGGCTCCGACTGCATCGGCACCTCCAACCGCCACGGCGCCCTGTCGGTTACGCAGCTGGAGATCATGCCGCAGCCGCCGGCGCACGAGAACAAGCTGATGACCTGGCCCGACTGGCCGATGAAGCTGCGCACCTCGTCCAGCCACGAAGAGGGCTGCGACCGGGACTTCGCCGTCGCCACCAAGCGGGCCCTCGGCTCCAACGGCAAGGTCGAGGCCCTGGAGTGCGTCCGTATGGAATGGGTCGCCGGCGAGAATGGCCGTCAGGTCCTGCAGGAAGTCGCCGGCAGCGAATTCCAGATCAAGGCCGACATGGTCCTGCTGGCCATGGGCTTCGTCTCGCCGCGCCATAACAGCTTCACCGAGCAGGCCGGGGTCGAGCTCGACGCCCGCGGCGCGGTCAAGGCGCCGGTGACCGACTACAAGACCACCTCGGAGAACATCTTCGCCTGTGGCGACATGCGTCGCGGCCAGTCGCTGGTGGTCTGGGCGATCCGCGAGGGCCGTCAGTGCGCCCAGGCGGTCGACGCCTACCTGATGGGCGCCAGCAAGCTGCCGCGCTGACATCGTCGGCGCGTGGGGAAGGCGCGACCAGCGCGGTCTTCCCCAAGCGGCTGCCGGGGCCTTCGGGATTCCGGAGGCGGCGCAACCCGATGAGAAAATCCGCCGCGTGGTCTGGGAGCGCCCAACCCCACCGTCTCTGGTCAAAATTCGAAAGAGACGGTGGGTTAGGAATGGTGGGTGCAGTAGGATTCGAACCTACGACCCGCTGATTAAGAGTCAGCTGCTCTACCAACTGAGCTATGCACCCGCCCTGGCTCCGGCCCCTTGCGGTGGCTGGCGGCGAGGGCGCGGAACATACGCGAAAAGGCCGGGGACGCAAGGGCGATAAACATGGCGAGACGAGACATCACCGGAGCCGTCGATTTTCCCTATCTGGAAGGGTTCGCGGCCGGCGACACCGACGTGATCGACGAGGTGCTGGCCCTCTTC
This sequence comes from Caulobacter sp., assembly GCA_040383665.1. GTDB lineage: Bacteria > Pseudomonadota > Alphaproteobacteria > Caulobacterales > Caulobacteraceae > Caulobacter. Next base: position 3,248 of record JBEIDC010000031.1, read on the forward strand.
GAGCAGCAGGCCCAGATGTGGTCGCCGATGCTGGATTCGGCGTCCGAAGGCTGGCGTGACGCGCTGCACACGGTGAAGGGCGCCGCCCGGGGCGTCGGGGCCCATGCGCTGGGCGAGGCCTGCGCCCGCGCCGAGGCCGAGGGGCCCGGCCTGCTGCCCGACGTGCACGCGGCGCTGGACGCGGCCCTGTTCGACATCGCCGCTTACCGCCACGAACAGGCGTTGCGGTCGCTGAAGGGGTAGGCCTGCCTGCCGACCCTGTGATAAGATTAAATCCTATCGCAGGAGCCCGCCGTGCGCACCACCCGCCAGATGAGCATCACCCTTCCGGTTGAAATGGCCGACTCAGTGCGCGCCCGGGTTGCGTCTGGAGACTACGCGAGCGAGAGTGAAGTCATTCGTGAAGGTCTCCGCGCCCTTGAGGCGCGCGATGAGGCGGTCGAGCGGTGGCTGAGAACCGAAGTCGTGGCGACATACGAGGAGATGAAGGCGCACCCGGAACGCGGCATTCCGGCGGAAGAGGTACGCGCGAACATCGAGCGGATGTATGCGGAGCGCCGCAAGGGCGGCTAAATCGATGAGGCGGCGCGCCGTCTACTCAGCGCGCGCCCAGTCTCAGCTCTGGGCGATGTTTCTGGAGCTCGCCGGGGACGCTTCAGACGAAGCCGCGTTCAGGATAGTGCTGGACCTGCAGCTGAGGCTGGGAATTCTGGCGGACTTTCCGTACCTCGGTCGGGCGCGTGAAGATATCGCACCCGGGATCAGGACCTTGGCCTTCGACCGGAAGGTGCTTGTGGCCTATGGCGTCGCCCAGGACCTGATCCGGATCATCGGCATCTTCCGTCGCGGCGAGGACTTCGAGGCCTCCCTAAGGCGCCCGGAAAGCTAACCCTTCCGCGTCCTGTCCCAGACGCCGAACTCATAGGCGATGCAGCGGTCGATCATCGTGCGCCAGACCGGCTCGGCGATGGCCTCAGACAGGCCGGCCTCGCGGGCGGCGGCGCGGACCTTGGTGACCACGTCCTCGATGCGCGCGCGGTCGTGGACGACGCTGCGGTCGGCCTTGATGCGGGCGGCGGCGTCCATGTAGCCCTGCCGCTCTGCGATGATGGTCACCAGCAGGCGGTCGAGGGCGTCAACGCCCTGGCGGACCTCGGCCATGGTGGTGCAGTCGGCGGGGGCGATACGCTCATCAGCGATCGCGTTCAAAACATCTTTGGCCACGTCAGATACCGGAACCGTTGTCCATGGTCTGGAGGGCGGCCTCGTGAGCCGCAGCCTCCTCGGTGAGCCAGGAGACGAACGCCTTTACCTGCGGCAGTCGTCCCTTGGTCTTGGGATGGACGACGTAATAGGCGAAGTCCACGGCGGTGGCGATCTGAAACGGCGTCACCAGACGTCCGGCGTCGAGGTCCGCCTGCGCCAGGGTTCGCTTGGCCAGAGCGACGCCCCGTCCATTGGCGGCGGCCTCAATGACCAGGCTCGACTGGTTGAAGCGCGGCCCCCGCGCGCCGTCGACGGTTCTCACGCCGCGGGCGGCCAGCCACATGGCCCAGTCGGGGCAGGAATCGTCGGCGTCGGGAGACCCGTCGTGCAACAGGATGTGGTTGGCCAGATCGCCGGGCTCGTTGATCGGGTTCTGCTCGAGCAGCGCCGGGCTGATCACCGGGATCACCGTCTCGCTGAGCAGGCGCGTGACCTCCAGCCCCGGATAGCGCCCGCCACCGTAGCGGATGGCCAGGTCGATCTCGCCGCTGGCGAAGTCGACGACCTCCATGCCGGCGCTGAGCCAGACGTCGACCTGCGGCTGGGCCTCCTCGAATCGGCCAAGGCGGGGGACCAGCCATTTGGCCGCGAAAGACGGCGCGGCGGTCAGGGTCAGGCGGCGGCCGTCGACGGCTGCGGTCAGGAGGCTGGCGGCCTCGGCCAGCCGGTCGAACGCCTCGCGCAGGGCGGGCAGGGCGGTCTGGGCGGCGTCGGTCAGCAGCAGGCCCTTGGGCGTGCGCTTGAACAGCGCCGCGCCGACATAGTCCTCCAGGTTCTGGATCTGCTGGCTGACGGCGCCCGGCGTCACCGACAGTTCGTCAGCGGCCCGGCTGAAGTTGAGGTGGCGCGCGGCGGCCTCGAAGGCCCTCAGGGCGTTCAACGGTGGCAGCCTTCGGCGCTCGATCGACCGTTCCATAAGAATTACTGAGGCCCCCGGCAGAAGTCTTGGATTGCGATCTGGGCTCGCCGAACCCAGTTTGCAATGGTCCGATGGCGTATCGGCCCTTTAGCGTCAACGGACAGGAAGCGGGGTGGGCCGATGGCCCGCCCCGCTTCGATTCCCGGGATTTAATCCCCATTGTGCTTGTAGAGAAACTGAAAGTTAGATGGCCCGGCCGACCCCTTCACAACCCAAGCGTCTCGTCGCCCTCGACGGCGCGGGCAGGCCTGCGGCCGCCGGTCGCGTCTGGCTGGTCGGCGCCGGCCCGGGCGATCCTGACCTGCTGACGGTGAAGGCGGCCAGGCTGATCGGCGCCGCCGATGTCATCGTTCACGATGGCCTGGTCTCCGATGGAATCCTGGCGCTGGCCCCGGCCTCGGCCCGACTGATCGATGTCGCCAAGCGCAAGAGCCGCCACACGCTGCCGCAGGGCGACATCAACCGCCTGCTGGTCGCCTTCGCCCTGCAGGGCCTCACCGTCGTCCGCCTCAAGGGCGGCGATCCCTTCATCTTCGGCCGCGGCGGCGAGGAACTGGAAGAGTGCCGCGCTGCGGGCGTGACCTGTGAGGTCGTGCCCGGCGTGACCGCCGCCCTGGCCGCCTCGGCCGGCGCCGGCGCGCCGCTTACGCATCGCGGCCTGGCCCAGTCGGTGACCTTCGTCACCGGCCACGCCGCGCACGGCGATCCCGACCTCGACTGGGCCGCCCTGGCCAGGGCCAACCAGACGGTCGTCATCTACATGGGCCTGACCACGGCCGGTCTGATCAGCGAGCGCCTGATGGCCGCCGGGCGTGACGGGGCCACCCCGGCGCTGGTCGTCGTCAACGCCAGCCGCGCCGACGAGCAAAGCCACCCCACGACCCTGGCGCAGCTCGCGGCGACCGCGGAGGGCCTGTCCGGCCCGGCGCTGCTGATCGTCGGCGAGGCGATGGCGCTGGCCTTGCCGTCAGTCCTCCCCGCGCGCGGGGAGGGGGACCATGCGGAGCATGGTGGTGGGGTAGCGCCGGCGCTGGCCGGACGGACCGGAATCCAGGAAGACGCTCCCGCCCGCGCAGACCCCTCCACCGCTCTCCGAGCGGTCCCCCTCCCCGCTATGCGGGGAGGAAGGAGATCATCATGAAAGCCCTTACCGCCAACCGCCTGATCGATGGCGAGGTCGTGTTCTGGAAATCCGGCGCTTGGATCGAGCGCTTCGCCGACGCCCAGTTCTTCGCCGATGACGACGCCGCCGGCCCGGCCGCCGTCGAAGCCGCCAAGGGCCAGCCGACCGTGATCGTCGAGCCCTATCTCATCGACATCGTCGAGGCGCCCGGCGGCTGGGCCCCGGTCAGCTATCGCGAGCGCCTGCGCGCGCTCGGTCCCACCAACGAACCCACGCACGGCAAGCAGGCCGAGGGCGGCGCAGGCGTCGAGGCTATCCTCGCCGCCACGGGCGCGGCGCGCTCGACCGGCCGTGTCGACCTGATCCGCAGGAAGTAGCCGCCCATGTATCGCTACGACGCCATCGACAAGGAATTCCTGGCCGACCGGGCCAACGAGTTCCGCGAACAGGTCGGCCGCCGGCTGGCCGGTTCGCTCACCGAGGACCAGTTCAAGCCGCTGCGGCTGATGAACGGCCTGTATCTGCAGCTGCACGCCTACATGCTGCGGGTCGCGGTGCCCTACGGTTCGCTCGACAGCCGCCAGCTGCGCCGGCTGGCCCACATCGCCCGCGTCTATGACAAGGGCTATGGCCACTTCACCACGCGTCAGAACATCCAGTTCAACTGGGTCAAGCTGGGCCAGTCGCCGGACATTCTGGACGCGCTGGCCGACGTCGACCTGCACGCCATCCAGACGAGCGGCAACTGCATCCGCAACGTCACCGCCGATCCCTACGCCGGGGCGACGGCCGAGGAGATCGACGATCCGCGCGTCTGGTCCGAGCTGATCCGCCAGTGGTCGACGCTGCATCCGGAATTCTCGTTCCTGCCGCGCAAGTTCAAGATCGCCGTCACGGCGGCGGCGAAGGACCGTACGGCGGCCCGCGTCCACGACATCGGCCTGGTCCTGCGCCGCAACCGCGAGGGTGAACTGGGCTTCGAGGTCATCGTCGGCGGCGGCCAGGGGCGCACGCCCTACATCGGTCCGACCATCCGCGAGCACCTGCCGGCCAGCCGCCTGCTCAGCTATCTGGAAGCCGTCCTGCGCGTCTACAATCGCCATGGCCGCCGGGACAACATCTACAAGGCGCGGATCAAGATCCTGGTCGCCGCCCTGGGCCGGGACGAGTTCGCCCGTCAGGTCGAGGAAGAGTGGAGCAAGCTGGACTCCGTCCTGGCCGATGCGCCCGACACGGAGCTGGCGCGCATCCGCGGCGCCTTCACGCCCATCAACTTCGAGACCCTGCCGGCGACCTCGCCTGCGTTCGATGCGGCGAAGGCCGGCGATCCCGCCTTCGCCCGTTTCGCGCGCAACAACGTCAAGCCGCACAAGAAGGCCGGCTACGCGATCGTCGAGATTTCGCTGAAGGCCCACCATCAGACGCCGGGCGATGCCACGGCCGACCAGATGGACGTCGTCGCCGACCTGGCCGAGCGCCATGGCCTGGACGACATCCGCGTCACCCACGAGCAGAACCTGGTCCTGCCCCATGTGAAGCTGGACGACCTGCCCACGGTGTTCGCCGCGCTGCGGGCGGCTGGTCTGGCCACCCCCAACATCGGGCTGATCAGCGACATCATCGCCTGCCCCGGGCTGGACTACTGCGCCCTGGCCAACGCCCGCGCCATCCCGATCGCCCAGTCGATCGCCCAGCGCTTCGAGGACGCCGACCGCGCCGAACTGATCGGTGAGCTGAAGATCAAGATCAGCGGCTGCATCAACGCCTGCGGCCACCACCACATCGGCAACATCGGCATCCTGGGCGTCGACAAGAAGGGCGAGGAATTCTACCAGCTCAGCCTCGGCGGCTCGGGCCAGGAGGACGCCTCCCTGGCCCAGATCCTCGGCCCGGGCATGTCGGCCGAGAAGGTGCCGGACGCCATCGAGGCGCTGGTCGACACCTACCTCTCCATCCGCCAGGACGAGGAGCGCTTCCTGGACACCGTTCGCCGCGCGGGCCTGGCCCCGTTCAAGGAGGCTGTCTATGCCGACGCTCATTAGGCTGATCGAGGGGCGGTACGAGACGGCTGACGACGCCTTCGCCGATGTCGCCGACGAGGACGTGACGCCTGAAGGTCCGGTGATCCTGTCGCTGGCCCGCTTCCAGGCCGAGGGCGACGCCCTGATCTCCGCCGGTCGCACGGTCGGGGTGCGGGTCCAGTCGGACGAGGAGGTCGAGACCCTGGCCTACGACCTGCCGCGCCTGGCCGTAGTCGCGCTGGTCTTCCCCAAGTACCGCGACGGCCGGGCCTACACCTCCGCCCGTTTGTTGCGGCAGCGGCTCGGCTTCACCGGCGAGCTCAGGGCGGTGGGTGATGTCCTGCGCGAGCAGGCCGGCTTCATGGTGCGATGCGGCTTCGACAGCTTCGCGCCCGCTGACGGCGCTTCTCCGGCCGAGTGGGCGCATGCGGCCGGGCGGTTCCGGCACGTCTACCAGCGCGCGGCCGATGCACGGGCGCCGGTTTTCGAGGAGCGCGCCTGACATGGCTTTCGATCAGCTTGACCGCACCCAGGACACCCGGGCCGCGCGGCTCGACGCAGAGCTGCGCAACGCCCATCCGCGGACCGTGATCGAGGCCGCCTACGCCGAATTCGGCGACAGGCTGGCCTTGGTTTCCTCCTTCGGGGCGGAGTCTGCGGTGCTGCTGCATCTGGCCGCCCAGGTCAGCAAGGACATTCCGGTGCTGTTCCTCGATACGGGCATGCTGTTTGGCCAGACGCTCGACTACCGCAAGCAGCTGGCGGCCCGGCTCGGTCTGACCGATGTCCGCGACCTTCGCCCGACCTTCGCCGATATCGCGGTCCACGATCCCAAGTCGGACCTGTGGAAGACCGACACCGACGCCTGCTGCAACATCCGCAAGGTGATCCCGCTGGACAAGGCGCTCGGCGGCTTCGACGCCTGGCTGACCGGCCGCAAGCGCTTCCACGGCGGCGACCGCCTGCGGCTGTCGGTTGTCGAGGACGCCGAACATCAACTGAAGTTCAATCCGTTGGCCAACTGGACCAAGGAAGACCTCGACGCCTATGTCGCCGAGCATGACCTGCCGACCCATCCGCTGGTCGCCCAGGGCTTCCCGTCGATCGGCTGCTGGCCGTGCACAAATCCGGTCGAGGAAGGCCAGGACGTTCGCGCCGGCCGCTGGGCCGGGCAGGACAAGACCGAGTGCGGCATCCACGTCGCCCGCGCCCCCGCCGCGCCCAACGTCGGCGGCGGGATCTAGGGTCGCGCCAGGCGCTTCTGTCGCGTTTACAGCGGTACGCCGTCATGGCCCGACGTGTTCGGGCCACCCAAGAACACGGACGGCCGGGATTGAACGCCGACGCTTCGGACAACCACCCCGCTCACCACGCTTGGGTGGCCCGAACGAGTCTGGCCATGACGGCGAGAAGGGGGCGAATGTCGCCGCGCGCTAACGAACTTCGAGGATCTGCGGCCCCTTCGAGCCGCCCGCCGACAGGGCGCGGACTTCGCGCATGAAGGCGTTCGACCCGGGTACGGCGAAGTGCGCCTCCAGCGAGGCCCGATCCGACCACTGCTCGAAGAAGAAGATCCGCAGCGGGTTCTCGGTGTCGACGAACGAGTCGTGGCTGACGCAGCCTGTCTCGGCGCGGGAGCGGCGCGAATGGGCGGTGCAGACGGCGATCAGGGCGTCCAGTGTCTCGGGTTTCGCCAGGATCTCGCCGGTGACGATGATCATGTCAGCGCATCGCCACCTGGACGACGGGCTTTGGGCACCCCTCGAAGGCGCCGACCCGCGAGACCGTGACGGTCTTCATGTTCAGCTTCATCATCGGACCCATGGAGGCCCGGCTGTGACCGGTGAACAGATCGATGCGATGGCCCTTAACCGCGCCGCCGACGTCGGAGGCGTACCAGTAGCCGTCATGAACCCCGCCGTCCGGCATCGGCATTCCGACGGTTTCCTTGATGTAGAGGATGGTCCGGCGAGGGACGAGGGTGCGGTCGGTGGCCGCCGTGCGCATCGCCACGGTCGGGCAGCCCAGCGAGTCGCGGCCGCCGACGCCCTTGGCGCCGGAATGGTAGAGGGTCGCCTTGAGCATCCAGTCCGGGGCCAGCTCGCGGAGCGCCCGGAAGGCCCTGTCCGACGCGGACGGAGTCTGCCCGGCGGGCTGCTCCAGAGCGGTCTGGATGAGGTCCCCGATGGGATCGGCGGGGTCGTTGGACCGGGCGTTGGCGGCCGGGGTAAGCAACCCGATCGCAAGGGCCGCGAGGCATGGCAGGATGCGTTTCAAGCGCTTCCCCCTGTTTGTTTCTCGTCGTGGGGGCGGCTTCTACCCTCATCCGCCGCGCGTAACAACCCGATATACTCAACCATAAGGACAATGGCATGACCCTGACGATCTATGGCGACGGCAAGTCGGGCAATTGCCTCAAGGTCAAGTGGACCGCCGAAAAGCTCGCGATTCCATATCGTTGGCTGGAACTGGACGTGCTCCGGGCGGAAACCCGGACGCCGGATTTCCTGGCGCTGAATCCGGCGGGTCAGGTTCCGCTCGTCATCCTTCCGGACGGCCGGGCGCTGGCGCAATCCAACGCCATCATCGTCCATCTGGCCGAAGGATCGCCGCTGATTCCCGCCGAGTCCTACGACCGGGCGAAGATGTTCGAATGGCTGTTCTGGGAGCAGTACAGCCACGAACCCTACGTCGCCGTCGCCCGCTTCCAGATGGCCTATCTGGGCAGGCCGCGGGAGGAGCTCGACGCCAAGCTGGTCGAGCGGGGCAGGGCGGCGCTGCAGCGTCTCGAGGACGGGCTGGAGGACACGCCCTTCCTCGTCGGCGACAATGTCAGTCTCGCCGACGTCTCATTGGTCGCCTATACCCGGGTGGCGCACGAGGGCGGCTTCGATCTGGCGGACTTTCCGCGGACGACCGCCTGGGTGGCGCGCGTGGAGGCCGCGCTGGGCATCAGCTGACGGCCGCTTGCTGGAGATCGTCCATGCGTCCTGCCATCCGTCTGTCCGCCATCGCGCTTGCCGCAGGCCTGCTGTTCGCGCCGACGGTCGCCGCCACCTGGGGCGCCGCGGGCCACCGGATGATCGGCGTTCTGGCCGTTCAGGCCCTGCCGGAGGAGGTTCCGGCCTTCCTGCGCGGACCCGGGGCGGCCGAGGAAATGGGCGAGCTGGCGCGCGAGCCGGACCGCTCCAAGGGCTCGGGCCGCATCCACGGGACCAACCGCGACCCGGCGCACTTCGTCGACATCGACGATGAGGGCAAGGTGCTGGGCGGGCCGCTGTTCACCGACCTGCAGCCGACCCGGGCTGACTATGAGAAGGCCCTGCAGGCGGCGGGCACGGACAGCTGGAAGGCCGGCTACCTGCAGTACGCGACCATCGACGGCTATCAGCAGCTGGTCCGCGACTTCGGCTACTGGCGGGTCACAAGAGCTGGCGAGAAGGCCTCGAGCGGCGCGCGCAAGGCCTGGTACAAGCGCGACCGGATCCGGCGCGAGAAGCTGCTGTTCGCCAGTCTGGGGAACCTCGCACACTACGTCGGCGACGGCAGCCAGCCGCTTCACACCTCGGTCCACTACAACGGCTGGTCGATCCAGCCGAACCCGCAGGGATTCACGGCCGAGAAGATCCACGGCCCGTTCGAGGGCGACTTCGTGAAGGGTGCGGTGACGATCGAAATGGCTCGCGCGGCCATGGTCCCCTTCGCCGACTGTAAATGCCCGATCGAAAAGCGGGTGCTGGGCTACATCGGCCGCACCAACACCTTCGTTGTCCCGCTGTACCGCATGTGGGGCGAGGGCGCCTTCCGTCCGGGACAGACGAAGGGCGCGGAGTTCGCGGCGGAGCGGTTCGGGGCCGGGGCCTCGGAGCTGCGCGACCTGATTGTCCTGGCCTGGCGTGACAGCGCCACCACCAAGGTCGGCTGGCCGGTGATCGCCGTCGCCGACGTCGAGTCCGGCAAGATCGACCCCTATGAGTCGCTGGTCGGCATCGACTGATGCTGCAGTTCGGCGCCCCGACGCCGGGGAAGACCCATACGCCCCGGCCGGCCGCCTTCGGGATCGCGGAACGGCACGGGAAGATCGCGCTGGTCCGGGTTCGCCCCGTCGCCGGCGGCGACTGGCTGGACCTGCCCGGCGGCGCGGTCGACCCCGGCGAAGACGAGATCGGCGCCCTGGTCCGCGAGTTCGGCGAGGAGACCGGACTGGTCATATCGGTCGGCCCGGCGGTGGTGGCCTTCGCCCAGAATTTCGAGAAATCCGACGGCCAGGCGGTGAACAACCAGGGCCACGTCTACGTCGTGACCGTCGAGCGCGAGGACCCGGCGCTGAAGATCGAGGACGACCACCTGCTGGTCTGGGTTGATCCCGCCGACGCGGTGCGCACACTGCGCCATGACGGCCATGCCTGGGCGGTGGCCAAGTGGATGAGGGGCAAGGACCAATGACCAACTTCTGGGATCGCCACGTCATGCCGCGGCTGATCGGCTGCGCCTGCGCCAGCAAGCCGATCATGAAGCAGCGGGAGAAGGTGGTGCCGAAAGCGGCCGGCAAGGTGCTGGAGCTGGGCATCGGCGGCGGCCTGAACCTGCGCTACTACGATCCGGCCAGGGTCGAGAGCGTGTCCGGGGTCGATCCGTCCGAAGAATTGCGTGAGCGGGCCATGGCCGCGCCGCGCCCCGACGGCCTGCAGGTCGGGATCCGCCAGGGAATCGCCGAGGATCTACCTTTCGAGGCGGGCAGCTTCGACTGCGTGGTCTGCACCTTCACCCTCTGCTCGGTGCAGTCGCCGCAGAAGGCGCTGGCCGAGGCCAAGCGGGTCCTCAAGCCCGGCGGCCGCTTCCTCTACGCCGAGCATGGTCTGGCCCCCGACGCCGGCGTGGCGGCCTGGCAGAGGCGCATCGAGCCCGCCTGGAAAGCCATCGCCGGCGGCTGTCACCTGACCCGCCCTATCACCGACGCCATCGCCGGGGCGGGCTTCGGGATCGACCGGTCCGACCGCATGTATCTGCCCGGAACGCCGCGAATTCTGGGCTGGAGCGAGTGGGGCGAGGCCCGTGCCGCCTGACTACGTTCGACCGGCCTGAAGATCGTCGGTTGACGGTCGATGACCGCCCCCTTCAAATGCCTCGCCCGCTTCGGGGGACGGCCATATACGGCAAGGGCATGGAAGACGACTCCGTCGTGATCGAACAGCTGCGCGGCGCCGTCGACCGACGGCTCGCGGAGCTGTTGCCGGATCACAACGCCCGGCCGGCCGGGCTTGCCGAGGCGGCGCGCTATGCCGCCCTGTCGCCGGGCAAGCGCTTCCGGCCCATGCTGACCCTGCTGACCGCCCGCGAGTTCGGGGCCGAGCCCATGGCGGCGCTGGATGCGGCCTGCGCCTTCGAGATGGTGCACGCCGCCTCGCTGATCCTGGACGACTTGCCGTCCATGGACGACGCCGCCCTGCGGCGCGGGCGGGCGACTACGCATCGCGAGTTCGGCGAGGCGACGGCCATCCTGGCGTCGGTCGGTCTGCTCAATCACGCTTTCGGGGTCATCGCCGGCGACCCCAGGCTGCCTGATGCCGCGCGCGGAGAGCTGTGCCTCCGGCTGTCCGACTCGATCGGCTTCCAGGGGCTGGTGTCGGGCCAGGCCCTCGACCTGAATGACCGCGATCAAACGCGCACGCCGGACGACATCGATCTCCTCAACCATCGCAAGACCGGCGTCCTGATGGTCGCCGCCGCCGAGGCCGGAGCCCTGGTCGCCGGCGCATCCGACTCCGCCGTCACCGCTGTCGGGGAGTTCGCGCGTCGCCTGGGCCTGGCCTTCCAGATCCAGGATGACCTGATCGACGCCGCCTTCATCGCCGAGACCGGCAAGGACCTTGGCAAGGACGCCGGCATGGCGACGCTGGTGACGGTCCTGGGGCCCCAGGAGGCCGCCGCCGCCGTCAGCGCGCACCTGGAGGCCGCCGAGGCCGCCCTGGCCCGGGCCGGCGCCACCGGCCTGCTGGCGCGCTATGCGTTCGGTCTGTTCGAGGCCCGGAAAGCCGCCGCGTGACAGACAGACCCATCCTCAACGTCTGGCGCGCCGAGCACCAGTACGGCACACGCAAGGTGCTGCGCGGCATCGACCTGGCCCTGCGGCCGGGCGAGATCTACGCGTTGCTGGGGCCCAATGGCGCCGGGAAGTCGACTCTGGTGGGCGCCATCTGCGGACGGCTGAAGCTGTCGGGCGGCGAGATCGCGATCGATGGCAAGAACCCGTTCACCAACGCCTCGGCGCGGGCCTTGCTCGGGCTGGTGCCGCAGGAGATCGCGCTCTACGGCCATCTGACTGTTCGCGAGAACCTGGAAACCTTCGGCCGCCTGGCCGGGGTGAAGGCCAAGGCCCTGCGCGAGGCGGTGCAGCGGGCGCTGCTGCTCACCCGGACCGTTGATCGCGAGCATGTGCCGGTGAAGCACCTGTCGGGCGGCTACAGGCGCCGGGTGAACATCGGCGCGGCCATCATGCATCGTCCGGCGCTGCTGATTCTCGACGAACCGACGGTCGGTGTCGATCAGGACGCGAGGGAAGCCCTCGACGCGGTGATCCGGAACCTGCGCGACACCGGCGTCGCGGTGCTGATCGTCACCCATGACCTGGAGCAGGCCGGGGGACTGGCCGACCGCGTCGGCTTCCTGCGCGAGGGCCGCAAGATCATGGAAGGCGCTCCGCGGGCGCTGATCGAACAGGCCTTCGGCCAGGAGATGGAGATTCTGGTCCACCTGACCCTCGAGCCGGACAGCGCCGGCGAGATCCTGATGGCCGGCGAGGGTCTGGAGCGGCAGGGGCGGACCAGTCTGTGGAGCAAGCTCGACCCGGGCGGCTACGCGGCGGCCGGGCGACTCGACACGCGGCTGCGCAAGGCCGGGCTGGAACCGCGCGAGATCAGGGTGCGGCAGCCTTCGCTGCAGAACCTGTTCGCCCTGGTCGCCGACTGGAGCCGGGCCGCATGACCTTCGCGATGTTCCGCGTCATGGCCCTGGAGCTGTGGCGCGACCGCGGCGCGCTGGTGATGACCTTCCTGCTGCCGCCGCTGGTGTTCCTGATCTTCTCGGCCGTCTTCTCCGGCGCGACCGGCGAAGACATCAAGCTTAAGCTGGCGGTGGCGGACGAGGCGCGGACGGTCGACTCGCGCCGTCTGCTGTCGGCTGTCGTCGCCGACCCCGACCTGCGCGCCGACGATGTCGCCTCGGGCGAGGAAGTCCGCCGTCTGGTCCGCTCCGGTCGCGCCGACGCCGGGCTGATCATCCGCGCCGATCCCGGGCTGGACACCCGGCCGGTGCTGATCGTCTCCGATCCCAGCCGCGCCGTCGCCGCCCCGCTGACCATGGCCCGGGTGCAGCAGGCCATGGGGCGCGTGATGCCGGACGTTCTGCTGGCCCGCACCCTGGCCGAGACGGCGCCGACTTTCGGCGGTCTGACCCCCCGGCAACAGGCCAATGCCGCCGGGACGCTGGACGCGCTGGCCAAGGCCCCGCCCGCCGGCGAGCCGGCGACCGGCCTGTTCGCCCGCGAGGACATCTCCGGCGTCAGAAAGGGCGGCGGCACGATCGCCTACTACGCCGGCGCGGTGACCATCCTGTTTGCGCTGTTTTCAGCCATGCATGGGGCGCTCAGCCTGATCGACGAGCGGCGCTCGGGCGTCGCCGACCGCCTGCTGGCCGGCGCCGCCGGCATGGCCCCCGTCATCAACGGCAAGTTCCTGTTCCTGCTGGGCCAGAGCCTGCTGCAGGCGACGGCGATCTTCGCCACCGCGCAGATCGTCTACCAGGTGCCGGTCCTGTCACACCTGCCGATGTGGCTGGCCACGACGCTGCTGGTATCGGCCTGCGCGGCGGGGCTGGCCATGGCCATCGTCACCTTCTGCAAGACCCGCGATCAGGCGCAGATGCTGTCGACCTTCGTGATCCTCATCCTGGCGGCGGTCGGCGGCAGCATGGTGCCCCGCTTCCTGATGCCGCCCTGGCTGCAGACCCTCGGCTGGGGGACGCCGCACGCCTGGGCGATCGAGGCCTATCAGGCCATCCTGTGGCGCGACGGGGGGATCGGTTCGGTGTATATCGGCTGGATCGTACTGGGCGGTATCGGCGCCGCCGGTCTCTTCCTCGCCCACATGGCGGCGAGGCGCATTCGCTAGAAGGCCACCATGGTGGACGTCGTTATCTTCGCGGGCCTTGTGCTGGCCGCGTTCGCCTTCATGGAAGGCTTCGCCTGGTTCACCCACCGCTATGTCATGCACGGCTTCATGTGGGTCTGGCACAGGAGCCATCACGAGCCGCGCGAGGGCGCCTTCGAGCTCAACGACCTGTTCGCGGTGGTCTTCGCCACACCGGCCATCGTCGCCATCTGGCTGGGCGTGAACACGGACATGACCTGGCTGCTGCCCGTCGGCATCGGCATCACCGCCTATGGCGCGGTCTACTTCCTGTTCCACGACGGGCTGGTGCATCGCCGCTGGCCCATGCCCAAGGCCAGGTCCGCCTACTGGAAGCGCCTGATCCAGGCCCACCGCTTCCACCATGCGGTCAGCACGAAGGACGGCTGCGTCTCCTACGGCTTCCTGGTGGCTCCGCCGGTTCGGAAGCTGAAGGAACAGCTGAAGGCGCGGGGCGTGGAGGCGGAGTAGGGCCTCGGGGGGCCTCGGGGACACCTTAAACTGTCCCCGATCTTTCAAGCACCTCGCCCAGCGTCCGGCGCGAGATCGCGGCCAGCACCGGATTGCGCTCGCGGTAGTAGGGCAGGGCGATCGCGGCGCCGTACAGCGCCCACCCTCGCGCGCGTCGCCAGGCCTCCCGGTCCATGTCAGCAGCCTCGACAAAGGCTTCGCGGGCGTCGCCTCCAAACACAGTCCAGGCCGCCATCAGGTCGACCGCCGGATCGCCGACGCCGAGCGAGCCGAAGTCGAGGACACCGGCCAGCGTCCCGTTCCGCACGAGCAGGTTGCCGGGATGCAGGTCGCCGTGCACCCAGCGGCCCGGCAGGTCCCCGGCGCCAGCCTCCAGCGCATCATTCCAGATCCGCGCCGCGACCGCCGTGTCGATGTCGGCCTCCAGCTGCGCCAGGGATTCGCGGACCCGGCGGTCTAGCTGGCGCAGGGGGACGCCCCGGTAGTTGTTCGCCTCGCCCGCCGCAGGCCCGCCGAGCGTATCGACACCGCGCATCCTGGCCAGGAATCCGGCCAGTGATCGGGCCGAAGCGACGTCATTGGTGACCGGATCGGCGAGGGCGTCGCGACCCGTCAGCCACTGGTAGACGCCCCATGTCCATGGATAGCCCAGCGCCGGCTCGCCCAGCCCCATGGGCTCGGGATGATCAAGCGGCAAACGCCCCGAGAACCTCGGCAGCCAGCGCTGCTCCTTGGCGACCATCCCGGCGGCCCAGTCCACGCGCGGGAGGCGCACGACGAGCTCTTCGCCCAGCCGGAACAGGGCGTTGTCCGCCCCCGACGATGCGACGGGTCGCATTGGCAGATCGGCCCATTCGGGAAACTGTCCGGCGATCAGCCGGGAGACCAGGGCGACGTCGATCTCGACCCCCGGCCCGCTCATCGTCAGATCTTCGACCAGAGCGCGGGCCGCGCCGGCCCCTTGCGCCATTTGTCCAGCGTCGCGCCGCGCGCCGCCATCAGCCCGCCGCCAAGCGTCAGCATGACCTTCTCACCCGTGCTGGTGGACACCCGTTCGTCCCAGGCCGCCGGGCCGCGCGAGACGACCTTGACGCCGATCTCGCGATAGACGCCCAGCGCCGCCGCCACGGCCCAGGCGGAGCGGAAGGGCAGGCCGCGCAGGCCCCAGCGGGCGGAGGCGTAGTAGGGCTCGGCGGCGTCCACCAGCCGCTTCGCCAGCCCGGCGACGGCAGAGCGGTGCTCCGGCGCGGCGATGGCGTCCTGCGGCACGCCCGCCTGCGCCAGCCAGTCGGCGGGCAGGTAGATGCGGCCGTTCCGCGCGTCTTCGATGATGTCGCGCGCGATGTTGGTCAGCTGGAAGGCCAGGCCCAGGTCCTGGGCCCGGCGCAGGGTGACCAGGTCGCCTGGCCTCACGCCCATGACGATGGCCATCATAGCGCCCACGACCCCGGCCACGTGCCAGCAGTAGTCGAGGGTATCCTCGATCGTCTCGTAGCGCCGGCCGGCTACGTCCATGGCGAAGCCGTCGATGAGCTCTATGGCGTACTGCTCTGGAATCGCTCGCCTTTGTGCGACTTCGCGAAAGGCGGCAAAGGCCGGATCGTCGGTGGGCTCGCCGGCGAGGGCGGCGCGGGTCTGGGCGTAGAGCCCCTCCAGCCGCCGCTGGACCTCGTCCGGCGCCAGGACTTCGCGCTCATGCCCCAGAGTCTGGCCGTCGATGACGTCGTCGCAGTGCCGGCACCAGGCGTAGAGCATCTCCGCGTCGGCGCGGGTCTGAGGGTCGAACAGGGCCGCCGCCGCCGCGAAGCTTTGCGAGCCCTTCTGAATGGTCTCCCGGCTGGCGGCGGCGAGGTCTGTCACGGCTGCAGGTCCGGGATCATCAACGCCGCCGTGGCCTTGGCCGAGCCGACCACGCCCGGGATGCCCGCGCCCGGGTGGGTGCCGGCCCCGACGAAGTAGAGGTTGGGGATCTTGTCGTCGCGGTTGTGGGTCCGGAACCAGGCGCTCTGGGTCAGGATCGGCTCCAGCGAGAAGGCCGCGCCGTTCCAGGCGTTCAGCTCGCTGGTGAAGTCGTCCGGCGTGAAGATGCGGCAGGTCACCAGGTCGCGCGACAGATTGGGGATGTAGCGATCCTCCAGGTATTTCAGGATCTTGTCGCGATAAGTTTCACCTTCGCTCGCCCAGTCGACGTCGGCGGTCTCCAGGTTGGGCACGACCGAGAGGACGTAGAAGGCGCTGCATCCGGGCGGGGCCATCCCGGGGTCGGTGGCGCAGGGGTTGTGCAGGTAGAGGGAGAAGTCCTCCGACAGCGTGTCTTTGTTGTAGATGTCGCCGATCAGCTCGCGATAGCGCGGGCCGAAGCAGATCGTGTGGTGGCGGATGTCCGGGTGCTCGGCCTTGAGGCCGAAGTAGATGACGAACAGCGAGGGGCTCCAGCGCTTCCTCTCCAGCGCCTTGCTGGCCGCCTTGCCGCGGGGATCGTCGACCAGCAGCTCGCGATAGGTGTGCATGATGTCGGCGTTGGAGGCGACGGTGTCGAAGGCCTCGAACTCCCCGTCGTGGCGGATCACGCCGGTCACCCGGCCGCCGGCCGTCGTGATCTTCGAGATCGGCGCGTCGAGCCGGATCTTGCCGCCCAGGTCCTCGAAAAGCTTCACCAGGCCGCGGATCAGGGCCCCGGTGCCGCCGCGCGGGAACCAGACCCCGCCGCGCCGCTCCAGCGCGTGGATCAGGGCGTAGATGGAGGAGGTCGCGAACGGGCTGCCGCCTACCAGCAGGCTGTGGAAGGACAACGCCTGACGGACGTGCTCGTCCTTCACGAAGCTGGCCACCTTGCCGTAGACGCTGCGCCAGGCCTGCAGCTTCATCAGGGCCGGGGCGGCGGCGACCATGCTGCCGAAGTTGAGGAAGGGCACGGCGCCCAGCTCGACATAACCCTTCTGGTAGAGCTCCTCGGAATAGGCGTGGAACCGGCGATAGCCCTCGACGTCGGCGGGGTTGCGGGCGGCGATCTGCCGGTCCAGCTCGTCCTGGTCATTGACGTAGTCGAAGACGTCGCCGTCTTCCCAGACGAGGCGGTAGAAGGGGTTCACCGGCAGCAGCTCGACATAGTCCTCGATCCGGCGGCCGCTGAGGGCGAACAGCTCCTTGAGGCAGTCCGGGTCGGTGATAACCGTCGGGCCGGCGTCGAAGATGAAGCCCTCGTCCTCCCAGACGTAGGCGCGGCCGCCCGGCTTGTCGCGGCCCTCGAAGACCGTGACGTCGATCCCGGCCGACTGCAGGCGGATGGCCAGGGCCAGTCCGCCGAATCCGGACCCGATAACGGCCGCGCGTTTGGTCATTCAGGAAACCTTCGTGAAAACAGAGCGCTCGGTCAGCACCTTCAGCGCCGCCGTCACCGGCACCGGCGGCTTGCCGGACAGGATACGGGCCTTGTCGGCCAGGGTGGCGTTCGAGCTGTAGAAGCGTTGGATGAGCGGCGCGCCGAGGCGATAGAACCGCTCGAGCACCCGATATCTCAGCTGTGGCGCGCAGGCGCGGAACAGCATGCGGTTCAAGAGCCGATAGAAGCCGCGCGCCTTCCAGGCCGCCTTGGAGTGGGCTTCGGCGGCGGCCCGCACCGTGGCGCTGGTCAGTTCCGGCAGGCGGGCGATGCGGTCGGCCAGCATGGCGGCGTCGGGCGATGCGTAGCCGGTTGTCGGCTGGAACAGCGCCGCCGCGAGGCCCACCCGCGCTACGCCGGGCTCGCCCTCGGCCCAGAAGGCGTCGATGTCGCCGGCCAGTGCGATCGGCAGTATCCCGTCCTCCTCACGCACGACGCCTGCAATCTCCCAACCGCGAGATGCGGCGTAGGCGGTGATATGGAGCCGCATGGCCTCCCGGTCGAGGGCGTCGCCGTCACTATATCGCGTGTCCTCGATCAGCAGGCGGTCAGGTCCCAGCGGCAGGACGTACAGAAAGCGATAGCCGTCGAGCTGATCGACGGTGGCGTCCATCACAGTGGGGCGGGTCAGGCCGTGCGGAACGGTCGTGATGATCTCCTGGCCAAGGAACTTCTGCCAGCCGAGCGCCAGGGTATTGGTGGGCGAAGGCCCGCGACCGTCGATCACGGCTCTGGCGCGGATTACCCGCTGGTCAGAAAGAGTCACGGTGTCGGAGGTGAAGGTCGCCACCGGCGCATCCAGCCAGAGATCCGGTCCCAGCGCGGCGGTTACGGCCCTCGCCAGACTCGAGGTGGTGATGGCCCTGTAGGGTGTGGCAATGTCCCGACTGTGCGCCGGGAACCGCACTTCGTAGCCGTCCCAGCGATGGGCGATCAGGGGTTCTAGCCAGGCGTCCACATCCGGCGGCACGTCGCTGACGAAGTGGCACCAAGTATGCTCGCCGCCGACCCGCGCCTCACGCTCCAGCATCACCACGCTCAGGTCTGGGCGCAGGGCCTTGAGCCGCAGGGCGATCAGGCTGTTCGCGAGCCCGCCGCCCACCAGGGCGACATCGACCCTGTGCTCAGACGACGACATAGCTGCGCTCTAGCACGACTTTGCCGGAACGACCCGACTGATCGTCCAGACCACCATCAGCGCCCGAGCTCCGGAACATGGCCCTCGACCCATCGAACGAGGGCGCCGACTTCACCGGCCAGCCCTTCGCCGAGCTTCGTCAGCTCATACTCGACATGCGGCGGGATCGTGTTCTGGTCGATACGCAGAACCAGGTTCATCTCCTCCAGCTGGCGCAGCGTCTGTGTCAGCATTTTCTGCGACACGCCGTCGATCCGCCGCATCAGATCGCCGTTTCTGAGCCGGCCGGCCTTAAGGGCGTGAATGATGAGCAAGGGCCACTTGCCCCCGATCAGCCGGATGTACCGGCGCGAAGCGCAGCGGCTGGAAAGCACGTCAGGCGCCAAGACTATCTCCGGATTTGAAGGAACTAAAAGGTGCGTACTAAACTAATTCTTCTGGCCCTGATAGGCATCCCGGTGCGGAGGGCAAGGCGATGCACTGGTTCAATCTCGCGGGCGCCGGAATGACATTGGTCATGGGGTGCCTCGGACTTTTCTTTCCAAGGAGGGCCTCGCAGCTCACCGGTCTGGAGGCCAGGACCCCGCCGGGCTTTTCGGAGTTTCGGGCGACCTTCGGGGGAGCTCTGGTGCTGCCGGCCCTGCTCATTCTCGTCATCCAGACGCCAATCGCATTTGCGTTTGCGGGTCTATGGTGGGCAGGGGCGGCGCTCGGTCGGGTTGTCTCGATCATCCTTGATCGATCGAGCACGCCCCAAAACTGGACGGCTGTGGCATTCGAGCTGCTGTTTGCCGCGACCTTGCTGGTCGGCGCCCCCGGTTCGGAGCTGATCAAACTCCTCAGCTCAGGTCATTGATTGCCCGGTTCGGCGTGATCATCCTGAGCCGCAGCCTGATCAGCCCATTGGCCAAGCCTCCGCCCACGAGCACGACGTCGGCGCTGTTGGGGCGGGAGGAGGCCATGCCCTCGCATAGCATGCCCGGGCGCGAAGGCCAGACGTGCGCGGCTCCGATTGCGCGTAGGCGCCTGAACGGGTAGGGCGGGCCCCTGTTCGGGAGGACGCGGCATGGCTCAGGCGACGATCATTGACGGCAAGCTCTTCGCGGCGAATCTGCGCGAGCGCATCGCGGTCGAGGTCGCCGAACTGAAGACCGCCCACGGCGTCACGCCGGGCCTGGCGGTGGTCCTTGTCGGCGAGGATCCGGCCAGCCAGATCTACGTCCGCAACAAGGGTGAGCAGACCGAAGCGGCCGGGATGTACTCCGAGACCCACCGGTTGCCCGCCGACGTCTCCGAGGCCGATCTGTTCGCCGTCGTTGACCGGCTGAACGCCGATCCGGCCATCCACGGCATCCTCGTGCAGTTCCCCGTGCCGGACCATCTGAGCCAGGACCGCATCGTCGCCCGCATCTCGCCGGACAAGGATGTCGACGGCCTCACCGTGACCAACGCGGGCCGCCTGGCCAGCGGCCTGCCGGCCCTGACCTCCTGCACGCCGGTCGGCTGCATGATGCTGCTGAAGGACGCGCTGGGCGACCTGCGGGGCAAGCGGGCGGTGGTGATCGGGCGCTCGAATCTGATGGGCAAGCCGATGGCCCAGCTGCTGCTCGCCGCCGACTGCACGGTGACCATAGCCCACAGCCGCACCACCGACCTGCCGGCCGTCTGCCGCGAGGCCGACATCCTCGTCGCCGCCGTCGGGCGGGCCGAGATGGTGCGCGGCGACTGGATCAAGCCCGGCGCGGTGGTCATCGACGTCGGCATCACCCGCCTGCCGTCCCTGGACCCGGTCCGGGCGGCGGAGGGCAAGACCCGCATCGTCGGCGATGTGGCCTTCAAGGAAGCGGTCGAGGTGGCCGGCTGGATCACCCCGGTGCCCGGCGGCGTCGGGCCGATGACCATCGCCTGCCTGCTGCAGAACACGCTGACGGCGGCGAAGCGGCTTCATGGGGTCGAGGGGTAGGGGTATGGGCCTGCACGACGTCTGTGCGTCCTTCGCGACGCGCTTCGCGCTCCTCAGGATGACGAAGGTCGGGGATCGCAAAAGAGTTCGTCATGGTGAGGAGCGGCTCTCGGGCCGCGTCGCGAACCACGCAATGCTGTTCAGTGCGCTGGCCGCCGCGCTTACCGTCAGCGCCTGCGGCGCGCCGCCGCAGGCGGCCCTTACACCCGAGCAGGTCATGGCCCTGACGCCGGCCGACGCCCGCCTTGCGGAGCTCTATGAAACCTCCTGCAAGGCGTGCCACGCCATGCCGGGCAACCTGGCGCCGCAGGTTCACGACCGCGCCGCCTGGGCTCCCCGCTGGAAGCAGGGCGAGACCGTGCTGCTGGACCACACCATCCAGGGGTTCAACGCCATGCCGGCCGGCGGGCAGTGCGCGTCTTGCACGCCGGACGATTTCAGGGGCCTGATACGATTCATGGCGGGGCGCGAAGACTCCGCGGGATAGCGGGGGACTTCTGATGATCTCGAGGCGCACAGCGCTGATCGCCGGCGGGGCGGGCGTGGCCGTAGTCGGCGGCGGGGCGGGGGCGATCGCCTTGGCCAACCGCGAGAAGCCCGAGCCGCCGTCGCCGCCCTCCGTCAAGGACGGCAAGGTCCTGTGGCGCAACTGGTCAGGCATCCAGCACAGCTATCCGGCCCAGCGCCTGGCGCCCAGGGACGAGGGTGAGCTGGCCGCCGCCATCGTGGCTGCTCCGGCGCCGGTGCGCGTCGTCGGCTCCGGCCACAGCTTCACCGGCCTGATCCCCACCGACGGGACCCTGGTCACCCTGGACGCCATGAGCGGGATCACCGGCTGGGACGGCGACAAGGCGCAGGTCATGGCCGGCACGCGGCTGGGCGCCCTTGGCCCCGCCCTGGCCGAGAAGGGCCGGGCGATGGCCAACCTGCCCGACATCAACAAGCAGTCGCTGGGCGGCGCCCTGGGCACGGGTACGCACGGCACCGGCCGGACGATCAAGGCCATCCACGGCGATGTCGCCGCCCTGACTCTGGTCACCGCGACGGGCAAGGTGATCGAGGCCGACGCCCGGCGGCGACCGGACGTGCTGGCCGCCGCCCAGGTGTCGTTGGGCGCGCTCGGCGTCATCACCCGCGCGACGCTGAACACCACCGCCAACCGCCGACTGAAGCGCCAGGTCTGGGTCGAGCCGCTGGAAGAGTCGCTGGCGCGGGCCGAAGAGCGGTGGGCGAAACACCGCAACTTCGAGTTCTACGCCGTGCCCTTCACGGGCCTTGCCGCCAACATCAGCCACGACGAGACCGACGCGGCGGCCACCGTGCGGCCCCCCAGCCAGGACGACGCCTTCCTCGAGGTGCTGCGCAGCCTGCGCAACCTGCTCGGCTTCTCCACCGGCATGCGCAAGGCGGCCGCGAAGGCGTTGCTGGGCGGGACAGAACCGGAGACGGCGATCGACGAGGGCTGGAAGCTGCTGTCGACCGAACGGCCCGTGCGCTTCAACGAGATGGAGTACCACCTGCCCGCCGAGGCGCACCTGAAGGTGTTGGCCGAGGTGGTGGCCCTGATCGAGAAGGAACGGCCGGACGTCTTCTTCCCCATCGAGGTGCGCCGCATCGCGCCCGACGATGCGCTGCTCTCGCCCTTCCAGGGCGGAGAGCGGGGCTCCATCGCCGTCCATGCTCACTACAAGGACGATTACCGCCTACTGTTCGAGCTGGTCGAGCCGGTCTTCCTGCGCAATGGAGGCCGCCCGCACTGGGGCAAGCTGCACAGCCTGACGGCCCCGCAGCTGGCGGCGCTTTATCCGCGCTGGGGCGAGTTCCAGGAGGTGCGGCGCGAGCTGGACCCGGACGGGCGGCTGCTGAATCCGTACCTGAAGGCTTTGTTCGGGGTGGCGTAGCGGGGCCTGGCCGGTCCGCCGCCGCCGAGCCGGCCTAGATGTCGTTTCCAAGAAGGTTGTTCACACGCTGCCATGGTGTGAGGCCGTTGATGCCGGAGTGAGGTCGGGCGGTGTTGTAGCGGTGGGTCCATGGGCGGATGGCGTCGGTTCGCTGGTCCGATGAGGCATAGGGCCTGGCGTAGGCCCATTCCCGCAGACTGGTCGGGATGAAGCGCTCGGCATTGCCGTTGGTGCGAGGCGTGTAGGGCCGGGTGCGTATGTGGCGGGCCCCGGCCTTCTGGAGGGCGTCGGCGAAGAGCCTGCTGCGGTAGGCCGATCCGTTGTCGGTCATCACCCGCTGGACGGTGACGCCATTGCGACC
>JBEIDC010000032.1:0-25829 GCA_040383665.1 Caulobacter sp.
ATGTATTCGAGCTATGACGCCGAGGACGAGGCGAGGCCCTCCGACCGGCAGAAGATCATCATCCTCGGCGGCGGGCCCAACCGCATCGGCCAGGGCATCGAGTTCGACTACTGCTGCTGCCACGCGGCCTTTGCGCTCGACGCCGTCGGCATCGAGTCGATCATGGTCAACTGCAACCCCGAGACCGTCTCGACCGACTACGACACCTCCGACCGCCTCTACTTCGAGCCGCTGACGGCCGAGGACGTGCTGGAGTTGATCCACGTCGAGCAGAAGAACGGGACCCTGGCCGGCGTCATCGTCCAGTTCGGCGGCCAGACGCCGCTGAAGCTGGCCCATCCGCTGGAGCAGGCCGGCATCCCGATACTGGGCACCAGCGTCGACTCCATCGACCTGGCCGAGGACCGCGAACGCTTCCAGCAGCTGCTGCACCGCCTGGACATCGCCCAGCCGGTCAACGCCCTGGCGCGCAGCGCCGCCGAATGCTTCACCGCCGCCGCCGAGGTCGGCTACCCGATCGTCATCCGCCCCTCCTACGTGCTGGGCGGCCGCGGCATGGAGATCATCCGCGACGACGAACAGCTGGAGCGCTACGTCCGCACCGCCGTCGAGGTCAGCGGCGACGCGCCGATCCTGATCGACCAGTACCTCAGCCGCGCCACCGAGGTGGACATCGACGCCCTCTGCGACGGGACCGAAGTGTTCGTCGCCGGGGTGCTGGAGCATATCGAGGAAGCCGGCGTACACAGCGGCGACAGCGCCTGCTCGATGCCGCCCTTTTCGCTGCGCCCGGAGATCATCGAGGAACTCAAACGCCAGACCGTCGCCATGGCCCTGGCCCTGAACGTCCGGGGCCTGATGAACGTGCAGTTCGCCATCGAGGAGCCGCACTCGGCCGCGCCACGCATCTATGTTCTGGAAGTGAACCCCCGCGCCTCCCGCACGGTGCCCTTCGTGGCCAAGACCATCGGCCGGCCGGTCGCGGCGATCGCCGCCCGGATCATGGCCGGCGAGTCCCTGGCCAGCTTCGGCCTGGTCGACCGCCCCTACGACCATATCGCGGTGAAGGAGGCGGTCTTCCCGTTCGCCCGTTTCGCCGGGGTCGACACGGTGCTGGGCCCGGAGATGCGCTCGACCGGCGAGGTCATGGGCCTGGACTGGAAGCGCGACGGCGAGACCAGCATGGCCCCCGCCTTCGCTCGCGCCTTCGCCAAGAGCCAGCTGGGCGGCGGCGTCACCCTGCCCACCGCCGGGACGGCCTTCGTGTCGGTCAAGGACAGCGACAAGGTCTGGATCCTGGAGCCGGTGCGCCTGCTGCAGGCGGCGGGCTTCCGCGTGCTGACCACCGCCGGCACCGGCGCCTGGCTGCGCGAGCAGGGGGTGGAGACCGAGCTCGTCCGCAAGGTCCTGGAGGGCCGTCCGCACATCGTCGACGCCATGAAGAACGGCGAGGTCCAGCTGGTCTTCAACACCACCGAGGGCAAGCAGTCGCTGAGCGACAGCTTCGAGATCCGCCGCACCGCGCTGATGATGAAGATCCCCTACTACACCACCTCGGCCGGCGCCCTGGCGGCGGCCCAGGCCATCAGCACCGCGCCGCTGGCGGCGCTCGAGGTGCGGGCGCTGCAGAGCTACTGAGGCTCGACGAACGGCGTTTTGCAATTTTGAGATGCATGACGTAGCCTTCCTCCAGGACGGGAGGACGGGGGATGGTGGTTCGATCAGCCGACACGGAGGCCGGCGCCCGGCGACCGCGCGCACCGAAGGCCGACCGGTTCGAGGCCGTGGTCTACGTCCACGGCATCGGTTCGCAGCGACGATACGAAGAGACCAGCCGCCTGATCGACCGGCTCGATGAGTTTTCCAGAAGCGATCCCGGCGATGCGCCGGCGCCGGGCAAGCTCAGCTGCATCAAAGGACGGGTCGAACCGCTGCGCGACGGCTGCGGCGGCAAGCCCGGCGACATCGTCGGCTACATCGATACCACCCATTCGGTCGGCGACATAAGCTCCGGGCGCCCCGGGACAGTCCGCTTCTACGAGGCCTACTGGGCGCCGGTGATGGCCGATGTGACCTCCGCTAGGGGCCTGCTGCTCTGGTTGTTGCGGCAGCCGGGCCGACCCTGGCGCACCTTGACGTCACCGTGGCGGGATCGCCAACGCCTGCGCCGCTCGCGTCTGGTCGCCCTGCTCGAGCGCAACGACGGCGTGACCCACGACGAGGCCCAGGACGTCCTGGAGCTCTATTCGAAGTTCGAGCAGCTCGACCAGCAGGACAACCCCGACTACCGCACCGGCTCCTTCGGCGGGTTCCTCAAGCATCTCGCGGCCGAACACGAGGGTCCGAAGCTTCAGCGTCTCAAGGTCGTCGCGAAGGCCTGGCGACGGGCCTACGTCCTTGATGAGCTGCGCAACATGCTCGTGCTCTGGACCATGGCGTTGTTCCTGGTCCTGCTCGGCGCCGGCGCGCTCACCCTGGCGTTCATGCCGCTGGAGTGGGCCGCCAGCCTGCTTCCCGGCGGCGCCGACAAGCCCTTCGACTTCGGGGCCGCGATCTCCCTGGCGGTGGCGGTCGCGGGGGGTCTGGGCCTGACCAAGACCTTCAACGACTACCTCGGCGACGTGCAGGCCTGGGCGACCTACCAGGAGACCGACGCCAAGCACGCGGCGCGCAATGAAACGCTCGAGCGCTGCATGACGGTTCTCATGCATGTGCTGAAGGACCCCAACTGCGATCGGGTGACCATCGTCGCCCACAGCCTGGGCACGAGCGTCGCGCACGACGCCCTGCTTGCGCTGCGGCGCCGGAACCTGGCCGCGGGCCACGAGGGGACGGTGATGAAAGAGCCGACGCCCCTCGGCAAGATCAAGCACTTCATCACACTCGGCAGCCCGATCGACAAGATCGAGTACTTCTTCGAGAGCTTTTCGTCCTACTCCCACCGCTTCAAACGGGTGGTCGAGGACTTCCGGGGCGACATAAACGAGGCCCCCTTCACCGCCGGCGGCCTGCCGCACATCCACTGGATCAACTACTGGGACCAGGCCGATATCATCAGCGGCGCCCTGCACTCGCCGGCCGGCAAGGATCTCAATATCCAGAGGGTCGACAACGTGCAGGTGGCCAGTCTGGCGTTTCCGGCCATCGGCGGGTCGCACTCCGGCTATTTCACGCACCGCCGCGTGGTCAGCGACCTGTTTGCGATCATCTACGGCCGTCAGTGGTCGTTCGTCGGCAAGACGGTTCCCGACATCCGCAAGGCCTTCATCGGGCCGGTACAGGCCTTCGATCCGCGCGTCTTCATCCAGCTCGGCGTCCTGGCCCTGCCCTGGCTGATCCTGGCGGGTCTTTGGGTGAAGTTCGGAATCTGGGGCCATATCGCGACGGCCGTGACGACGGCGGGCGAGGCGATAAGGACCGGGAGCCCCGACGGCTTCCTGACCCTCGGGTCCCGGATCCTGGCGGCCGAGACAGACCGTGATCCCGCAGCCCCGATATGGATCGGGGTCGGCCTCGCGGTCGCCGCCCTCATCATCTACTGGCGGCTGGGCAGGCGTCAGCGCCAGCCGATCCCGCCTCGGGCAACCTGGCGAAAGGCGAAGGCCAGGCCGAGGGCGATGCCCGCCCCGACGCCGCCGGACTCCGCGGCCTGAGCCGGATCCGGCGGGACAACCCTTTCAGGTCCACCAGGTCGTATTCCGGGGTGATCGACCTGCTGACCCCTCTGGTCTCCGCGCTTCCGCTGGCAGGCGCCCACCTTGTCCCCGGTCTGAACAGGGACAAGGGCGAAGATAACGCCGGCTGGCGTTACGCCACCGCCTCGAACGTCAGCACCCGGTCCCCGGTGCGGGGGGCTCGGGACCGGTTGTAGCCGCCGATGACCCGCACATCGCTGAACCCCGACTGGCGCAAGGCCAGCTCGAACTCCGCCACGCCCCAGGCGCGCTGGAGCATCGGGTCGATCTGGGTCTCCACCAGCCGGTGATCACGCCAGCGCTCGTAGCGGTAGCGGGCGGCGAAGGTTTGCCGCAGCCAGTCGGTCCCTGTTCCGTCGCCCTCCAGGGTCAGCATGTCGCCGTTCGGCGCCGTCCAGCTGCGGCGGTCAGTGATCGGGCGAGCCAGGGCCGACAGCGGCTGGAGATCGATCATCAGCAAGCCGCCCGGCTCCAGATGGTCGTGGAACCGCCGCAGCACGTCGAGCGCGACGGCGACGTCGTCGATCAGCGTGAACGAGCTGACCGGCAGCACGATGGCCGCGAACCGCCGGTCATAGGCGAAGTCCTCGAACCGCTGCGACGACAGGTCGGCGGCCAGGCCCAGTGCGTCACAGCGCGCCTGGCACCGGGCCAGCATCTGCGGGCTGGGATCGAACCCGGTCATGGCATGGCCGCCCCGGGCCAGTGGGACCAGCGCCCGCCCGGAGCCGCAGGCGGGCTCCAGGATCGGCCCGGCCACGCCGGCCAGGCGGTCGAGATAGAAGGCGGTGTCGGCCAGGGCGCCGACCGGCTTGTCGAGGTCGTAGATCTCCGCGGCGATCTCGCCATAGAGGTTGGTGGTCTGGCTGGACATGAGGGTCTTTCGGGTCCGCCGTCACGCCCCTGTCGGGCGGGCAGCGATGAAGGAAGCGTCCCGGCGCATCACCGGGGCGGGGCTGCTGGCCGGCGGTTGTCCGCGGCGCGTATGTCGCTTCAAGCCTTCATAAGACGATCAGCGTGGCCCCGCGCGGACCGGCCGTCAATCCCGGGCGGTCCGCGCGCCGACCCTGCCCGAAATCCTTGCACCAAAAGGGGGGTATCGTGCGGTCGGACCCTTGCGCCTCCCCCCGCCGCCTTGCTTGAAGCGGCCCGACCGCACTCAAGGGATTCATCCGTCCATGTCACGTTTCAAGGGCGTCTTCGCCGCCGCCTTCATCGCGTCCGCCGCGCTCGCGCCCGCCCCGGCCCTGGCCCTGACCAAGCCCGAGGCCGCGGCCATCTGGGTGGCCCGCTCCAACGCCATCATGGCGGTCGCCAACGATCCCACCACGAACGGAGACAACATCCTTCAACGACAGCGCGCGGCCTGTTCAGGCCTGATGGGCGAGCGGATGAAGGTCGGGGGCTATGTCCCGACCTGGGCGGCCGAGGGCCAGGCGTCGATCTGCAAGGCGCTGGACGGGTTCAGCGGCTCCATCACCGTCAAGGACCCCTGCGGTGAGCTGAAGAAGGCCGCAGGCTACCTGTCCAAGCCCAAACCGTTCGGCGCCTCCGCCGAGATCGTGCCCACCGCCGAGCGGCTGGTGGCGATGATCACGGTGATGCGCGCCGGCGCCCGGGAGTCCGGCTACCGCCGCTGCTGACCGGAGGGCGGCGCCGCGACCAAGCCAAGGCTCTCGGGTCCAGGATGCGCGACATCCTGCCCCACCCAAATCCGGCGTGGTTTATCGTTCGTTTAAACCCTGGCGCCGCATGACGCTAGAATGCGGTTCCTCGGGCCAATATTTATACTCATTTTGAGTACATTCGTCGTGGTCGGGCTCGGCGCCGGACCCCGTCCGGGCGAGCGCCTGCTGGCGGCCGTCTATCCGCCCTGGTGGTCCGACACCCGGATCGCCGGCGCCGCGGCCTCGGCCGGCGACATCGCCGCGGCCGGCGGCGTCCGCAATATCCTTGTCATTCATGGCGACCCCAGCGGGCTTGCCATGCGGCTGCGCCGGTCCGGCGCCCTGCTGGTGCTGGGGGGCGACGCCGCCCGCCTGTGCGCCGACCCCGTCACCCTGGAGGCTTGATCGTGTTTCTGGATCTCGAGCAACAACGCAAAACCGGCACAAGCCTCCTGATCGGCGCCCTGTGGGCGTTCGCGGCCGTCGCCACCCTGGCCAGCCTGATCGTCGGCGGCGACTGGCTGGCCATCGCCGGTGGCGGGGCGACCCTCGCCGGCGGCGCGACCGTAGCCTGGCGGAGCCTGCCCCAGGGTCCGCAGCTGCGCATCGCCGTGGCCATGACCCTGATGGCCCAGGTGTCGATCCTGGTGGCGGCCTTCGCCGGACACCCCTGGCAGATCGACATGCACATGGCCTATTTCGCCGCCCTGGCCCTGTTGGCCGTCTACTGCGACTGGAAGGCGATCGTCGCCGCCGCCGCGACGGTCGCCGTGCACCACCTGCTGCTGTGCTACGCCCTGCCGGCCGCCGTGTTCCCGGGCGCGGCGAGCCTGGGCCGGGTGATCGTCCATGCCGTTATCCTGGTGCTCGAGGCCGGGGTGCTGATCGGCATCGCGGTCAACCTGGATCGCATGTTCCGCACCCTCGACAGCCGCAACGCCGCGACGCAGAAGGCGCTGGCTGACGCCGAGGCCGCCACCCGCTCGGTGGAAGAGGGCCACCGGGCCCAGATCGAGACCCGCCAGGCGCACGATCACGAGCGCCGCACCGTCGAGGCCGAACAGGCCCGTGTCGTCGACAGCCTGGCCCTGGCGCTGGAGCGGCTCGCCGCCGGCGACCTGACCTCCCGCATCGAGGAAGACTTCACCGGCCGCTACGCCAAGCTGCGCGTCGACTTCAACGAGGCGGTCGGCCGCCTGCGCGACGCCATGTCGACCATCTCGGCGACCACCGACGGCATCGACAACGGCGCCGACGAGATCAGCCACGCGGCCAGCAACCTGTCCCGGCGCACCGAGCACCAGGCCGCCAGCCTGGAGGAGACCGCCGCAGCCCTCGACGAGATCACCGCCACGGTCCGCAAGACCGCCGGCGTGGCCCGTGAGGCCAGCGAGGTGGTCACCCAGACCCGGTCGCAGGCCGAGACCTCCGGTACGGTCGTGCAGGACGCCGTGCGCGCCATGAGCGCCATCGAGGCCTCGGCCGGCGAAATCGGCCAGATCATCGGCGTGATCGACGAGATCGCCTTCCAGACCAACCTGCTGGCCCTCAACGCCGGCGTGGAGGCGGCCCGGGCCGGCGACGCGGGCAAGGGTTTCGCGGTGGTGGCCTCCGAGGTTCGGGCCCTGGCCCAGCGCTCGGCCGACGCCGCCAAGGAGATCAAGGCCCTGATCGCCGCCTCCGCCACCAACGTCGGCCAGGGCGTCGACCTTGTCGGCCGCACCGGAACGGCGCTGGGCAGCATCGTCCAGCAGGTGGTGCGCATCGACCAGCTGGTCAGCGAGATCGCCTCCTCGGCCCAGGAGCAGGCTCTGGGCCTTTCGGAGGTCAACACCGCCGTCAACGACATGGACCAGGTCGTTCAGCAGAACGCCGCCATGGTCGAGCAATCCACCGCCGCGACCATGGCCCTCAAGAACGAGGCCTCCGAACTGGCGCGCAGGGTCGGTCGCTTCCGCATCGCCGGCGGCGACGACCGGCTGGCGGCGCCGCGCGACCGCGACCAGCGTCGGGCGCTGGCGGGCTGACCCGGGCGGGTGGACATCGGGGCGGGCGGCGCTAGCTTTCCCTGGATGCCCGGAGCCCGCCCATGCTGACCGTCCACCATCTGAACAATTCCCGATCGCAGCGCGTGCTCTGGCTGCTCGAGGAACTGGGACTTCCCTACGAGATCAAGCGATACGAGCGGGACGCGAAGACCATGCTCGCCCCGCCGGAGCTGAGGGCGGTCCATCCCCTGGGCAAGTCGCCGGTGATCACCGACGGCCCGGCGACCCTGGCCGAGACGGGCGCCATCGTCGAGACGATCTGCGAGGCCTACGCCGGCGGCCGACTGCGCCCGGCGGCGGGAACGGAAGAGCGCCTGCGCTGGACCTACTGGATGCACTACGCCGAGGGCTCGGCTATGCCGCCCCTGCTGCTGAAGCTGGTGTTCAGCGCCCTGCCCCAGCGCGCGCCGGGCCTGATCCGCTGGCTGGTGAACGCGGTGTCCGGCGCGGCGCTGAAGGGCTTCGTCGACCCGCAGCTGAACAGCCACTTCGACTACTGGGAGGCGGAGCTCGGCAGGTCAGCCTGGTTCGCGGGCGACGACTTCAGCGCCGCCGACATCATGATG
This sequence comes from Caulobacter sp., assembly GCA_040383665.1. Taxonomy (GTDB): domain Bacteria; phylum Pseudomonadota; class Alphaproteobacteria; order Caulobacterales; family Caulobacteraceae; genus Caulobacter. The sequence continues at coordinate 7,977 of JBEIDC010000032.1, forward strand.
AGCTTCCCGATCGAGGCCGCCGCCGACCGCGCCGAGGCCCTGGTCGGCCGACCGCGCCTTGCGGCCTTCCTGAAGGCGATCCACGGCCGCCCGGCCTATCAGGCCGCGCTGACGAAGGGCGGACCCTACGCCTACGCGTGACATCCGACCTCCCGCTCCGGGGAGGACGGATTCAGGGTGGACGCCGCGCCGCCGACCCCTCACCTTATCACCGATAACAAAAAGCCACGGGAGAGGCGCATGACGGGACGCGTAGCGGGCAAGGTCGCCCTGGTCACAGGCGCCGCGAGCGGCATCGGGCGCGGCTGCGCCGAGCTGCTGGCGGCGGAGGGGGCGAAGGTCGCCCTGACCGACATCCAGGACGACAAGGGCCGCGAGGTCGCCGCCGCCATCGGCGCGGGCGCGATCTACATCCCGCACGACGTGACCAGCGAGGACGCCTGGATCGCCGTGGTCGAGCAGGTCCGCGCCGCCTTCGGCCGGCTGGACATCCTGGTCAACAACGCCGGCATCGGCATCGGCGGCCCGGTCACCGAGTTCAGCCTCGCCGACTGGCGCCGGCAGCAGGCGATCAACGTCGAGGGCGTCTTCCTGGGCGTGAAGCACAGCCTGCCGCTGATGCGTCAGAGCGGCGGCGGCGGCAGCATCATCAATGTCTCGTCGATCGCCGGCCTGACCGGCGCGGCCAACATGACCGCCTATTGCGCGACCAAGGGCGCGGTGCGGCTGTTCACCAAGGCCGCCGCCATGGAATGCGCCGCCGCCCACGACGGGGTGCGGGTCAACTCCATCCACCCGGGCATCATCGAGACACCGATCTGGGACACCATCTCCAGCACCGTCGTCGACGGCGGCAACGCCGGGCCGCAGCGGACCATGAACCTGGACGACATGACCGCCGTCGCCACCCCGCTCGGCCACAAGGGCTGGCCGGTCGACATCGCCCAGGGCGTGCTGTTCCTGGCGTCCGACGAGTCCCGCTACATGACCGGCACCGAGCTGGTTATCGACGGCGGCATGACGGCGCGGTGAGCTCCAGGGGACAGTTCAAGATGTCCCTTGGGACACCTTAACCTGTCCCCGACGTTGCCGTCCCTACAGCGCCTTCGCCAGCACGAAGTCGTCGTAGTCGTTGTCGCCGACGTGGAAGACCCGCGTGCCGACCTGTTTGAAGCCGTTGCGGCCGTAGAAGGCCAGCGCCCGGCCGTTGCGGCTGTAGACCGCGAGCAACAGCCGCTTCGCACCCGCCGCGCGGGCGGTCTCGAGGGCGGTGTCCATCATCATCTGGCCGAGCCCGCCGCCGTGGAAGCGGTGCAGGGCGTAGATCCGCGTCAGCTCCAGGTCGCCGGGTTCGGCCGCCACCGGCAGGTCGCAGGGCCCCATCAGCAGGAAGCCGACCGGCGCCTTGCCCTCGTCGATCTCGGCCAGGAACAGCTTGCGCGACGGGTCGGCGAGCAGCGCCGCGTAGGACGCCGGGGCATGGGTGGTCTGGCAGTGGTAGAGGATGTCGTCCCCCTCGACGATGCCGGCATAGGTCTCCAGGAAGGTCGCGCTGGCGACGGTGGAGAGGCGGACGGCGTCGTCCGGCGTGCAGGGTCTGATCGAGAGGGTCATGGCGGCCGGCTGTCTTGCGGGGAAGCGAGCCTGATAACGCTGCGGAACCTCCGCGTCCCGCTCTTTTTCCGTCAGCCCGCCGCCAGCAGCAGCGCGGCGCCGCAGGCAATGGCGACAGTCCCGGCGATGCGGCCGCCGGTCATCCGCTCGCCCAGGAAGACCACCGCGATCCCCACCGCGAACAGGATCGAAGTCTCGCGCAGCGCCGCAAGCCGGGGCGTGTCGCCGATGCGGTAGGCGTAGAGCGCCAGGCCGTAGGTGACGATCGACAGCGCCCCGGCCGCCAGCCCGGCCTTCCACTCGCTGCGGGCCGCCAGCAGGAACCTCGGCCCCCGCCACAGCGCGAACAGCAGGCCGATGCCGCCGCCCAGCGTCAGGTAGACCCAGGCGATGTAGCTGAGCGCGCTGGGCGCCGCCCGCACCCCCTGGGCGTCGATGACGGTGTAGCCGGCGATGCAGACGCCCGTGGCCACGGCCCAGCCCAGCGCCCGCCGGTCCACCCGGCGGCCGAGGCCGACCACCAACACGCCCAGCGACACCATGCCGATACCGGCCGCGGTGATCCAGCTGACCGGCTCGGAAAAAACCAGCACCGCCACGACCGCCGCCAGCGCCGGAGCGATCCCGCGCGAGATCGGATAGGCCACCGTCATGTCGGCCCGCTCGAACGCCTTGATCAGGCAGACGAGGTAGACCAGGTGCGTCGCCCAGCTCGCCGCCAGCCAGCCCCAGGCCCCGTGCGGCAGCGGCAGAACGAAGGCGAACGGCAAGACGATCAGCGCCGAGAAGCCGTCGATCAGCGCCCGGCTGGACATCTTGTCCCGGCCGGCCTTCAGGATGGCGTTGACCACCGCGTGGGCCACCCCCGACGCGATCATCATCAGTCCGGCGGTCTGGGCCAGGGTCATGGCCCAGTGGTGACAGGCTTACGCCGCGCGGTGCAAGCCGCCTCTCACCGCCCTGCGCCTGCCCCGCGAGTGGCCGATCACCCATGGGGTGAAGCCTGGTGCCCTCCGTACACAGCGCGCCTAGCGTCAGCATCGGAGGGACCACGATGGACACCCTGGTCGTCTGCATCGCCGCCGCGTTTTCCGGCCTGCTCTTCCTGGGCGTGGCCTGGCTGACCCGCGCGGGCTACTGGCGCACCGCCGCCGCCCTGCTGAGCGGCCTGGTCGCCGCCGCCTTCGCCTTCGGCGTCGATCGCGCCGCGTTCGAGTTCGGCTGGTGGACCTATGGCAAGATGGTCACCCATGCGCCGGTCGCGGCCTATGCGACGACGGCGCTGTGGTTCGGCGGCGGACTGGGGCTGGTCGGCTGGCGGATGATCCGCAACTGGGGCGGCGCCGGCGAGGCGCTCTACTTCATCGGCTTCGTTCTGCTGGGCCTTGCGCGGGACTTCTCCCTGTCGGCGACCGGCGTCGGCTTCGTCTGGGGCGAGGGCTACCTGCCCGTCGCGGTCAGCGCCGCGAGCTGGCTGGTCATCGCCTTCCTGGTGCAGCTGGGCATGCAGGTGCTGGTCGGATCGGTCGACAGCGACCCGCTGGCGCCCGAACGCCTGCCCGCGCTGGAGCCGACGTCATGGCCGTTCGACGCCGACGGCCCCCGGGCCAGCTTCATCGCGCGGGACTGAGAGGACTGCCGCAGGGGCAGGTCGCGCGGCCCCCGCCGGACCGTTTCCGCTGCATCGCAGCATCTCCCTTGCTATCTCGCGCCCCCAAGACTAGTCTTGACGCCCCCGGACGTCTGCGCCCGCGGCCGGACCAACCACCTCCCCAGGGCGAACCCGAGCTAATCTCCGAATGGAAAAAGTGCCGATGACCGCCGGGGGCTACACCTCCCTCGACGAAGAACTGAAGCGTTTGAAAACGATTGAGCGGCCGAGTGTCATCGCCGCGATTTCGGAAGCGCGCGCGCATGGCGATCTCAGCGAGAACGCCGAATACCATGCCGCCAAAGAGCGCCAGGGCTGGATCGAAGGCCGGATCGCGGAGATCGAGGACAAGATCGCCCGCGCCCAGATCATCGACGTGTCCAAGCTTTCGGGCTCGCAGGTCAAGTTCGGCGCCACGGTCACCGTGGTGGACGAGGACACCGAGGACGAGGGCCGCTACCAGATCGTCGGCGAGCACGAGGCCGACGTGAAGGGCGGACGCATCTCGCTGTCCTCGCCGCTGTCGCGCGCGATGATCGGCAAGGAAGTCGGCGACGTGGTCGAGGTGAACACACCCGGCGGCGTGAAGGCCTATGAGATCCTCAAGGTCGAGTGGCTGTAGGGACCTGACAGCCCGTTCGGCCATTTTTCCACCGTCATCCTCGGACTAGCTCGGGGATCCGTGCACACTCGCGACTGACGGTGTTCATGGGTGGTCGGAAAGAGCCCGACCATGACGAAACTGGGATGCGCGGTGGCCAGGAAGCCGACACAACCTCCCCTGATCCTGTGGGCGATGTCCGACGGGCGCGCGGGCATCGAAGCCCAGGCGCGTGGCCTGGCAGAGGCTGTCGCACGTCGGCGTGACTGCGAGATCGTGGTCAAGCGTATCGGCTGGAAGGGCGACCTCGGCCGCCTGCCCTGGTGGCTGACGCTGTTCCCGCGCCGCTGGCTGACGCCGGAGAGCGACGTCTCCGAGCCCTGGCCGGACATCCTGATCGCCGCCGGCCGCGCCACCCTGCCCCTGGCCATCCGCATGCGGAAATGGTCCGGCGGCAAGACCTTCGTGGTCCAGATCCAGGATCCCCGGGTTCCGCCCGGATTCTTCGACCTGGTCGTTCCGCCCAACCACGACCGGCTCAAGGGCGACAACATCGTCTCGATCATCGGCGCGCCGCATCGGGTGACCGCCGAAAAGCTGGCGGGCGAGTACGCTCGCTTCGCTCCCGTGATCGACCCCCTGCCCCGGCCCCGCGCCGCGGTGCTGATCGGCGGCAAGTCCAAGGCCTTCGACCTGACGCCGGAGCGTGCCGCGAAGATCGCCAACGACATCCAGGAAGCCATCGAGGCTCGCGGCGGCTCGCTGCTGATGACCTTCTCGCGGCGCACGCCGCCTCAGGCGAGGGCGCTGCTGACCGCGCGCCTCAAGCCGCTGCCCGGCGTCATCTGGGACGGCGAGGGGGACAACCCCTACTTCGCCTTCCTCGCCGGGGCCGACTATGTGCTGGTCACCGAGGACTCGGCCAACATGGCCACGGAGGCGGCCGGCACGGGCAAGCCGGTCTTCATCCTGAAGATGGACGGCCAGAGCCTGAAGTTCCGACTGTTCCACGAGGAACTCGAGCAGCATGGCGCCACCCGGCCCTTCACCGGGGTCTTCGAGGACTGGACCTACGAGCCGCTGACCGAGACCGACCGCGCCGCGGCCGAGGTCCTGGCCCGGCGCGACGCGGCGATCGCCCGCGAGCCGGCCGCCTGAGCCCGCTGGCCACGCCGTCGCCAGCGGGTATGATCGACGCTTCAGCCGGGGAGTCCCATGCGTAACCTGTTCCTCAGCGCCGCTGTCGCGGCCTGCGTCCTGGCCGGTCCGTCGGCCGCGACGGCCTTCCAGACGGCGCAAACCGTGGCCCCCGACGCCGGCGTGACCGACGAGGAGCGGACGGCGTTTCGAAGCGGGATGATCTCCAGCGGCGGCGCGATGGTGTCGGCGGTGATCAATCGCTACCCGGCCGAGTACCGCGCCTTCGAGACCTCGATCATCGCCGACTTCAAGGCCGGCAACGTCGATGCGGCGGCGGCCCAGCGCCGGGCAGGCGCGTTCTTCACCCAGCTCGGCGACCGCATGATGACCGACGTCCAGCGCGCGCCGGACGCCGATCTCAAGGCGCTGGTCGCCGCCCAGGTGGTGGCGCTGAAGAAGTTCGGCGCGATCAACGCCCGCGCCTGCCAGGAGTTCGGAGAGAACGGCCAGATCTCCACCGCCACGATGGTCGCCGCCAAGGGCGGCATCAACACGCCGATGGGCGACTATGTCGTCGTCCAGATGGCGACCGCCGACGCCGGGGCCCGGGCCAAGGTCCGCCGGGAGAAGCTCACCGACGCCGAGCTGAGACTGATCCTCGACGAGTACCTGCGGCGCGGCGGCTCCCAGGCCTGGCTCGACGGCGCGGGGACCGGCGACTTCGGCGAGCTGACCCTGGCCGACCGCTGCCAGGCCAGTATCGTCCTGCTGGAGTCCGTCCTTGCCCAGCCGGCGGCCACCGTCGGCCGCTTCATGGGTCCGGAATAGCCCCCAAACCCGCGGAGACAGCCATGCGTCGTCGCCTGCCCCTCGCCGCCCTGATCGCCGGCCTCGCCTTGCCGGGCGTCGCGCTGGCGGACTGGCAGTGGACCAACTGGTCGATGCCGGCGGACCAGGTCATCGCCGGCTCGGGCGGAGCGCTGCAGCCGATCGTCGGCCGCGACGGCCAGCGGGTCCATGGTTGGCATCTGCGGGCGGTCGGCCCGATCACCTTCGAGGGTTTCGCCTTCGACGGAGAGTTCTTCTTCGATCGCGACGGGAAGGCGCTGAAGGTCGTCCGGCTGTCGCTGAAGGATCCGTCGCGATGCGCCGCGCTGGAAGAACGCATGGTGGCGCTTCATGGCGCGCCGACGGACGGCAGCCGCGATCTCGGTGCGCTCAAGACCCGGATTCTGGTCTGGCCGAACGACGGCGCGGGGAACTTCCTCGGCCTCACCGGGATCAGCGCGGTCGGCGACCTGCCGCCGCTGTGCTTCATCCGTTATCGGCCGCTCCCGCCCGTGAACGGTTGACTTGACCGATGGCGGGGGCGCGCTGATGTCGGACGACCGCATCCTCTTCATCGCCGACGCCGGTCCGACCATCGGCGGGGGCCATGTCATGCGGTCCCTGACCCTGGCGCGGGCCCTGCAGGCGCGCGGGGCGGAGTGCGCGTTCCGCAGCCACCCGGACGGCGACGCGGTGCTGGACGTCTTCGCGCCCGACCTGTTCCGGGTCGAGGACGACGCCGGCTTCGACGCCCTGGTCTTCGACCACTACGCCCTGTCGGCGCACGACCACCTCGCCCTGGCCCGGGGCCGGCCGGTGCTGGTCATCGACGATCTGGCCGACCGGCCGCTGGGGGCGGACATGGTGCTGGACTCCGGCATGGGCCGGCGGGCGAGCGACTATCGAGGCCTGGTTCCGGACGGATGTCTGCTGCTGCTGGGCCCCGACCATGCGCCGATGCGCCCGGACTTCGTCGCCCTGCGCGCCGGGACCCTGGCCCGACGCAACGAGGGAGGGCCGGTGCGCCGCATCCTGGTGTCGCTCGGCCTCACCGACGTGGGCGGCTTCACCCTGCCGGCCGTCCAGCGCCTGCGCGGCGTGGCGGAGATCGATGTGGTGGTCGGCTCAGGCGCGGCGGGTCTGGCGGCCCTGACGGCGCTGGCCGACGAGGACCCGTCGCTGACCCTGCATGTCGACACCCGCGACATGGCCCGCCTGACCGCGCGGGCCGACATCGCCATCGGCGGCGGCGGGTCCTCCAGCTGGGAGCGCTGCGTGCTGGGTCTGCCGACCCTGCTCCTGGTTCTGGCCGACAACCAGACCCAGGCCGCCGTGGCGCTGGCCGAGGCCGGAGCGGTGATCGCCCTGGACGCCGCCGCGGAGTTCGAGACCGGCTTCGACGCCGCCGCCGCCCGGCTGATCGCCGAGGGCGCGCTGCGCCGGAGACTGTCGAAGGCGGCCGCCGCGGTCTGTGACGGCCTGGGCGCCGACCGTGTCGCCGAGGCCTTCCTGGCGCTGGCGCGACGCCGCGCGGTCGCCCCCTCTGGATAACGCGGCGCCAGACCCCATGTCGGAGGAAATCAGGGAGGGCCTCATGAACAGCCAGAAAAAGTCCGTCGTCGTCACAGGCGTGTCCACCGGCATCGGCGGGGGGACGGTCAAGGTCCTGACCGGCAAGGGGTTCCACGTCTTCGGCAGCGTTCGCAAGCAGGCGGACGCCGACCGCCTCCGGGCCGAGTTCGGCGAGGCCTTCACGCCCCTGCTGTTCGATGTCACCGACGAGACGGCGGTCCGGGCCGGCGCGCGCCAGGTCGAGGCGGCGCTGGCGGGCGCGACTCTGGCCGGGCTGGTCAACAATGCGGGGATCGCGGTCGCCGGCCCGCTGCTGCACCTCGAGGTCGAGGAGTTCCGCCGGCAGCTGGAGGTCAACCTGACCGGCGTGGTCATCGCCACCCAGGCCTTCGCGCCGCTCCTGGGCGCCGAGGGCGCCGGCCGCAAGGACCCCGGCCGCATCGTCAACATCTCCTCGGTCGGCGGACGGACGGCCAACCCGTTCCTGGCGCCCTACTGCACGAGCAAGTTCGGACTTGAAGGCCTGTCGGAGTCGCTGCGCCGCGAGCTGCTGCCGTTCGGCGTGGACGTGATCGTCGTGGCGCCCGGCGCGGTGGCGACGCCGATCTGGGACAAGGCGGACGAGATCGACCAGGCCCCCTACGCCAACACCCGCTACGCCGCGCCGCTGGCGACGATCGCCGCCTTCATGCTGGAGATGGGCCGGACCGGCCTGAAGCCCGAGCGGATCGGCGAGGCGATCCACACGGCCCTGAGGGCCCCCCGCCCCAAGGTCCGCTACACGGTCTCGCCGACGCCGCTCCAGACCTTCATGTCCGAGAAGGTGCTGTCGCCGAGAGCGCTTGACCGGATCCTGGGCAAGCGGCTGGGGTTGTTGCCGGAGTAGGCGGAGGGGCTTTGCCTGCTTCGACACGCGCCTGCGGCGCTGCTCAGCATGACGTGTTTCCTGAAGCGCTTCTGATGACGTCATCCTGAGCCGCCGCGCAGCGGCGTGTCGAAGGACGCAGGGCTACCCCACCATCCCCCAGTCCAGCGGCTCGCCGAACGCCAGGTCGCGGGTCGCCACGCGGCCGAGCACCTTGTCCAGGTCCGCCGGCGGCAGGCCGTTGCCCGGGCGCACGGATCGGACGTTGGCCCTTGTCAGCGCCTCGCCCGCCTTCACGTCAGCGACGACATACAGCGACCTGCGGAACTGGACATTGCCCCGCTCGCTGCCGAGCAGGTCGTAGTTGACCTTGCCGAGCGAGGCCCAGGCGTGCTTGCAGTCCCGCACCAGGGCGGTGAACTCGGCCGGCTCCAGGCTGAAGTCGGCGTCCGGGCCGCCGTCGGCGCGGGCCAGGGTGAAATGCTTCTCGATGGCGCAGGCGCCCATGGCCACCGCCGCCACCGAGGCGGCCGTGCCCGGCGTGTGGTCGGAGAGCCCGATCGGGCAGCCGAAGCGGGCCGCCATGTCGGTCACGGTGCGGACATTGGCGTCCTCGAAGGTGGCCGGGTAGCTGGAGGTGCAGTGGAGCAGCAGAACCCCCGCCGCCCCGCCGGCCAGCGCCGCGTCGCGCGCCGCCGCGATCTCGGCCAGGTTGGCCATGCCGGTGGAGATGACGAGCGGCTTTCCCTTCGCCGCCGCATAACGGATCAGCGGCAGGTCGACGGCCTCGAACGAGGCGATCTTGTAGGCGGGCGCGTCCAGGCCCGCGAGCAGGTCCACCGCCGTCTCGTCGAACGGGCTGGAGAACAGCGTCACGCCCCGCTTCGCCGCACGCTCGAAGATCGCCGCGTGCCACGCGTAGGGCGTCTGGGCCTCGCGGTAGAGCTCATGCAGGCTGCGGCCGTCCCACAGCCCGCCGCTTATGCGAAACGCCGGCCGGTCGACGTCGAGCGTGATCGTGTCGGCGGTGTAGGTCTGGATCTTGATGGCGTCGCAGCCGGTGTCGGCCGCCGCGTCGACCATGGTCAGGGCCCGGTCGAGACTGCCGTTGTGGTTCCCCGACAGCTCGCAGATCACATAGGGCGGATGGTCCGGCCCGATCCTGCGGCCGGCGATGATGATTTCGGAAGCGCTCATCGTTTACCGACCTCGATCACAGACACATCGCCTTGAAGCCCTTCGAGAACCTCTGGCCAGACGGCTTCCAGTCTCGCCAGCAAGAACCAGTTTCGCGTATTGCCGAAGCGAAGCCAGAGCACACGGGCGCGGGGACGCCGGTTCAATGCCCACTCGCTGAAGTCGCGATCCTTCGTGACGAGTATGGCCTGGCGCTCCAGAGCGGTGGACCAGATCGCCTCATCGGAAGCGTCCTGCAGTCCAAGCTCGGCGACATGAACGGCCTCGCACCCCTGAGCCTTGAGCCAGTCCGCCAAGATCGACGGCAACTGCGCGTCGACGAGGAATCTCAAGCCGCGACTATGGCCGTGCCGGCGACGACCGCCGCCGCGTAGGCGATCGCTGCCCGCAGGTCATCGGCCTCAAGGTAGGGGTAGTCTTCAAGGATCTCGGCTGCCGTCATCCCGCCCGCCAACATCTCGAGCACATCCTGGACACGCACCCGCAAGCCCCGGATGCAGGGACGACCGTGCATCTTGCCCGGTTCGATGGTGATGCGGTCCAGAAGATCGCTCATGGGATGAGTGTAGCGCCAATACCGAAACCCGCAAAGCGCCCGTCAGTCGCCCCCGCCGCCTCCATCGCCGCCGTCGCTGTCCGACCCGGAGTCGGCGTCGTCGCGCCGGTCGGAGCCGCCCGCGTAGGTTCCGCCGTCGCCGCCGCCGTCTTTGCCGCCTTTCTTTCTGGTCGCCGAGCCCGCGCTCATCGCCACGCCCAGTCCCGCGCCGATGGCGACGCCGAGGCTGATGCCGAGCGCCAGGTTGTCCAGCGCCACCCCCAGCGCCGTGCCGATGACCAGCCCAAAGCCGATGCCCAGCGGGAGTCCCGCCTTTTTGCCCATTTCGTCGCCCCCTCGCCGGCGCCCATCGCGCCGGAGCGGAATCATCCCTAGATTAGCGCCCATGTCGACCTCCTCTCCCCGCACCACCCGCTGCCTGATCATCGGTTCCGGCCCCGCCGGCTGGACCGCCGCCATCTACGCCGCCCGCGCCCTGCTCAAGCCCGTGCTGATCCAGGGCATCCAGCCCGGCGGCCAGCTGACCATCACCACCGACGTCGAGAACTATCCCGGCTTCGCCGAGGCCATCCAGGGCCCCTGGCTGATGGAGCAGATGGAGGCCCAGGCGCGCCACGTCGGGACCGAGATCATAAGCGACATCGTGCTGGAGGCGGACCTGTCGCAACGGCCCTTCCGCATCCGCACCGACAGCGGCCAGGACTGGCTGGCCGAGACGGTGATCATCGCCACCGGCGCCCAGGCCAAGTGGCTGGGCCTGGACAGCGAGCAGCGGTTCCAGGGTTTCGGCGTTTCCGCCTGCGCCACCTGCGACGGCTTCTTCTATCGGGGCAAGGACGTCATCGTGGTCGGCGGCGGCAACACCGCCGTCGAGGAGGCGCTGTTCCTCACCAACTTCGCGGCCAAGGTCACGGTGGTCCACCGCAAGGACGAGTTCCGGGCCGAGAAGATCCTGCAGGAGCGGCTGTTCGCCAACCCCAAGATCGAGGTCATCTGGGATCACGCGGTCGACGAGGTGCTGGGCGAGACCGACCCCATGGGCGTCACCGGCGCGCGGCTGAAGAATGTGAAGACCGGCGAGGCCCGTGAGGTAAAGGCCGACGGCGTGTTCATCGCCATCGGCCACGCCCCGTCCTCGGAGCTGTTCAAGGATCAGCTGGAAACCCACGCCGGCGGCTATCTGTCGGTGAAGCCCGGCACCGCCTCGACCGCCATCGAGGGCGTCTACGCGGCCGGCGACGTCACCGACGACATCTATCGCCAGGCGGTCACCGCCGCCGGCATGGGCTGCATGGCCGCGCTTGAGGCTGTCCGCTTCCTGGCCGAGCAGGACCACGCCGCCGACCAGCAGCCGGTCAGCCACGAGCAGGCGCAGAAGATCGGCGCATGGTGATCCGCCCGGCCGCGCCGGAGGACCACGCCGCCATCCGCGCCGTGATAACGGCCGCCTTCACCGCCGAGTTCGGCAAGTCCGATGAGGCCGGCCTCGTGGACGCCCTGCGCGCCGACGGCGATGCGCTGGTCGAGCTTGTGGCGGAGGAGGACGGCGCCGTCGTCGGCCATATCCTCTTCAGTCCGCTGGCCACCGACACCGGCGCCCGCTTCGCCGCCCTGGCGCCCCTGTCGGTGCAACCCGGCCGGCAGAAGGACGGTCTGGGAACCTGGCTGATGGAAACGGGCCACGAACTGCTGCGCGCCGCCGGGATCGAGGCGGTGATCGTGCTGGGCCACCCGGCCTACTACCCGCGCGTCGGCTACTCCGCCGAGGCCGCGAAGACGGTGAAGGCCCCATTCGCCGGGCCGCACTTCATGGCCCTGGCGCTCAAGCCGGGCGCGCTGGACGGGCCGGTGACAGTGACCTACGCGAAGGCGTTCGGGATTCCGGGGTAGCTCAACGTCAGTGCGTCCTTCGACACGCCGCTTCGCGGCTGCTCAGGATGACGTGGTTGGAAGGCTACCCACCCACGTCATGCTGAGCAGCGCCGCAGGCGCGTGTCGAAGCACGCACGACGGCCACCTCAGTACCGCCGTGTCGTGATCGGCAGGTCACCACTGTCGACCGGCGCCGTGGCCGCGGCGGTGGGCATCGGCGCGTCGGGGTCCTCCATCGCCTTGAGGCGGGCGTTGATGTCGGAGATCTCCTGCGCGGTCGGCAGGCGACGGATCGGGACCAGCACCCCGTCGACGCGCGGCGGTTCCGGGCCGGTCGGCAGGGCGACCAGGTCCCGGACCGTATAGGTCCTCTCCACCCCGTCGACCTCGAGCGTCAGGGTCCGGGCCGCGGCGATGGCCGGGGACAGGGTCTCTCCGACCAGCTGCGCGCCCTGGGTCCGGGAATCGAGGCCCTCGAGCACCGCCAGCGAGAGGGCGTTCTCGCCCCCGGCGTACCTGCCGGTGAAGGCCGGGGGCAGGCCCCAGGGGCCGGTCCAGCGATAGAAGATGTGCCGACCGATAGTGTGGATCTTGTAGAGGGTCGGCGCCCAGTACGGCGCGACATAGTCGGCGTGATAGTGGGTCGCGGTGCCCACCGACGGGAGCACGAAGCCCGCCAGCGCCTTCTGCGCCACGCCGCGCGCGCGCTCCCACAGGATCACATTGGGAACCCGGGCGAGCGACCCGTCGCAGGTGAAGCTGAACTGGCAGCCGGTGATCCGCTGCGAGCCCTGGTAGACCACGCCGCAGATCGACTTGGGATACTCGGGATGACGCAGGCGGTTTAGCACCGTCTGGGCGACCGCCTGCATGCCTTCGACGGGCTCGGTCGCGGCCTCGTAGTAGATGGCCTGGGTCAGGCACTCCTCGGCGCGCAGGCGGTCCTCTTCGGAGCCCTTGAACACGAAGGGCTTCGCCGGCGGCGGCGGCAGCAGGCTGCCGGGCCGCAGGGCGTTGATCAACTGAGCGTCGAGCGCGGTGAAGCTGAAATCGCCCAGCGTCGGCAGGCTGGTCAGGTCATAGGTCGTCCAGCCCGTGACACGGCCCCAGTAATCCTTGCGCGGAGCCGGATCGTGCCGCCGGGCGAGCGCCAGCATGGCCGGGTCCATGTCGGCGGTGACCCGCTCCAGCGCGATGTTGGAAAAGCCGCGCGCGACCGCCGCCTGACCGATGATCCGGCCGGAGCCGGCCGCACGGCGGTAGTCGGTCACGCAGGCCACCTGCACGACCGCCAGGATGGCGACCAGCGCGAGCGCCCGGGTTCTGTGGAGACCGGAGAGCAAACCGCCTACTTCACGCCGAGCGTGGCGCGGAGCATCCAGGCATGCTTCTCGTGCGCCGTCAGCCGCTGGGTGCCCAGATCGACGGAAACGTCGTCGCCGGCCTTTTCGGCGATATCGAGCAGCTCGCGCAGGTTGGCGATCACCGCCTCGTGGCCGGTCTTCAGGTCAGTGACCATGGCTTCCCAGTCCTGCTCCGGATCGCCGTCCTTGATCGAGGTCAGGTTGCCGAAAGCCGCGCCGCTCTGCGGGGCCAGCTCGCCCAGGGCGCGGATGCGCTCGGCCAGCTCGTCCAGGGCCGCCCACTGCTCGGTGTACTGGTCCATGAACAGGGCATGGAGCGAGGAGAAGTTCGGGCCGCGGACGTTCCAGTGATAGCCGTGTGTCTTCAGGTACAGCGCATAGGTGTCGGCCAGGGTCCTGGAGAGCGCTTCGGCCACCGCGGAGCGATCCTTGTCGGCGAGTCCGGTGTCGATCCTGGCGGGCATGGTCGTCTCCTTTGTGCGCCGAACAGGTAAGCTCGCTGACGCCTGTGACAAGACGAAGACCACAGCCGGGCGGACGCGGGCAGCGTCTTAGCACGATTGGGCTGGCACATGGCATCGACGGATAATCGCGACAGTTCTGTTGCGCGCGGGTGAACCTGGGTCTATATCTCTCTTGCGGGTTTTGCTCAGATGTAGCATAAGCTCCGTGCCGCCGGGGTGGATCGTTCCGCTCCCGGCTTTTTACAGGCCCCTGAAATGCTCAGTTTGAGCATAAGGAGGAACCAGATGGCCGACGGATTTGCGCCCCTGACCTTCACCGCCGCGGTGGAAGCCGAGACCGCCCCCCTGTGGGAGAAGGTCAAATCCCACGTCACGCCGCTGGAATGGCAGCTGCACGCGCCGCTGATCGCTGAAATCAACCGCCTCAAGCGCGAGAAGAACGCCGTCGTTCTGGCGCACAACTACATGACGCCGGAGATCTTCCACGGCGTCGGCGACTATGTCGGCGACAGCCTGGGCCTGGCCCGCGAGGCGGCGCGCTCGGACGCGAAGATCATCGTCCAGGCCGGCGTGCATTTCATGGCCGAGACCAGCAAGGTCCTCTGCCCCGACAAGACGGTCCTGATCCCCGACCTGCGCGCCGGCTGCAGCCTGGCAAGCTCGATCACCGGCGCCGACGTGCGGCTGATCAAGCAGCGCTATCCCGGCCTGCCGGTGGTCACCTACGTCAACACCACCGCCGAGGTGAAGGCCGAGACCGACATCTGCTGCACCAGCGCCAACGCGGTGCAGGTGGTGGAGTGGGCGGCGAAGGAATGGGGCGTCGACCGCGTCATCCTGATCCCCGATGAGTTCCTGGCCCGCAACGTCGCCGCCCAGACCGACGTGAAGATCATCGCCTGGCAGGGCCGCTGCGAAGTGCATGAGCGCTTCAATGCCCAGGACATCGCCGACATGCGCGCCGCCTGGCCGGACGCCCAGATCCTCGCCCACCCGGAGTGTCCGGAAGAGGTGCTGGCCGCCGCCGACTTCGCCGGCTCGACCGCCGCCATGAACGACTGGGTGGTGCAGAAGAAGCCGCGCCAGGTGGTGCTGATCACCGAATGCTCGATGGCCAGCAACGTCCAGGCCCAGGCGCCCGACACCCAGTTCATCGGCCCCTGCATGATGTGTCCGCACATGAAGCAGATCAGCCTGCAGAACATCCACGACGCCCTGGTCAAGGGGCAGTTCGAGGTGACGGTCGACCCTGCGCTCGCCGCCCGCGCGCGCCTGGCGGTGCAGCGGATGATCGACCTGCCCCCGCCCGCCGTTCCGGCGCGTTACGATCTGGTCAAGGCGCAACACCATGTCGCCGTCGAGCTGATCTGAGGAGGATGGCCATGATCCGCATCGCCAGATTTCCGCTCGGAGGCGGCTACATGGTCAGGGCGACGCCGCCGGAAGTTTGGAAGCCCTACGGCAACCTGCTGCCGCTCAGCCCGACCAACATTGTCGAGGAGCTGATCCGCCACGGGGCCAGCCTTCGCGACGCCTTTGACGCCGTCCTGGTCGCCGCGCCCGAAGCGGCCGGAGAGTTCCGTTGACCCAGCGCACCCATCACGACGGCGTCCTCATCGTCGGCGCGGGCCTGGCCGGCCTTTCGGCCGCTCTGGCCGCCGCGCCCCGCAGGGCGCTGGTGCTGTCGCCGACGCCGCTGAACCAGGGCTGTTCCTCGGCCTGGGCCCAGGGCGGCATGGCCGCGGCGCTGGGCGATGACGACGCCCCAGCTCTGCACGCCGCCGACACCATCGCCGCGGGCGCGGGCCTGTGCGATCCGGCCATGGTCGAGATCCTGACCCGTGAAGGCCCGGACGCTGTCCGCCATCTGGCCGCGCTGGGCGCGCCGTTCGACGGGACCCCGGACGGCGGCTTCGCCGTCAGCCTGGAAGCCGCTCACGGCCGGGCCCGCGTGGCCCGCGTCGGCGGCGATCAGGCCGGGCGCGAGATCATGCGCGCGGTCGTCGCCGCCGCCTTCGCCTCGCCCACCGTAGAAAGCCGGGCCGGCGTCCATGTCCGCGGCCTGCTGCAGGACGCCGGCGGCGCGGTGCGCGGGGTCGTCGCCCGTCACCAGGGCCGCACCATCGAGATCACCGCCGAGGCCGTGATCCTGGCCGGCGGCGGACTGGGCGGCCTCTACGCGGTCACCACCACGCCGGCGGAGGTGCGCGGCGAGGCCATGGGCCTGGCCGCCATGGCCGGCGCCCTGATCGCCGATCCCGAGTTCGTCCAGTTCCACCCCACGGCCATCGACATCGGCCGCGATCCCGCGCCGCTGGCCACCGAGGCGCTGCGCGGCGAGGGGGCGGTGCTGGTCAACGCGCTGGGCGAGGCCTTCATGGCCGGCTACCACCCGGCCGCAGAGCTGGCGCCGCGCGACGTCGTGGCCCGGGCCATCCATGCCGAGATCGCCGCGGGGCGCGGCGCCTTCCTCGACGCCCGCAAGGCGGTCGGAGAGCATTTCCCGACCGAGTTCCCGGCCGTCTTCGCCGCCTGCATGAGCGCGGCCATCGACCCGCGCGTCCAGCTGATTCCGGTCGCCCCGGCCTGCCACTACCACATGGGCGGGGTGGTCACCGACGCCGACGGCAGGACCAGCCTGGACCGGCTCTACGCCGCCGGGGAATGCGCCTCGACCGGCGTGCACGGCGCCAACCGCCTGGCCAGCAACTCGCTGCTGGAAGCCGCCGTGTTCGGGACCCGCGCCGGCGTCGCCGCCCGCGAGGCCCCGCGCGCCGGCGGTCGCATCGAGCCCCTCGCCCCGTTGCCGGATCTGAAGGGCGACGCCCTGTTGACCCTGCGCCGGGACATGACCCGCCACGCCGGCGTGGTCCGCGACGCGCAGGGCCTTGGCCGGCTGCTCGACACCGTCGAAGGGCTAAAGGCCGCCCATGGCGAGGGTCCGGTGCTCGCCACCGCAGGCCTCGTCGCCCGCTGCGCGCTGGACCGTCGCGAAAGCCGCGGCGCCCACTTCCGCGCCGACTTCCCGCAGGCGGTCGAGCCGGCCGCCCACACCCTTGTCACCCTGCCCGCGCATCATGCGCTGAAGGTCGCCGCCGAATGATCGCCCCCCTGCCCGACCTGCTGATCGACCCCGTCGTCCGCGCCGCCCTGGCCGAGGACCTGGGCCGGGCCGGCGACATCACCGCGCTCGCCTGCATCGACGCCGACGCGACGCTGACCGCGACGTTCGGCGCGCGAAAGGCCGGGACCATCGCCGGTCTCGACTGCGCCCGGCTGGCGGTGCTGGCCATGGACCCGGCGGCGAAGTTCAAGGCCCGCGTGGGCGACGGCGACGCCGTCGCGGCCGGCGCCGTGCTGGCCAAGGTCACCGGCAACGCCCGCGCCCTGCTGTCGGCCGAGCGCACGGCGCTGAACCTGCTCGGCCGCCTGTCTGGCGTCGCCACCCTGACCGCTCAGTACGTCGCCGCGGTCGAGGGCACGAAGGCCCGCATCACCGACACCCGCAAGACCACGCCGGGCCTGCGCGCGCTGGAGAAGTACGCCATCCGATGCGGCGGGGCGCTGAACCACCGCTTCGGCCTGGATGACGCCATCCTGATCAAGGACAACCACGTCGCCGCCTGCGGCGGGGTCGGCGAGGCCATCCGCCGCGCCCGCGCCTTCGCCGGCCATCTGGTCAAGGTCGAGTGCGAGGTCGACAGCCTCAAGCAGCTGGCCGAGGCGCTGGACGCCGGGCCCGACGTGGTCATGCTCGACAACTTCAGCCTCAAGAACCTGCGCGTCGCCGTCGGCATGGCCGCCGGCCGCGTGGTGCTGGAGGCCTCGGGCGGGGTGACCCTAGACACCGTCCGCGACATCGCCGAGACCGGCGTCGACGTGATCAGCGTCGGGGCTTTGACGCACTCGGCCAGCGTGCTGGACATCGGGCTCGACGCGGGGTGAGGTATTGCGTGCTTCGACACGCGCCTGCGGCGCTGCTCAGCATGACGTGGGTGGGTAGCCCTCAATCCACGTCATCCTGAGCAGCCGCGCAGCGGCGGGGGGGGGGGGGGGGCCGGGGGCCCCCCCCCCCGCGCAACCACCCCCCCCCCCCCCCCCCCCCACCCCCCACCCCCCCCCCCCCCCC
>JBEIDC010000033.1:0-25770 GCA_040383665.1 Caulobacter sp.
GGGCCATCGCCGCCACGACGCCGACCGCTCGCAGCGGCATGGCCAGAGGCGGCATGCCGCCGCCCTTGAGCGCGACGCTGCCCAGATCGAAGGCGAAGGACAGTGCGATCGGCCAGACGATGGGCGGAATGCCGGCGTCGTTCCAGGACGGGTTGCGGCCGACGAAGGCCACGATGCCGAGGCCCGCGATCAACATCAGCGCCACGAAGGCGTATTCGAGAGGGCCAAGCCAGGCTGGCATCAGCCTTGTCCTCAGCCGTCCTTGGGCGTCACCTTGCCGAGCGCGGCCTGGGCGGCGGCAAGGCGGGCGATCGGCACCCGGTAGGGCGAGCAGGACACGTAGTCGAGCCCGGTTTCCTCGCAGAACCCTATCGAGGCCGGGTCGCCGCCATGCTCGCCGCAGATGCCGAGCTTGATGTCGGGGCGCGTGGCGCGACCACCCTGGCAGGCGATGTCGACCAGCTTGCCGACGCCCGCCACGTCGATCGACGCGAACGGGTTGTCCTTGGTGATCTCCAGCTCCTGGTACTTCGGCAGGAAGCTGCCCGAGTCGTCGCGGCTCATGCCGAGGCCGGTCTGGGTCAGGTCGTTGGTGCCGAAGCTGAAGAACTCGGCCCCGGCCTCGGCCAGATCGGCGGCGCGCAGGGCGGCCCGGGGCAGCTCGATCATCGTGCCGACCTGGTACTCGATCTCCACTCCCTGCTCGGCCAGCACGGCCTTCGCCGTGCGATCCGTCAGATCACGGAGGAACTTCATCTCCTCGCCCTTGGCGACCAGCGGGTGCATGATTTCCGGCACCGGCGCGGGGCGGCCGGACCTGGCGATCTCGCAGGCGGCCTCCATGATCGCCCGGACCTGCATCTCGTAGATCTCGGGATAGGAGACGCCGAGGCGACAGCCACGATGGCCCAGCATCGGATTGGTCTCGTGCAGCTCGCGGGCCCGGCGCATCAGCTTGGCGGCGTCGAGGCCCGTGGCGGCGGCCACGTCGGCCATGCCCGCCTCGTCATGCGGCAGGAACTCGTGCAGCGGCGGGTCGAGCAGCCGGATGGTGACCGGCAGGCCTTCCATGATGGTGAACAGCTCGACGAAGTCGGCCTTCTGGAACGGCGCGATCTTGGCCAGCGCGGCGCGGCGGCCCTGCTCGTCGTCGGCCAGGATCATCTCCCGGACGGCGACGATACGGGTCTCGTCGAAGAACATGTGCTCGGTGCGGCACAGGCCGATGCCCTCGGCCCCGAACTGCCGCGCCGTCTTGGCGTCCAGCGGCGTCTCGGCGTTGGCGCGGACCTTCAGGCGGCGCACGCCGTCGGCCCAGACCATCAGCGAGGCGAAATCGCCGGTCAGCTCCGGCTCGATCATCTTCACAGACCCGGCCAGCACCTCGCCGGTTGAGCCGTCGATGGTGACGATCTCGCCCTGGCGGAACTCCTTGCCGCGGGCGCGGAACAGGCCCTCCCTGGCGAAGATCTGGATCTCGCCGGCGCCGGAGACGCAGGGGCGCCCCATGCCGCGCGCCACCACGGCGGCGTGGCTGGTCATGCCGCCCCGAGCGGTGATGATGCCGCGCGCGGCATGCATGCCGTGGATGTCCTCGGGGCTGGTTTCCTCACGGACCAGGATCACCGCCTCGCCGGCTGAACCCAGCTTCTCGGCCTCGTCGGCGTCGAACACGACCTTACCGGTCGCCGCGCCGGGGCTGGCGGGCAGGCCCTTGGCGATGACGTTGCGCTCGGCCGAGGGATCGATGGTCGGGTGCAGCAGCTGGTCCAGGGCGCCGGGCTCGATGCGGGCCACGGCCTCGTCGCGGGTGATCACCCCGCCGTTGGCCATCTCCACCGCGATCTTCAGCGCCGCCTTGGCGGTGCGCTTGCCGTTGCGGGTCTGCAGCATCCACAGCCGGCCCTGCTCGACGGTGAACTCCACGTCCTGCATGTCGCGGTAGTGGCTTTCCAGCCGGGCGGCCACGTCACGGAACTGGGCGAACACCTCCGGCATCGCCTCTTCCATCGACGGCGTGACATCGCCCATCTCCTCGCGCGCCACCCTGGTCAGGGACTGCGGCGTGCGGATGCCGGCGACGACGTCCTCGCCCTGGGCGTTGATCAGGAACTCGCCGTACAGGCGGTTGTCACCGGTCGAGGGGTTGCGGGTGAAGGCCACGCCGGTGGCGCTGCTCTCGCCCATGTTGCCGAACACCATCGACTGGATGTTCACCGCCGTGCCCCAGGCCTCGGGAATGTCGTGCATGCGGCGATAGAACTTGGCCCGGTCGTTCATCCAGCTGGCGAACACCGCGCCGATGGCGCCCCACAGCTGTTCCTGCGGATCCTGCGGGAAGGGCTTGCCCAGCTCGCGCTCGACGGCCGTCTTGTAGTCGGCGACGACGGCCTTCCACTGCTCGGCCGACAGGGCGGTGTCGACGGTCAGGCCCAGGCTGTCCTTGTGGTCGTCGAGGATCTCCTCGAACATGTGGTGGTCCAGATCGAGCACCACGTTGGAGTACATCTGAATGAAGCGGCGGTAGCTGTCGAAGGCGAAGCGCTCGTCGCCGGAAAGCTTGCCCAACCCCTGAACCGTCTCGTCGTTGAGGCCCAAGTTGAGGACCGTGTCCATCATCCCCGGCATCGAGGCGCGGGCGCCCGAGCGCACCGAGACCAGCAGCGGGTTGGACGCATCGCCGAAGCGCTTGCCGGTGATCTCCTCGACCTTCTTGAGGCCGGCGTCGACCTGGGCGGCCAGCTCGGCCGGGTACTGCTTGCCGTTGGCGTAGTAGTGGACGCAGGCCTCGGTGGTCACCGTGAACCCCGGCGGCACCGGCAGGCCGAGCATGGCCATCTCGGCCAGGTTGGCGCCCTTGCCGCCCAGCAGGTTCTTCATCGTCGCGTCGCCATCGGCGCCGCCGCCGCCGAAGGCGTAGACCCAGCGGTTGGTGGTCAGGGTGTCAGCCATAAGCAGTCCGTCCTCAGTTCCACTCAATTAGCCCGGTTGGACCGGGGTTCGTCATTGCGGGGTTCGCGACGCTCGCTGCGCTCGCTCCTCACCCTGACGAATTCTGTGCGACCCACTTACTGCGTCATCCTGAGGAGCGCCCGTCGGGCGCGTCGCGAAGGACGCAGGGCCGCCAAGCCATCCTCTACCCCGTCACCAGCGAGAAGTCCGCCACCCGGCCCATCGCGCTCTGGACCTGTTGCAGAAGCCGCAGGCGGTTGTCGCGTTCCGCCTGCACGTCGCTGTTGACCAGCACGCCGACGAAGAAGGCGTCGACCGGCGCGCGCAGGGCGGCCAGCGCCGTCATGGCGCCGGTGAAGTCCTCGGCGGCGAGCGCGGCATCCAGCTTGGGGCCGAGGGCGGCGAGCGCGTCGAACAGCGCGCCCTCCTCCGCGGGCTCGGCCACGCGCGAGGGCTCGCCGGTCGGCAGCGCCCCCTTCTTCTCCTCGGCCTTGAGGATGTTGGCGGCCCGCTTGTAGCCCTGCAGCAGGTTGGTCCCGTCCTCGGTGGCGAGGAAGGTGGTGAGGGCTTCGACGCGGGAAACGATGCGCACGAGATCGTCGTCGCCAAGCGCGAACACGGCGTCGACGAGGTCGCCGCGCTTGCCCTGATCCTTGAGGGCGACCTTCAGGCGGTCGGCGAAGAAGGCGAGAAGGTCTGCCGAGAAAAGAGTGTCGGAACTCATGTGACGCGAGACGATCAAGATCGTACCGGCGACATTCAGAACCTTGGCAAGCGGGATCCTATGCCCGCCCTCCAGCACCGTCCGGATCACGCCCAGCGCCGCGCGCCGCAGCGCATAGGGATCCTTGCTCCCCGTCGGCTTCTCGTCGATCGAGAAGAAGCCGACCAGCGTGTCCAGCTTGTCGGCCAGGGCCACGGCCACGCTCAGCGGCGCGGTCGGGACAGCGTCGCCGGGGCCCTGCGGGCGGTAGTGGTCGCGGATGGCGTCGGCGATCTCGGCGTCGAGGCCGAATTCCCGCGCGTAATACCCGCCCATGATCCCCTGAAGCTCGGGGAACTCGCCGACCATCTGGCTGGCGAGGTCGGCCTTGGCGAGGCGCGCGGCCTCGGCGGCCTTGTCCGGATCCGCCCCCACCAGCGGCGCGATCTCGCGGGCCAGGGCGACGATGCGCTCGACCCGCTCGGCCATGGTCCCGAGTTTGGCGTGGAAGGTCACGCCGTTCAGCTTCTCCAGCCAGGGCTCGAAGCCGTCCTTGACGTCTTCCGACCAGAAGAACCGCGCGTCGCTCAGGCGCGAGGACAGCACCTTGGCGTTGCCCAGCGCGATTTCCTTGCCGCCGTCGGCGGCCTGGATGTTGGCGACCACCAGGAAGTGCGGGGCCAGCCCCGCCTCGCCCGGCCTGCGCACGGCGAAATACTTCTGGTGGGTGCGCATCGAGGTGCGGATCACCTCGGGCGGCAGGTCCAGGAAGGCCGGGTCCATGTCGCCCAGGATCGGGGTCGGCCATTCGGCAAGGCCCGCGACCTCTTCCAGCAGGCCCTCGTCCTCGACCAGCTCCAGCCCGCGCGCGAAGCACAGGGTGCGGGCGCCCTCCAGGATGCGGGCTTTACGCTCCTCGACGTCCAGTACCACGAAATGGCCGGCCAGCGCTTCGTGATACTCGTCGAAGTCGCGGGCGCGGAACACCCGCGTCTCGGCCATGAACCGATGGCCTTCGGAAAGGTCGCCCGCGACGATGCCGTCGATGGTCAGCGGCACGACCTCGCGGTTGAACACGCAGAGGATCCGCTTCAGCGGCCGCACCCAGCGCAGCTTGCCGTGGCCCCAGGTCATCGACTTGGGCCAGGGGAAGCCGCGCACGATCTGCTCGACCAGTTCGGCGATGATCTCGCTCGTCGGTCGGCCGGCCTTGTGGACATGGGCGAAGTACACCCCGTCCCGCTCGACCAGCTGCTCGCGGGTCAGGCTGGTCTTGCGCAGGAAGCCGTCCATGGCCTGATCCGGCGCGCCGACCTTGGGGCCCTTCAGCTCCTCGTGGACGTCCGGCTGGGCGATGGGCAGGCCCTCGACCACCAGCGTCAGCCTTCGCGGGCCCGCGAAGGCCTTAAGGCCCTCGGAGATGAGCCCGGCCTTGCCCAGCCCGTCGCGCGCCATGCGCTCCAGGTCACGCGCCGCGTTGCCCTGCATGCGCGCGGGGATTTCTTCGGAGAACAATTCGAGAAGCAGCTGGGGCATGACTTAAGGGCGCCGATCTTCGAGCGGCTTGTCGGAGAGGAACTTGCGGTAGGCTTCACGTTGCGCGGCCGGGAGCTGCGGGAGCATCACGCGCGTCGTATAGCTGCCGAACATTCGCTCCTCCCGGATGTAGCTCCAGTCCGAGATGTCGGCGGGATCGATGGTGACCGGGTCGCCCTTCGCAAAGCCCTTCAGCCAGACCGGGCGATTATCGAGCAGACCCTTGACGACCGCGCCTTCGCGCCGGACCTCGCGCACCCACATATGTTCAGGGCCGCCGGGCGTGTCGAAGCCGACCTTGATCTTGCCGCTGGCGGCGACGACCGGGTCCGTTTCGAGCAGCGACCAGAAGATCGGCAGGCTGCGGCGCGCCTCGGCGATGGCAGCGTTCATCGCCGCGTCGCTCCCGCGGAAGCCGACGATCTCGTCCTTCTTCGGGCCGTTGCCCGGAGTCTGGGCCCGCACGGCGGACGACAGCGCCAGCGCGGCCAGCGCGACGATCAGGAGGGTGCGCTGTCTCACGCCGCGTTCCTCCCCTGTTGATCGACCCAGGCCTGGGCGCACAGTTTGCAGAGGTCGCGGATGCGGCCAATGTAGCTGGCGCGTTCGGCCACGGCGATGGCGCCGCGGGCGTTCATCAGATTGAACAGGTGGCTGGCCTTCAGCACCATGTCGTAGGCGGGCAGCACCAGATGGTCGCCCTGGTAGCTGCGCTCGAGCATCAGCGGCACCTGCCGCTCCATGTCCTCGAACTGGCCCTTCAGCACCGCCACGTCGTAGCCGTGGAAGTTGGCCTCCGAGTGCTGGCGCTCATTGTCGAGGAAGACATCGCCGTAGGTCAGCGCGCCGAGCGGGCTATCCGGGTCGTTGTAGGGCAGGTCGTAGACGTTATCGACGCCGAACACATACATCGCCAAGCGCTCGAGGCCGTAGGTCAGCTCCCCCGCCACCGGGAAGACGTCCAGGCCGCCGACCTGCTGGAAGTAGGTGTACTGCGACACCTCCATGCCGTCGCACCAGACCTCCCAGCCCAGGCCCCAGGCCCCGACGGTCGGGTTCTCCCAGTCGTCCTCGACGAAGCGGATGTCGTGCAGGCGCAGGTCCAGGCCAATGGCCTCAAGCGAGCCGAGATAGAGGTCCTGCATATCCTCGGGGTTCGGCTTCAGGATCACCTGGTACTGGTAGTAGTGCTGGAGGCGGTTGGGGTTCTCGCCATAGCGGCCGTCGCCAGGCCGACGCGAGGGCTGGACATAGGCGGCGTTCCACGACCTGGGGCCCAGCGCGCGAAGCACCGTCGCCGGATGAAGCGTGCCCGCCCCCACCTGCTCGTCATGAGGCTGCAGAATCAGGCAGCCGCGGTCGCCCCAATACTGGTTCAACCTCATGATAAGGGCCTGAAAAGACCGGGGTTTGGCGTCGGAGGACATCGCTCTCTTCGCGGTCGCAAAAAAGTCGGCGGACCATAGGGCCCGCCGACTGACGCTTCAAGCGATGAAAGCCCTTGCGGGCCGCGACCTAGGGTGCGGTCGGCGCGGTCTCGGCCGGGACGTCCAGGGCCGGCTCGGCCATGGCCGCCGCGGCGCCCTCGGGGGTGAGAACGGCGTCGACCACGAACAGAACGCCGCTGGTGGTCTTCACGTCGAAGGCCAGAATGTTGGCGGTGTTGGCCTTCAGGCCCTGGCCGCTGCCGTCGAGCACCAGGCCCGAGCCGGCCACGGTGTTCACCGGCCCCTTGGCGCCGGCCAGCTTGGCCGAGTCGATGGGGGTGTTGATCAGGTGATAGACCAGCAGGCGCTGAAGCGTGGCCGGGTCCTTCATCAGGCGGTCCAGCTCGCCGGCCGGCAGGGCGGCGAAGGCGGCGTCGGTCGGCGCGAACACCGTGACCGTCTTCTGCGCCTTGATCAGCGCCGTCAGGTTGGTCCGGTCGAAGGCCTTCAGCAGGATCTTGAACTGTCCGTTCGCCTTGAGGGTCTCGATGGTGTCGCCGCTGGCGACGACCGACATCGCGGGCGGCGCGACAACCGCGGGCGGCGCGGCCGGCGCGGCGGCCGGCGCGGTCTGTGCGAGCGCGGGGGCCGCGATGGAAGCCGCGAGGGTCAGGGCGACGGCGAAACGGAGAGCGGTCATCTACAGGTCCTTCTGGAGTCACGAACCGGGCCCGCCGGCGAGCGGGCCCGAATGCGAAGCGTTGGCTTGTGGCCGGAGAATACGGCTCCCGTTTGACCGGCGCGGGGACAATGCAGTCGAAGAGTCAAATGAGCGTTAGCAACGGCGCCCCCACCCGTGAACAGGACGGCATGCCGGGCCGGAGCCGGGATTCCCGAACCCGGCCATCCCGCTCCGCCTTTCCGGGGAGCGCTGCCACCGCGACACCACGCGGCGCCCATTTCGCAGGCGCCGTCCCACGGGCCTGCGCAGAGAATAGGCGAAACACGGGTTTCGCTCCTGTTCATTGTGCAGCGCACACGCCTGGGCAAGGCCCGCGGCTAGCGTGACAGCAGACCGGGAGGCGGCGTGGCCAAGCATCGCGCCCTCTCGCCGGTCGACACGGGAAAGACAGGGGCGCGCGGCGGGTAACCGGAGCGCGGGAGCAAGGCGGATGAAACTGATCATTGCGGTGGTCAAACCCTTCAAGCTCGACGAGGTGCGTGAAGCACTCGTCGGCGCCGGGGTTGAGGGCCTGACGGTCTCCGAAGTGAAGGGTTACGGCCGGCAAAAGGGCCAGACCGAGATCTATCGGGGCGCCGAGTACCAGGTGAACTTCGTGCCGAAAGTGAAGCTGGAGGCCGTGGTCGACGACGCCGCCGCCGCCAAGGCCGTGGAGGCCATCAAGGCCGCCGCTGCGACCGGCAAGATCGGCGACGGAAAGATCTTCGTCCTGAACGTCGAGGACGCCGTGCGGATTCGAACCGGGGAAACCGGTTCGGCCGCGCTTTGACCAACATCATCGGGACAAGGGGATAGCGACGATGAAATCAACACTTCTCGGACGGCTCGCGGCATTGACCGCGGTCGCCGTACTCGCCGGAGCGCCGATGGCGGCTCCCGCATTCGCCCAGGAGGCCGCGCCTCCCGCCGCCGAAGCCGCAGCCGCGGCTCCGGCTGAAGCCGCTCCGGCTCCGGCGCCGGAAGCCGTGGCCGCCGCTCCGGCAGCCGCCGAGGAAGCGCCGGCGCCTGAGCCCAACAAGGGCGACACGACCTGGATGCTGGTCTCGACCGTCCTGGTCATGCTGATGATCATTCCGGGCCTGGCCCTGTTCTACGGCGGTCTGGTTCGCCAGAAGAACATGCTGTCCATGCTGATGCAGGTCTCGACCGTGACCGTGGTCGGCATGATCACCTGGATCCTCTGGGGCTACAGCCTGTCCTTCACGGACGGCGGGGCGGCCAACAAGTTCATCGGCGGTCTCAGCAAGCTGGGCCTCGCCGGCGTCGGCGTCGGCAGCAATGTCGAAACCTTCTCGGTCGGCGTCGTGATCCCGGAACTGACCTTCGTCGCCTTCCAGATGACCTTCGCCTGCATCACCGCCGCCCTCGTGCTGGGCGGTCTGGCCGAACGGATCAAGTTCAGCGCCACGGTCCTGTTCGCGGTGATCTGGCCGATCGTGGTCTACTATCCGATGGCCCACATGGTCTGGTGGTGGGCCGGCGCCACGAGCGGCGCGGGTGTTGAAGCGGCGACCACCGCGGCCGGAGCGGGTCTGCTCTGGGGCTGGGGCGCCATCGACTTCGCCGGCGGCACCGTGGTTCACATCAACGCCGGTATCGCCGCCCTTGTCGGCTCGATCATCCTGGGCAAGCGCACGGGCTTCCAGAAGGAGCCGATGCCGCCGCACAGCCTGACGCTGACCATGGTCGGCGCCGGTCTCCTGTGGGTGGGCTGGTTCGGCTTCAACGCCGGCTCCAACCTCGAAGCGAACGGCTACGCCGCCCTGGCGATGGTCAATACCTTCATCGCCACCGCCGCCGCCGGCTTCAGCTGGGTCGTCGTGGAGTGGGTGACGCGCAAGAAGGCTTCGATGCTGGGCATGGCCTCGGGCATCGTCGCCGGCCTGGTCGCCGTCACCCCGGCCGCCGGCTTCGCCGGACCGCTGGGCGCGCTGATCCTGGGCCTCGTTGTCAGCCCGATCTGCGTGTTCTTCTGCTCGGCCGTGAAGAACGCCCTGAAGTACGACGACAGCCTGGACGCCTTCGGCATCCACGCGGTCGGCGGCATCATCGGCGCCCTCGCCACCGGCCTTCTGGTCAACCCGGCCTGGGGCGGCCAGGGCATCGTCGACTACTCGACCTGTGGAGCCGACGGCGCCGCGATCACCGTCTGCGGCACGGCCTATGATCTGGGCTTCCAGATGATGGCCCAGACCAAGGCTGTCGGCGTCGCCGTCCTCTGGTCGGGCATCGGCTCGGCCATCGTCTTCTTCCTGATCAAGTGGGTCGTCGGCCTGCGGGTCAGCCCGGAGACGGAAGAGGAAGGCCTGGACATCACCGAACACGGTGAACGCGCCTATCACGCCTGATCGAACCGACTGTAGGCGTACCGGGGGCGCGGATCCGAAAGGGTCCGCGCCCTTGGCTTGTCCGGCAGGGGACATGCGCTTCAGGGCCTGTCCCCGTCACCTTTCAGGCGGCCGTGACAGCCGTTGCTGGGCGGAACATGTCCCCCTCAGCTGAGCCGGCAGCGCCTGACCCACCAGTCGGGCCGCATCGACCGCAGACGCTCGGCCAGGCCCTCGGCCTCGATGTCGCCGGCGCAGAGGGCGAAGCAGGTCGCGCCCGAGCCACTCATCCGGGCGAGCAGGGTCTCGGGCTCGCCGCGCAGGGCTTCCAGGACCACGCCGATAGCCGGGGCCAGACGCACCGCCGGAGCCTCAAGGTCATTGCGGCAGTAGCTGAGGATGGCGGCCATCTCCTCGGGGCTTTCGAAGGCGTCCGGCAGCGGCGGAAGATCGTCCCCGCCCGGCGCTCCCGCCTCGTCGTAGGCCCGATAGACCGCCCCTGTCGACGAGGGCACGCGGGGATTGACCAGCACCGCGTCGATCGGCGCGAAGGTCGGCGGCGCGCTGAGGCGGTCGCCCCTGCCCCGCGCGATGGCCGACCGGCCCCAGAGACAGACCGGGCCGTCGGCGCCCAGCCGGGCGGCGATGGCGCTCAGCATCTCGTCCTGGATGGCCAGATCCAGAGCGGAGTTCAGCAGCCGCAGGGTCGCGCCGGCATCGGACGAGCCGCCGCCCAGCCCCGCCGCCACGGGCAGCTGTTTGTCCAGCAGAAGGCGGAACGGCGGCTGGGGGCCCTTCACATACTCGAACAGCGCCCGGGCCGCCTGGACGACCAGGTTCTCCGGCCCGTCCTCGATCAGGGACCCGAACGGGCCGGTGACCTGAAACTCCGGGGCCTCGGCGGCCTGCACCGAGACGGTGTCGCCGACGTCCGCGAAGACCATCAGGCTAGCCAGCGGGTGGTAGCCGTCGGCCGCGAGCGGGCCGACGTGCAGAAACAGGTTCACCTTGGCGGGGGCGAAGGCCGAGAGGATCATGCGGGAAGCTCTACTTCGATCGCACAGACCACACCACCATTCTCGTCCCGGCCGCAGCGCCGGACACGGAGAACAGGGCCCCGGAAGCGGGCGCAAGGCGTCGGCTGGGCCCCGGACCGGCCGACGCCGTCCGGGATGACCCTGGAAGTCAGTTCGTCGCCAGGGCCGCGGGCTTCAGCGCGGGCAGTCCGGCCTTCAGCTTGGCTACGGCGTCGGCCTTGATCTCCGCGAGCGGGTCGAGGCTGAGCGCGCGGCTCCACTGGAACCGGGCCTCGATCTGGCGACCCACGCGCCAGTAGGCGTCGCCCAGGTGATTGTTGATCTCCGGGTCGGCCGGCGAAAGCAGCACCGCCTCCTCGAGCTTCTCGACCGCGTTGCGGAAGTCGCCGATGCGATAGTAGGCCCAGCCCAGGGAGTCGACCATGGCGCCCGAGCGCGGATTGGCGGCCACGGCGCGCTTGACCATGTCCATGGCCTCGGCCAGCCGCTGTCCGCGGTCAATCCAGGCGTAGCCCAGATAGTTGAGCAGGTCCGGCTCGTTGGGTTGCTGCGCCAGGGCGGCGACCAGATCCTTCTCGGCGGCGGCCCATTGGCCCGAGCGCTCCAGCGCGATGCCGCGCATGTAGAGCAGGCGCCAGTCGGGGGCGTCGCCGGCCCGGGCGATAACGACGTCCAGCACCCTGGCCGACTCAGCGAACTGCTTGTTGGCGCGCAGGAGGTCGGCATAGGTCACCGCAGCGTCGCGGTCGGCCGGAGCGGACTCATAGGCCTGGCGGGCCATGCCCAGGCCCCGGTCGCCCTCGCGGGCGGCCTGGTAGCTCCAGGCCAGCTTGGCCCGCGCGGCGGCGTAGTAGGCGGAACTGGCCGGGATCGCGGCATAGGCCTCGCGCGCCCCTTCGGTATCGTCCAGCGCGCCGAGCACGTCGCCGAGCAAGACCCGGGCATCCTCGCGGGTCGGGTCGAGGTAGAGCGACATCCGCACGTAGGCCAGCGCCATCTCCGTCTGACGCTCGCCAACCATGGCGGTCGCGAAGGGGAGGATGGCGCGGGCGGCGCCCTGGCGAACGGTCGGGAGGGGCGGCGCCTTGCCGCGGCGAGCGGCGCGCTCGCGGGCGGCGGCCAGTCCGGCGTCGCTCGGCGCCTGCTGCAGGCCACGATCATAGAGGGCGATGGCCTCGGCCCGGCGGCCGCGCCGCTCCAGGAAGGCGCCGTGATCGAGGATGAACAGCAGGCCGGCGTCGCCCATGCTGGTCAGGGCCATGTAGTCGGTCTCGGCCTCGTCGTAGCGTTTGGCCCTCTCGAACAGCTGGGCCTGGCCGAGCTGTCCGAACACCTCGACCAGCCGGTCGCCGCGCAGGTCCGGACGCGCCACGGCGCCCTCCTTGTCGCCTGCCGCCGCGGCCGCCCAGGGGGCCAGAAGCGCCGCGACAGGACGATGCGGGACGGTGACCGCCCCGCTGGCCAGGATGTCCCGGGCTTCGCCGGCCCGGTCGTTGGCCAGGGCGTCGATGACTTTTTCCAGCGCGCCCAGGCGCTGAAGCGTCAGGCCGCCCTCTTCGCCGGGCGCCAGCCGGGCGGCGCGCGGTATGTCGCCGGCGAACACCGCCGCGATAAAGGCCCGCCTGGAGATGGTCTTGCCGTCCAGATCGATGTCGGCGGCGGTGGCCCGGTCGAAATACTGCAGGGCCAGGTCGTTGCGCCCGTCCTTCATCGCCGCCTGCCCGGCCAGGAAAAGGCCGTAGGACGACTTCTGCCCGCTTTCGCCGAAGGCGACGTCTCCGGCCGGCGCCTCGGCCGGGGCGGGCTTGGCGGCGGCGGGCGCGGCCAGCGCCGCGACGGCGGCGGCGAAGGCGAGCGGGGCGAGGGCGGGCAAGGCGTGACGCAGCTTCATGCCGCCCACCTTGCCGCAAACTTTGGCGGCGGCAAGGCGGATCGTGCGACGGGTGAGAAGCGCCCTCTACATGTTCGGGTAGTTGGGGCCGCCGCCGCCTTCCGGGGTCGTCCAGACGATATTCTGCGACGGATCCTTGATGTCGCAGGTTTTGCAGTGGACGCAGTTCTGGGCGTTGATCTGGAACTTCGGATTGTTCCCCGCCTCGTCGTACAGCACCTCGTAGACGCCGGCCGGGCAGTAGAGGCGCGCCGGCTCGCCATAGCGGGGCAGGTTGACGTTGATCGGCACCGAGGGATCCTTGAGCGTCAGGTGCGCCGGCTGGTCTTCCTCGTGGTTGGTGGCCGACAGGAAGACCGAGCTCAGCTTGTCGAAGCTGATTACGCCGTCCGGCTTGGGATAGGTCAGCTTCGGATAGTCGGCGGCGAGGCCCGTGGAGGCCGCGTCGGTCTTCTCGTGCTTCAGGGTGCCCAGGAACGAGAAGCCGCCCAACAGGTGAGTGCACCACATGTCGAACATGCCGACCGCGCCGCCCATGAAGGTGCCCAGCTTGCTGAGCAGCGGCTTGGCGTTGCGGACGACCTTCAGCTCCTTGGCGATCCAGCTGCCCTCGAAGGCGATCTGGTAGCTCGTCAGTTCGTCGGCCTGGCGGCCCTCGCCCAGCGCGGCGAACGCCGCCTCGGCGGCCAGCATGCCGGACTTCATGGCGTTGTGGCTGCCCTTGATGCGCGGCACGTTCACGAAGCCGGCCGAGCAGCCGATCAACACGCCGCCTGGGAAGCTGAGCTTGGGGATCGACTGCCAGCCGCCCTCGGTGATGGCGCGGGCGCCGTAGGCGATGCGCTTGCCGCCTTCGAGGTAGGGCTTGACCGACGGGTGGTGCTTGAACTGCTGGAACTCGTCGAACGGCGACAGCCAGGGGTTCTTGTAGTTCAGGTGCACGACGTAGCCGATGGCCACATAGTTCTCCCCGAAGTGGTACATGAAGCTGCCGCCGCCGGTGTTGTTGTCCAGCGGCCAGCCGGTGGTGTGCTGGGCAAGACCCGGACGGAAGTTGGCGTCCGGAACCTGCCACAGCTCCTTGATGCCGATTCCGTACTTCTGCGGGCTCTTGCCCTCGCGCAGGTCGAACTTCGCTTCAAGCACCTTGGCCAGCGAACCGCGCACGCCCTCGGCGATGAACACGTACTTGCCATGCAGTTCCATGCCGGGCTGGTAGTCCGGCTTGTGCTCGCCGTCCTTGCCGATGCCGACGACGCCGACGACGACGCCCTTTACCGAACCGTCCTCGCGGAACACGAGTTCGGAAGCCGCGAAGCCCGGATAGATCTCCACGCCCAGGGCTTCGGCCTGACCGGCCAGCCAGCGGGTGACGTTGGCCAGCGAGGCGATGTAGCAGCCGTCGTTGTGCATGAACGGCGGCAGCGCGAACATCGGCAGGCTCAGCTCGCCCTGCGGACCGAGGATCAGGAACTTGTCCGTGGTCACCGGCGTTTCGAGCGGGGCGCCCAGCGCCTTCCAGTCGGGGATAAGCTCGTTCAGCGCCTTGGGATCGATGACGGCGCCCGACAGGATGTGGGCGCCCACTTCCGAGCCCTTTTCGACAAGCGCGACAGAGACCTCGCGACCCTGTTCGGCCTCGAGTTGCTTGAGCCGGATCGCCGCGGCCAGACCCGACGGTCCGCCGCCGACGATGACGACGTCGTACTCCATGGATTCGCGTTCGACGGCGTCTTCGGACATGGCTCGATCCCCTAGCGTTTCAGGGTCTTATTCCGAGGCGACGCAAGGGTGGTCAAGTCGGAAAGCGGTGTTGCGAACCGCTCGTAACTGGCGCATCGAAGCCGGCAGCCGTGGATGGCGCGGCGGCGCGCGGCGCTATGCGAACGGCCGGTGGACGGGTAAGTCTGGGCCGTGACCGCCACGCTCGACATCCGCGCCGCCGAGGCCGCCCTCGCCTTCTGGGCCGACGCGGGCGTCGACACGGCCTATGCCGATGAGGCCATCGACCGCCTGGCCGAGGGCGCCGAGCGACTGAAGGCCAAGGTCCAGCCGGCGCCAAGGCCGCTGAAGCCCCTGGCCGGGGCCGCGCCAAGCGCCCCCGACTACGCCGCCGCGGTCGCCGAGGCGAAACGCCGCGCGGCGGACGCGCAGGACCTGGAGGCGCTGGCCGCCGCCATCGCCGCCTTCGACGGCTGCCCGCTGAAGTTCGAGGGGGCGAAACAGGCCGTCTTCTCGCGCGGCGAGGCCGACGCGCCGCTGGTCATCATCGGCGAGGGTCCCGGCGGCGACGAGGATGCGCAAGGGCAGCCCTTCGTTGGCCGCGCCGGCCAGCTGCTGGACCGGATGATCGCCGCCGCCGGGCTGACCGGCCGGGTGTTCATCACCAACACCGTCTTCTGGCGGCCACCCGGCAACCGAACCCCCACGCCGGCCGAACAGGCCGTCTGTCAGCCGTTCCTCGAACGGGCGATCCAGCTGGTGAACCCGAAGATGCTGCTGCTGGTCGGCGGCGCCTCGACCAAGTCGGTGCTGGGCCGCGATGAAGGCATCCTGTCGCTGCGCGGGCGCTGGTTCGAGTGGCATGGCGAGGCCAGCGGCCTGACCCTGCCCGCCCTGCCGACCCTGCATCCGGCCTTCCTGCTGCGTCAGCCGGCGGCGAAGAAGAAGGCCTGGCAGGACCTGTTGATGCTCACCGAGCGGCTGGACAGGCCGGTGCGGCCGGAATGACGAGACGGAGACCGTCGGCCATGAAACGACTGCACCTCTGGATCGCGTCGGGCGCCGTGACACTGATGGCCGCGACCATCGCCTGGGCCCAGACACCGCCGGTCGCCGCCGCGCCCCGCCCCATGCCGAAGACCTATCCGCTCATCACGCTCTATGGCTTTCCGGACTATCTCGCGGCCGGCGAGGCCCGGCCGCTGCGCCGCGCGACCGCCATCGATCCGGTCAGCGACTGGATGCCGGACAGTGATCCCCTGGTCATGCCGGTCGCGGCAGGGACCGCAAGCTCGGGCAACGTGGCGGTGAAGCTGACCATCGAACCCACTGGCCGTGTCTCCGCCTGCGAGCTTCTCCGGCCCTACGGCGAGGCGCGGCTATTCGAGGGTCTTTGCGACCGGATCGCCGGACGCGCGCGTCTGAAGCCGGCGATCGACGATGCCGGCGCGCCGGTGACGGACCGCTTCATCCTGTCGATCAGTGTCGGTCGCAGCTTCACCCCGCAAACCCGTCTGGTGGTGGTCAGCGCGCCGTCTCCCGCGCCGCCGCCGCCCGGGGGGCAGTGGCCGCCCTCCTGGGACAGCCAGCTGGCCACGGTCGAGAAGCTCGACCTCCTGCCCGGCGGCCCGACGTCGGCCGAGGCGCGGGCCGAGCCCTGGGCCGGCATCGAGTATTCGCCGGAAGACCCGCGACAGCCCTGCCGCATCGTGAAGTCCTCCGGGGACGCCGCCTTCGACGCCCGCGCCTGCAAGGCGGCGGCGAAGGGTCGCTATGATGTCTCTAAGTTTGAAAGGCCCTGGCTGCGCCGGATGCATCTCCACTTCGTGCTGTTCAAGGGCAAGCCTCGCGCCCTGCTGCCCATCCAGAAGTGGAGCGGTCGCCCGTTGGCGAGCGAGGCAGCCAGAGCGGCCGTAGCGGCGGCCCTGCCCGCCGATGGCCTCGCCCGCGTACGGCTCAACGTCATGGTTGAAACGTCAGGGGCGGTTTCCGGCTGCACGATCGAGGCGTCCTCGGGAACCGACGCCGGCGATGTCGCCGCCTGCGCGGCCATTCGCGCCAACGGCCCGTTCGCCCCGGCCACCGACATCTTCGGCCGACCGTTCAGGGGTCAACTTTACGACTGGAGTCCGGCGAAGGCGGCACCCTAAGCCGCCGCATCCTCCTCGGCCACGAAGCCCTTCCAGGCCTGCATGTAGGTGACGAACCGGTCGCTGAGGCCCTCGCGCTGCAGGTGCTCGCGCGTCACCGGCAGGCTGATCGGGCGGAAGTCGGGGTCGGCGGCGGCCAGGGTCGGCCAGTCGTGGTGCAGGATGGCGCCGCGGCCGATCAGCACGAAGTCGCAGCCCTGCTCCAGGCACCATTCGGCGTCGGCCCGGGCCATGACCTTGCCGGCCACGCCGAGGCGCACCGCGCCACGGTCCAGGCCGGTGAAGACGCTGATCAGGCTCTGGCCCGCGAAGGTCTCGTCCAGCGGCGCCTTGCGCACGTCCCAAAGCGACATGTCGAGGTAGTCGATCAGACCTTCGGTCATCAGCTGCTGGGCCAGATCGCGGCATTCGGACAGCACGATGCCGAACCGCTCCGGCGACAGGCGCAGGCCGATCTGGAAGCCCTCGCCGCAGGCGGCGCGCACGCCCTTCAGGATGTCGATGACGATGCGGTTGCGGTTCGCCGCCGAGCCGCCCCACTGGTCGGTGCGCAGGTTCACTTCCGGGCTGAGGAACTGGGCCAGGATGTAGCCGTGCGCGCCGTGAATCTCGACGCCGTCGAAACCGGCCTTCTGGCAGCGCACCGCGCCGGCGATGAAGTCCGCCACCAGTTGCTCGACCTCGGCTCCGGTCAGGGCGCGGGCCTTGAACTCATCGTTGTCCGACGGGCAGACCGGCGCCTCGCCGATCAGCTCGGCCGGCGAGCGCATGCCGGCGTGGTGCAGCTGGACCACCGCCACGCTGCCCTGCGCCCTGATGGCGGCGGCCAGGCGGGTCAGGCCCTCGATATGGTCGTCCGACCAGGCGCCCATCTGGCCGGGGAAGCCCTGGCCGATGCGCTGGACGTGGGCCGCGCAGGTCATGGTCAGGCCAAAGCCGCCCTCCGCCCGCATCGTCAGCCAGCGGAACTCCTCGTCCGACATCCGGCCATCAGGATGGCTCTGGGTGTTGGTCAGCGGCGCCAGCATCAGCCGGTTCTTCATCGCCGGGCCATGGGAGAAGGTCAGCGGCGTGAACAGCGAGGCGTCAGACATGGGCAGGCTCCGGAAATGCAGAGCGTTGTCATAGAGGACGGAAGTGGTCGGCGCCTAGCGATGCTTCCTGAAAGCCCGCCGCGGCAAAGGTGTCGGCGTCAGCGCGCCAGACTGGCCCAGGGCGAGGACGTCGCCTTCAGCCCCTCGGGCGTTCCCTCGAAGTCCATCATCACCGTCAGGGTCCGGCCGCAGATGCCGAAGACCCAGGCCTCCCGCCAGGCTCCGCTGTCGCGTAGGCCGTAGCGGTCGGGGCCGATATCCTTGTCCTCGATCATGTCGATGCGTGCGAGGGCGCCGGTGCGGGCCACCATTTCCATCGAGCAGCCCGGGATATCGCGCGCAGCCGCCGCGCCGGCCGTGCGCATGGCCTTGGTCATCACCCCGCCAGCCATGCTGTCGAGATCCACGAAGGAGCGTCCGACATGGACCATCTGTGCTGCCAGCGTCCCGGAGGCGTCCTGCAGCAGGATATATCGCGCGAAGGGTTGCGGGCAGTCGGACCGCTGGATGGTCACCGTCCAGGCGTTGACCAGCTGGCCCGCCGTGATGGCGGCGTCGACCCGCGGCCAGGCGGTGATCGGCGAGATGACCCCCAGGGTGGCCCCGTCGGCCGGGCAGTCGGCCTGCGCCGCCGCGATGGCCGCGCGGGCCAGATCGGTCGACGGCGCCGGGGCGGCGGCGTTGACCGCCGCCCAGCGTTGCAGGGCCTCGGGCTCCTGGGCCGCGGCGGGCGCGGCGATCATCAGGGCGATCGCCAGGCAGGCCGCCGCGGCGCGGGTCATCGGGTCAGGCGTAGCCGAGCAGCTGGCGCAGGCCAGGCGCGGCGAAGTCCACCAGGCGCTTCTGGGTCAGCGGCAGCTGGGCCGGAAACTCAACGACGTTGACATTCAGGTTTTCGCGCGCCGTACGGCTCTGGGCCGGATCGGAGCCGACCCGGATCCGTTCGCGCCAGTCGTCGGGCATCTCGATGCCGCAGTCGCCCAGAAGCTGGCGGAAGAAGCTCTCCGCCTGCGGGCTGTCGAGCCGCTTCACATTCTGCAGGATGTCCTCGTAGCGGACAATGACGGCATGAGTGCCCATCCAGGCCGCGGCGTTGAAGCTGTAGATGTCCATCAGGCTGGGCGCGCGTTCATGGACGCCGAAGATGGCCATGTTCAGCACATCCTCGGCGCTCGCCGCGCCATTCTTGATGTGGTTCATCGGTCCCTGGAACTCGTCCGACAGGAAGAACCGCGCCCGCGCCAGCACCCAGTCGTAGGGATCGCGGACCAGCACCATGTGCCGGACCTTGCGCAGAGGCAGGGCGGAGTCGTCGGTGAACAGCAGATGTCCCCAGCTGACGTAAGGCTTCTCCGTCGAGAATGCCGCCAGATTGGCCCGCAGGTTCGGGAACTGGATGTAGGACTGATGCCACTGCTGCTCGGCCGGCACGAACATGCGGACGATGTTGCGGATCAGGTGGGTGCCGCTCTTGGGCACGCTGTTGAGAAACAGCGGCCCCTTCAGCGGGCGCTGCTCGAACTTCAGGGCTTCCTCGTCGAGGGTGTCCTTCTTGCCCAGGATCACAACAGACACGGCCAACTCCGTCTTGGTTCGGGAGGCGGCGCCCTGCCCCGCCCACCGACCGATGGCGAGAGGCGGAGACGGGCCGCCCCAAAAAGTTACGGCGGCGGGAAGATCCCGCCGCCGCTTCTTCTGGTTAAGGTCAGGCCTGGGACTAGAACGCCTTCCGGACGTTCATGAACACGCGGCGACCATAGTAGTCGTACTGCGAGGAGAGCACCGAGGTGCCTTGCGACGAAACCTGGCTCGGCGTGACGGACGGCGGAGCTTCGCCGAACAGGTTGGCCACACCACCGGTGAAGGTCCAGGTGTCCATCCGGCGTCGCACCGAAGCCGAGTGATAGGCGGTGAACTCGGTGTCCATCTTGTAGCCGATGGTGCCGGCCAGGTTGGTGTCCGGGAAGTCTTCGGAGTCCGAAGCCTTGCCGATCAATTCCACGAACCAGTTGAACGTCCAGTCGCCACGCTCGAAGCGGAAGTTCGTATTGCCGACAAAGTCCGGGTCACCGACGTCGCCGTTGGTGTCGACAGTGGAACCGGCGAACAGGGCGATGTCGTCTTCCAGCTGCCAGGTGAACTGCGAGTCCATCACGAAGCGACCGAAATCGAACTCGTGCTGGTAACGCACAGTCAGATCGACGCCGCGGTTGGACTGGCTGGCGATGTTGATGAACTTGGCCCGGATCTGATCGATCCGCTTGTGACCCGGGTTACGATCAAAGAGCGAGCAGATCGGATCGACCGGGAAGGTGGCCGAACGATAGCAGGCGCTCAGGATCTGACCACCACTCAGCGAAGTGACCTGGTCGTTCACCTCGATCTCGAAGTAGTCGACAGCCACGTTCAGGTCGATGAAGTCCGGAGCCCAGATCACGCCGATGCTGAGCGCTTCGGAGGTCTCGGCTTCAAGTTGACCGATACCACCGCCCTGGATCAGGGTGGCGCTGGAGCCCGAGCCGGTGTGCGCGCCGGGGACGCCGCCGCCTGGGCCGGCCGGATTGGCGCAGTTGTCCGCAACCCGCTGCGAGGTTGTGCCGGCGGCCAGACCGGCGGCCCAGCGGATGCAGGGGTCGACCGTACGCTGCGACGGGAAGCTGGTCTGGTTGGCCAGATAGAGTTCGAACAGCGCGGGAGCGCGGAACGAAGTGCCCTTCGAGGCGCGAATGCGCCATGCCGGAGTGATCTGCCAGTTGACGCCCACCTTGTAGGTGTTGCCCTCGCCATAGCTTTCGACCTCGGTCCAGCGGCCCGACAGCGTCAGCGACAGTTCTTCGATACCCGGCAGGCCCTTGGCGACCGGTACCTGGAGCTCGCCGAAGAGTTCCTTGGTCGTGTCGTCACCCTTGGTGATTCCCGCGCCGCTGGTGCCCCAGGCGTTGTTGGCGAGAATGATCGGGCCCGGCGTATCGTTGATCTCGTCGGTCCGGAAGTGGAAGCCGAACGCGGCGCCGATCGGACCGGCGGGCAGGCTGAACAGGTTGCCAGCCACCGAGCCTTCGACCGTCTGCTGCGTGTAGACAGTGTTTCCGGTGTCGGTGTCGAACAGGAAGTCCTGTTCGGCCTGGGTCAGCTTGCCGGCCATGAAGTCGCCGGTCAGCCACGGCATGTCGAGGCAGGCCTTGCCGCTGACCGGCGTGGTTTGGCCGACGCAGGAGCCGGTCCGGAAGATGGCGGCGTTCATCGTGTCATTAAGGATCACGTCGCTGGTGTAGTCGCCGTCCGAACGGCTCAGCTGGGCGAAGACATCCCAGTCCCACCCCGACAGGAAGCTGCCAAAGTCGCCGCGCAGGCCGATGACGGCGCGCGCGTAATCGACGGTCTGCTCGGCGTCAGAGTGGTCGGTAATGGCCGTGGGGCTGAGCCAGAAGTTGCCGTGGAAGCCGGCGTTCAGCGGGTCGCCCGCGCCGAACCAGTCACTCGTGTACATGTAGGTCCAGAACTGGCGGTAGCCGTTGGTCTTGGACGTGCGGCGGTTCAACAGGAACTCACCGTAGGCTTCAATGCTTGGAGTGACGTCGAACCCGCCGTTGACAAACACAGTCATTCGCTCGACCTCGGGGATCAAGGACGACGACTGCACGAATGGGTGGTTGGTGTTGGTCACGCCACGGGTGACTGAACCAGCGGTGCCATAATCGACGAGGAACCATTGCGCCGGATAGACCAACGCGTCGCCGTTGGGCACGGTCGGATAGCCGGCTGGCACCCGCGGGATGTATTGAGCGAGGTTGCCATCGTAGTCGTACTGCAGCTTGCCGCCGACCGGCAGCGGGCTGCCCGAGTAGTCGTAGAGCCACAGGTGGCCCCAGAGAACTTCGCGGCAGGACGCTGAACCGGTGCGCGGGTCGATTACGTCATTGCGGGCGTTGGTAGCGGTGTTGGTCGTGTAGTCACGCGTACAGTTGGTGTAATCGCGATCGCCGACCGTCTGCTCGGCCTGGAGGTAATAGTCGGCCGAGACGCTGATGTAGCCGCGGTCGAAGGTTTTGCCCCAGCCGCCGTTGAAGCGGTACTGCTCGCCGCCCTGCTCTTCCGGCTGCGAGGCGAAGGCCTCGAAGTCCCAACCATCGCGGTTGGAGCGGGTGATGATGTTGACAACGCCGGCGATGGCGTCCGAGCCATAGATCGACGAAGCGCCGTCCTTCAGGATTTCGATGCGCTCGATCGAGGACTGCGGCAGCACGTTCAGGTCGAACGAGGACACGCCGCCGCGGGTGCCGGCCGGACCGGCGCGACGGCCGTTCAGCAGGACCAGGGTGCGGTTGGCACCGAGGCCGCGCAGCGAGATCGTCGCCGCGCCCGGGCCGCCGTTGGTGACGAACGCCGAGGAGATGAGGGAGTTGATCTGCGGCGAGCCGGCCGCCAGCGTCGAGGACTGCAGCATCTCGGCCGTATCGGCGATGCCCTGCAGGGCGGCGTTCTCGGTGGTGATCACCTGGATCGGCGAGGCGCTGGTGAACTCGGTGCGCTTGATGCGCGACCCGGTGACAATCAGCGCTTCGACTTCGGCTTCGTCTTCTTCTTCAGCGGGCTGCGAGGCCGGCGCGGGAGCCTGGGCAAAGGCGAAGGAGGGAGCGGAAACAGCGACCGCGGCCGCGAGGCCGGCGATCACGGTCGTTCCCAGCAGGAACTTGCGATTCAACATAGAGAGCCTTCCCCGAACTAGCCGCGCGCCCCACAGACCCGCGATCCAGCGACAATGTCGCACATCATTCAATTCTACCGCGCCGAAGCCGGGATTGTCATCGCGGGGGCTAAACTTCTAAGTAATTGTGTCATAGAAGCCGCACTTCGCCACATCGGCGCCTTGATAAGGGCGCCATCCTCCTGTGAGGCGACACCGCGTTGCCGCAAGACGCCGGAAAGCTCGAGCTCCAGCCTCCAAAGGGTCAGGGTCCGTATCTTCGCCCGTCAGGGTCGGCGCGCGGACGGATAGAGGGCATGATGGCAGGCGTCCGGACGCTGTTCATGATCCTGGCTCTGGCGATCGGGCTGGGCGTCCAGGCCAGTCCGGTCCGCGCCGCCGGAACCGACGTCCTGTCGCCGATGGACGCCCGCGCCTACCGCGAGACCTTCGCCGCCACGGCGCGCGGCGACTTCGACGCCGCCGACCAGAGCCTGGCCCGAGTGAAGGACCGCTCGCTGACCGGCCATGTCGCCTTCCAGCGGCTTATGCATCCCACGGCCTACCGCGCCGAGTACGACGAACTGGTCGACTGGCTGAAGGTCTACGGCGATCATCCCGGCGCCGAGCGCATCTACGCCCTCGCCCTGAAGCGCAAGCCGGCGGGCGCGCCGGACCCCAAGGCGCCGGCCTTCCTGGAAGTCAGCCGCACCTGGGCCCGCGTGGAAAGCGCCGCCTCCCTCGCCGGCGGCCCCGCCGGTCCGGACCGCGACCGCGCGGCGCGAGAGGCCTACTATTCCGGCGATCCCGCCAGGGCGCTGACGCTGGCGCCGGCCGCCGGCAACGCCTGGATCGCCGGTCTCTCGGCCTGGCGTCTGGGCCGGTACGAGGAGGCCCGCGGCTTCTTCCGCGCCGTGGCCGTCGACGAGACCGAGGACGATGGCTGCGGGCCGGCGGCGCCTTCTGGGCCGCCCGGGCCTCGCGCGCCCTGGGCGACACCGCGCAGGCCGCGGCCTTCCTGCGGATGGCGGCCAAAACCCCGCACAGCTTCTATGGCATGATCGCCCAGCGGGCGCTGGAGCTGGACGGCGCCCGGCTCGGCGCCCTGGACGGCTGGACGGCGCCCGGCGCCTCGCCCCTGCTCGTCCGCGCCTCGACGGCGCCGCGGCTGGCCGCCCCGGCCATGGCCGACTTCGGCCCCATCCTGAAGAGCGACCCCCGCGCCCGTCGCGCCGCCGCCCTGATGCAGGTCGGTCGCCAGACCGAGGCTGGCCTGGAGCTGCGCGCCGGCATGGCCACGGCGAAGACCCCGGCGGAGCGTCGACGGTGGGAGGCCCTGACCCTGGCCCTCAACGCGCCGATCACCACGGCGGCTGATACGACGCCGGCCCTTTCGGTGCGCCGCCCCGGCCCGGCGCCCCGCCGCAGGCCGCCGGCCGACTACCCGACGCCGGAGCTGTTCCCGGCCGGCGGCTGGACGCTCGACAAGGCGCTGGTCTACGCCCTGGTCTGGAAGGAAAGCGGCTTCAACGCCTACGCCGTCTCCGGCGCCGGAGCCATGGGGCTGATGCAGGTGCGGCCGGTCGCGGCGGCCCGCGCCGCCGGCGACGACCACCTGATCCTCAACCCCATGCCGCTGCTCGACGGGCCCACCAACCTGCGGGTCGGTCAGGACTATTTCACCTGGCTCATGGAACGAGGGCTGGGCGGAGGGCCGGAAAGCTATGACCTGCTCCGCGCCGTGGCGGCCTACAACGCCGGCGCCGGCACGGTTCTCAATACCCTCAAGAAGGTCGGACCGGGCGCGGACACCCTGCTGGTGGTCGAGAGCCTGCCGGCCCTGGAGACCCGCGACTACGTCGAGAAGGTGATGACCGCCTACTGGTCCTACCGCCGCAAGTTCGGCGGCGAGACCCGGACCCTGGACGCGATCGCCCGCGGCGAGCCGATCATCGACAGCCGGCTGGACCGGTAGTTCAGGCCACGAAGGCTCGCGCGCCGAGCCGACGGGGCGCGCCCGCAGCGCCGTAGCGCGCCCGCTCGACCAGCAGCCCGTGGGCGATGGTCGGGGAGCCGAGCCCGGCCAGCCATTCCCGAAGCCGCGCCGCCGGTCCGCCCCCGTCCACCGCCAGCCGGTAGCAGGCCGACCGCCCGGTGAACCGTTTGATGTGGTGATCGGTCTCCGCTTCCCAGCCGGGCTCCAGCCGGGTCGAGGGCGGCAGGATCAGCAGCCA
Source organism: Caulobacter sp. (assembly GCA_040383665.1). Lineage (GTDB taxonomy): Bacteria > Pseudomonadota > Alphaproteobacteria > Caulobacterales > Caulobacteraceae > Caulobacter. Next base: position 24,503 of record JBEIDC010000033.1, read on the forward strand.
GTCGCCCTTGGCCGTCGCCACGGCCGCCGCGATGTCGCCGGCCACGACCCGCGCCCCGGCGTCCTGCGCGATCGCCAGCGTGCCGTCCGCCGAGCCGCCGTCTGCGAGGATCACCTCCCGCACCAGGCCGGTGACCGCCGCCGGCACCAGGGCCGACAGGCAGGGGCCGAGCAGAGCGGCGGAATCACGGGTGGGGACGATGACGCTGATCATCCCGCCTTAGGAGCCATCTCGCAGCGTGGGGTCAACTTGTTCTTGTTATGTTCTACGCGGCCGCTAGATTGTCGCCATGGCCCCCTCCCCGCCCCTCGTCAAAGGCCGCGGCGCGCGCAGCAACGCGACAAGCCGCTTCATCGCCGCCGAGCGCGAGGCGTTCGACGACGGCTGGACGCTGGACGACGCCGAGCCGGCGCAGCTGACCACCACCGTCCTTCCGGACATGGCCAGGACCATCATCGCCCGCAACAGCAGTCCCGACATCCACTTCGACCGTTCGATCAATCCCTACCGGGGCTGCGAGCACGGCTGCATCTACTGCTTCGCCCGGCCGGCCCACGCCTACCTGGGCCTCTCGCCGGGTCTGGACTTCGAGAGCCGGCTGTTCTTCAAGCCGGAGGCGGCGAGCCTGCTGACCGCGGAGCTGTCGAAGAAGGGCTACCGGCCTCGCCATATCCAGGTCGGCGCCGACACCGACCCCTACCAGCCGATCGAGCGCAGGCTGCGCGTCACCCGCCAGGTGCTGGAGGTGCTGCAGGCCTTCCGCCACCCGCTGAGCATCATCACCAAGTCCAACCTGATCACCCGCGACGCCGACATCCTGGGCGAGATGGGCAAGGCGGGCCTGGCGAGCGCGGCGATTTCGATCACCACCCTGGACCGCAGGCTGGCGCGCGGCATGGAGCCCCGGGCCGCCACGCCGCAGCGCCGGCTGGACGCGGTGCGCCGGCTGACGGACGCCGGCTGTCCGGTGACGGTGATGTTCGCGCCGGTGATCCCTGGCCTGAACGACCACGAGCTGGAAGCGGTGCTGGAGGCCTCGGCCGCCGCCGGCGCGACCGGCGCCGGCTATGTGCTGGTCCGGCTGCCGCTGGAGATCAGCGACCTGTTCCAGCAGTGGCTGGCCAGCGACCATCCCGACCGGGCGTGGCGCGGCAGGGAGCTGGTCCGCCACACGCGCGGGGGCCAACACGAGGGTTCGCAGGGGGGCGGGCCCCACCGCCGGGGCGGCCCGCGCGCCGCCCGGATAGCCCGCCGGTTCGCCCCCCCCC
>JBEIDC010000034.1:0-25127 GCA_040383665.1 Caulobacter sp.
CCATGCGCCATCGCCTCGCCCCCCGCCGCGATGATCTCCTGAACCACACGCTCTGCCGGTTCAGACGAGCCGCCGGTGCCGTCCGCGGCTCCCCCGGAATCGTTGACCACGACCTTGGCGCCGCGGGCGGCGAATTGCAGGGCGTGCTCGCGTCCCAGCCCGCCTCCGGAGCCCGTCACGATGACGACGCGCTGATCAAAGGTAATGGCCATCTTCTGTTCCTACCGTTCAGTCGTGAGGGGGTGATGAGGGGTTGGTCGCGATCACTGGATCGCTAGCTGACGAGCTGCATCCCGAGCCATTCGGCCACCAGGGCGGGCTTGGACTCGCCTTCGATCTCGATGGTCACGTCCATGGTGGAGACCCACTGGCCGGGATTGCGCTCTTCCATCGACCTCAAGTTAAATCGTCCGCGGATCCGGGAGCCGGTCTTCACCGGAGCGACAAACCGCACTTTGTCGAAGCCATAGTTGAGGCCCATGGTGATGCCTTCCATGAGCACTTCGGCGGCCGTGCAGAACCCGCCGATCATGGACAACGTCAGGAGACCGTGAGCGATCGTGCCGCCGAACGGCGTCTTCCTGGCGAGCTCAACGTCGGTATGGAGCCGAACCGGATCGCCGGTCAGCTGGGCGAACTGGTTCACCATGTCCTGGGTGATCGTGGTCCATTCGGACAGGCCGACTTCGGTCCCGATGACGCTCTTGATCGTTTCCCGGTTGTAGGTCGGCACGCGCTGCTCCCTGACCGCTGGCGCAAATTTCGTCGCCGGCCTCGTTGACTGAACATATGTATAGTCCGAGGGTGTGTCAAACCCGCCAGCCCTGTCAGCGTCATGCTGAGCCGGCGTGGCCGCGTCTTTGCCAAAGGCCGCCGTTCAGCGGCCTCTCACCCCAGCTTTTCCTGCTGCGCCGAGAAGATGGAGCTGTAGTCGCCGGCCCCCCAGTCAGGGGGCATCGGGCAGGGTTCTGCATCGAAACGCGCGTGGCTGGCGGGCCCTCCCCGGACTATCACATTGCCGAACCGGACCGGGTCCATGATCCGCGTCAGCGGGATCGCATCCGTCGGGGCGTAGGTGTGAAGCAGCAACGGCCGAATCCGGTCTGACAGGTTAGCGCGCGAGCCGTGCACGATGCGGCAGTTGTGTATCGTCACCGATCCCCGGCGACCACAAAGCCATCGGAGGGCTCCCGGCTCCAGCATCGAGACTTCCTGATCGCTCAACGCGCCGGTCCAGCCACCCTCCTTGTCCCGAAGAGTCGAGATCGGCCCGCGATGGCTGCCGGCGAACACGCCCATCGGCGCCATGTCTTCGTCGACGTCGGTCAGATAGACGCCAATCGTCAGCGGCGAGTAGTTGCTGTGGGGCCAGAACTGGATGTCCTGGTGCCACTTGATTTCCTCACCCCCGTGCGGCGATTTGAAATTCAGCTTGGAATGATGGAAGCGGATGTTCGGACCGATGAGGTCCTCGATAATGTCCAGAAGCGGCCCGCGCAGGCCGAACGCCTCGAACAGCGGATGGAAGGCGACGGTCTGCGGTATTCGGCGCAGCATCGGCCGCTGCGCGCTGTGCCCCGGACCCAGCAGGATGTCCGGAACCGATTCCTTGAGGGACCGGCTCCGCTCCACGAACGACTGCATGGTCTCGACCAGCTGATCAACGAGATCGGTGCCAATCAGCCCTTCCAGAAGCAGGTAGCCGTCGGTGTCATAGGCCGCGACTTCGGAGGCCGTCAGTCTCCGCGAGATCATCGCAGCCACGCCACGCCCTGACTGATCGCGGGCGCGCCTGATGCGGTGAGCACCTCGAAAAGTACCGTGTCCCCTGCCCCTTTTTCATGGCGGACCACGATGTCGTCGCCCGGAATGACCATGCCAGTGAACCGCCCGGTCATTCTGGCGAGCCTCGTGACATCATAGTCGGCGTGGCTGCGGAGAACGGTCAGGCCCGCGAGCGCCCAGGTCGCCGTGCCGTGCAGGATGATGTCGGGCAGGCCGGCGGCGAGGGCCACCGCACGCTCTGTATGGATGGGATTCCAGATGTCGGCGCATTCCGAATAGACGTGTGGCATCCCGCGCGGGATGGCGATCCGGGTCGACGTGGCGTTGTCGGAAAGAGGACCTGCCGCCCCGCTGTCCGGCGGCGCGACGAGAGCTGTTTCCTCTCCGTCCAGGGTCACGTCGCGATAGACGGAACTCGTCCACGAAGTCGTGACGAGATCCCCGCTGATGCGATCCCGGGTCTCCAGGCGACAAATGACCAGGACGCCGGACCTGATCTGACGGGCGCTCACCAGCTGACCGGATGTCGTCAGTTGATCGCCCGGCGCCATCGGCCGGTGGAAGTGGGAGTCCTGGACGGCATGGACCCCGCCGCGCGCCTCCTCGGCCGACAGACGGTCCGACAGGGATTCCCGCAATGACAAGACGACAGGCCACTCGGGACTGACGCATTGAAACGGCAGAGCCTTCAGCCCTCCTGGCGCGGCGTCGTCGAGAAACGCCGGCTCGGACGCCCCCAGACCGGCGGCGTAAGCAAGGATGCTCCGGGCGTCGAGCGTCGTTTCGATCGGCGAGAGCGACAGGCCGACCCGGTCAGCAGGAAACGGCATGGATCCTCCGGATGGGGGTTATTCCGCGACCAGAGGGCGCGGCGGGCGCGACAGAACGCGCCTCAGCATCGGCTCGAAAGCTTCAAGCGGCATCGAGTCATAGTTCGGGTCGAACGCCACCTGGTCGTACAGGTGGCAGAACCGGGCCGTGTATTCGAAATGCGGATGGCCGCGGAACTGCTCGCGCATGTCCCGGTCGAGACCCAGGTGGTGAAAGAAGTAGTAGCCCTGGAAGATGCCGTGGTGCTGCACCATCCAGTGGTTCGCGTCGGACACATATGGCTTGAGGATCGTCGCCGCGTGCTCGGCATGGTTCGCCGGGGCCAGCTGGTCGCCGATGTCATGCAGGAGGGCGCAAACCACGTATTCCTCGTCGCGCCCGTCTCGATGCGCGCGCGTGGCCGTCTGCAGGCAGTGCTGGAGCCGGTCGACCGGATAGCCTCCGAAATCGCCTCCAAGCAGCTTGAGGTGCCGCAGGACGCGATCGGGCAGCCCGGCCATGTAGGGGCCCCAATGCTCCAAAACCCCCTCCCAGTCGCCGCGCGTGGTCTCCGCCAGCGTGGTGAAGGCGGGCGTCTCAAGCATGTCGGACATGGCCGTTTGAGCTCCTGGCGAAGGGGTTCACGTCTCTCAGCGACACCATACTGAACATTTGCATAGTCCGGCAAGCCGCCATAGTGTTGGCCTCGGCAGCCCGTCGAAAGAACGGTGCCATGACGCTTGGGACCGGAGGCGACCATGACGGACACCACTGCGGAGGGCACTGGCTCTCTCCGGCCGGCCATAGCCGCCTACGCCCTCACGCTCCTCTTTTTTGTCAGCTTTTTCAATTATATGGACCGTATGGTCCTGGCCGTTCTGGTCGAACCCATCAAGGCCGAGCTGGGCCTGAGCGACTCCCAGTTGGGCCTTCTGACGGGGTTCGCCTTCGCAGCCCTGTACGCCACCCTCGGCATCCCCCTTGCACGGTTGGCAGACCGGAAATCGCGGGTGGTCATTCTTTCAGCCTGCCTGGTGCTTTGGAGCGCGATGACCGCCGCCACGGGTCTTGCCCGCAACTTCTGGCAGTTGTTCGTGATCCGGATGGGCGTCGGCGTCGGCGAGGCAGGCTGCGTGCCCTCGGCACACTCGATGATCGGCGACCTGTTCCCACCGGAAAAGCGGGCGTTCGCCATCAGCGTCTTTCAGGCCGGCGGGCTGGCCGGCCTATCCGGAGGCCTTATGCTGACCGGGATACTCGCCGACCAGATCGGATGGCGACTTGCCCTGTGCGCGGTCGGCCTGCCCGGCGCGCTGCTCGGCGTGATCATCCTTCTGACGCTCAAGGAGCCGGCGCGCCGAACCTCGCCACAGACCAATCCGTCCGGCGAGTCGACTCTGACCGTCGTCAAGATCCTGCTCAAGCGCAAAGCCCTGTTTCACCTGACGCTTGGTCTGTCTGTCGGCAGCTTTGCGACCTACGGCCTGACCCAGTGGATTCCGGCCTTCTTCATCCGCAGTCATGGGCTTTCATTGACCCAGATCGGCGTCTGGGCGGGCCTCGCCGCCGGCGTCGGCGGCATCCTTGGCGTCCTGGCGGGAGGGGTCACAGCGGTGAAGCTGTTGCCCGGCGACCGCCGGTGGGAGCTGTGGCTGCCCGCTGTTGCCTATGCCGGTTCTGCCCCCTTCTACGTGGCAGTCTTCCTCTTGCCTTCGCCCTACGTGGCCATCGCCATCAAGGTGGTAGCGACGTTTATCGCGGCGTCTGGCGGGGGCGTCGCGCTTTCCGCCATCCAGTCCTTCGCAGAACCCAACCGGCGGGCGACCGCGATCTCGCTCGTCCTGTTTCTGTCATCCCTGCTTGGCCTGGGCGCCGGCCCGTTCGCCGTCGGCTTGATAAGCGATTTGCTGGAACCCCGGTTCGGAGTCGAGAGCCTCAGGTATGCGCTCGTCATTTCCACCGCAGCCCTGATCTGGGCGGGTGCCCATTTCGCGATGGCCGCCCGGACAGCCCGACAAGACCAGGTCTGACCCGCATCGCTATCTGGAGACCTGAGTCATGGACATGCCCGCCCCGCCTTTGGACGAAGCGTCGGTCCGTCGCGACCTCGCAGCCGTCTACCGCCTGGTGGCTCTCAACGGCTGGGATGATCTTATCTTCACCCATATCTCGGCGCGTGTGCCGGGCCCCGAGCATCACTTCCTGATCAATCCGTTCGGCCTTCGGTTCGACGAGGTCACCGCCTCCAACCTGGTGAAGATTGATCTCGACGGCCAGCCGGTCACCGAGACCCCGTACATGGTCAATCCGGCCGGGTTCGTCATCCACAGCGCCCTTCATATGGCGCGGGAGGACGCCCAGTGTGTGATCCATCTCCACACGGACGACGGCGTCGCCGTTGCGGCCCAGGAAGAAGGCCTGCTTCCCCTGTCCCAGCACGCCATGATGGTCGCAGATGAAGTGGCCTATCATGACTATGAGGGAATCGCCTTTGACCTCGACGAACGTGAGCGGCTGGTGGCCGACATGGGCGAAAAGCACCTGATGCTTCTGCGAAATCACGGCACGCTGGCCGTGGGCGTGAGCTGTCCCGCGGCCTGGCTGGCGATCTACTTCCTGGAACGCGCCTGCACGATGCAGGTTCGGGCTCAGTCGACCGGCGCTCGATTGACGCAGCCACGGCAGGGTGTGCCGCAGAAGGTCACAGACCAGAGCACCTCGCTGTTCACCGGGACGGCTGGCGCCTTCACCTGGCCGGCGCTTCTTCGCAAGCTCGACCAACTCGATCCATCCTACGCAAACTGACCAGCCCAGACACGGAGGCGATCCTGGACAGCGTGGTTCTTGAGCGAGACGGTCGCATCGTAACGCTGCGCCTCAACAGACCCGAGCGGCGAAACGCAATCGGACAGGACTTCATGTTGGAGATCGAACGCGCCGCGCTCAGTCTTCGGGACGATGAAGCGTGCAGAGCCGTCATCATCTGTGGGGCCGGGCCGCATTTTAGCGTCGGCGCAGACATGAGCCCGCCCGCGGGCCCAGCAATCGAACCGCCTTCACTTCTGATGAGGCGACGCTCCGTCGAACTTGGCGCCCGTCTCATGCGAGCAATTCAGGAAATCCCCCAGCCGACCATAGCCATGGTCCACGGCGTGGCCGCTGGCGCCGGCGCTTGCATTGCCTCGGCCGCTGATTTTCGCGTCGCCGCCGACACGGCTCGCGTGAGCTATGGCGAGGTGAAGCTTGGCATGAGCCTGATGTGGAACGCGCTGCCCGTGTGCGTGAGTCTCGTTGGCATCGCTCGCGCGAAGCAGATGCTCATGTCAGGGGCGCTGTTTGACGCGCCTGTCCTTGAACGATGGGGCTTCTTTGACGAAATCGTTCCGGCAGAGGCGTTGTCCACGACGGCGCGGGCCTGGGCCGATCGATACGCCAGCCTGCCGCCGGTTCCGGTCCAGATGATCAAGCGGAGCGTCAACGCCGTGGCCGGCGCCCTAGGCCCGGCGCTCATGCACATGGATGCGGATCAGTTCCTGCTGACGCAGACGTCGAGCGACTTCTCCGAAGCGGTCGCAGCCTTCCTGGAGAAGAGGCCCGGAAACTACAGCGGCAGCTGACGCCCCTCACGGAATTCGGGCGTTTGCGAACACCCGCTTGGCTTCTTCATAGTCGGCCTTGCCATTGACCGCCCGCGGCACGGCAGTGACGGCGACGACAGCCCGAGGTGCCTTGTAGGGCGCGAGTTGGCCTCTGACGTGAGCAATCAGGTCGCCTTCGGTTGCGTCGCCATCGACCGCCGCCAAAGCCGCCACCGATTGACCAAATCTGTCGTCAGCAATTCCGAAGACCAGCGCATCGGTGACCTGCGGGTGCGTCTTCAGCGCCTCTTCGACCTCTTCCGGGTAGACCTTTTCGCCGGCCGTGTTGATGCAGTGACTTCCCCGCCCGAGCAGGCGGATGGATCCGTCCGCCTCCACGAGCGCATGGTCCCCGCCCAGGATGTGGCGGACGCCATTGATCAACACATAGGTTCGCGCGGTTCGCTCGGGGTCCTTGTAGTAGCCGAGTGGAATATCACCCGACTTGGCGATGATGCCGATTTCGCCAGAGCCCGGTTCAACAGGTGTCAGATCATCGGGACGCAGCACGACAGCGTTGGCGAGGTTGAAGCGGGCCTCGGACGGCGGCGCGTCCCGGGTGACAACAGAATAGGCGATGCCAGCCGACTCGCTGGCGCCCAGGCCGTCCGACATCACGGCGTCCGGCATGAACTCGAGAAGACCCAGCTTGACCTCCGGGCTCCACATCATCCCGCTCGAGACGACCATCTTCATGTGGGAAACGTCGTATCGGCCGGCTGTGCGCCTCAGGACGTCCAGTATGGGCCTGGCGAACGCATCACCGACGATGACCACGCCGTCGCATTGCAGCTCTGCCAGTTCGGCGACCGTCGCTTCGGGGTCAAACGATGGCCTGGCGGAGCAGACAATCGACCCGCCTCGAGACATCACGCTAAGAGCGGCGAACAGACCCGTGCCATGCATCAAGGGCGGGGCGATGTGATAGCGCACGCGGCCTTCGCCCGAGCGGATCTGGGTCTCAAGGTCCGGCAAGGTCATCGGGGGCGGATCTTCCGGCCGCGCCGCGCGGCTTGCAGACAGCGTTCCCCATAGTGCGCTAGACGGCCACATGACCCCTTTGGGCATGCCCGTCGTGCCGCCGGTGTAGAGCAGGAAAAGGTCATCAGGCGAGCGAGGAAGATCGAGCGTCGAGCCGTCATGCTCCGCATAGATGTCGGACAGCGCACTGGCCCCGGGCTGATGTCCTCTGGCGGAAATCCAGTCCTTGAGGTCGCATCGCCCGCGCAACTCATCGATCAGGTCCGCAAACTCGACGTCAAAAATCAGGATTTCGCTGTCTGAATTGTCGAGAAGGTAGGCGACCTCATCGGCTCCGTATCGGTAGTTGATGTTCACCGGCGCCAGCCGAGCCTTCAACGCAGCGGCGAAGGCCACCATGTAGTCAGGGCCGTTGCGCATATACAGCGAGACCTTCGCGCCCGGCTCCAGGCCCAGTCCAATGAGGTGTCTCGCGAGCGCGTTGGAGCGATGATCGAAGTCTCCCCAGGTCGTTACCTCGCCGTCGCAAATGACGGCCGGCGCGCCGTCTTCAATCGCACGGGCGACGGAGTCGAAGACATCTCCAAAGCTGACGCCCATGTTCAATCCTGCTTTTCGCGACTTGGCCAAAGAAGATGGCGACCGTGGATTTCCACGGTCGCCAGTTGTTCGTCCGAGGGAGAAATTGGCCTTAGAAGTTCACGCCGACGCGGACGCCGATCTTGCGGGGGTACAGGATCTGCAGAGCCGTCGAGCTCTCAACCGCAGGATCGTCGTCATCCAGGGCGTTGGTCGAGAAGGCCTCCAGGCTCCAGCTGTCCTTTTTCAGGCCCGCGCGTACCGTCAGGTCATTGAGCTCGCCGGACGCCAGACCCTTGGTGGTCGCGTCGTAGGTCTTGTCCCGATAGGAGTAGCCCACATAGAGCGAGCCGGTCGCTCCACCCAGCCAGTTCAGATCGCGGGCATAGTCCATGGCCACAGTGAACGTGCGCTCAGGCACGTTCGGCACCGGGCCGCCGACTTTGATAGCCGTGCCGACCGACAGCGCACCAACGACCCGTGTGAACTGTGCATCGGTATAGGCGGCACTGCCCTGAAGGTTCAGCCCTTCGACGGGTGTACGCCAGACCACACCGACATCCGCGCCTTTGATCTCGGCGTCACCAGCGTTGGCGAGCGAGATCACTGCAGCGGTGGCGAACTGCACCACAACATCGCTCCAGTCCGTGCGATAGACTGAGGCCTCGACCAGGAAACGCCGATTGGCGAGCTCCCACCGGGTGCCAAGTTCATAGGTCCACAGCGAGTCCGGCTCATTCGCGGTCTTGATCGTGCCAGCCGGCAAGCCAAGCGAGACATCGGCAGCGGCGGCCTGAGCCGGCGTCTGAAGCGTACCGCTCCGGAAGCCTTTCGCCGCGTTGAAGTAGATCGTGCCGTTGTCGGCCGGCTTGTACTTGAGGTTGAAGCGCGGGTTGAGACTGTCCCACTTGCCGCCAGCCACACGCGGCAGGCCGGTCGCGCGATCGACGCCGACGGACGACCGATCATCCTCAAAGTAGGCAAGCCCGACGAGCGGAGTCAGCTTGCCACCGAACAGCTCGACCGACGCTTCGCCAAAGAGCGAGTAGGACTCGGTGGAAACGACGCCGAGTGTATTGATGATGCTGCCCTTGGCGCCGGCGAGTCCGATCTGGCTGTAGTAGAAGATGTCTGCGGTCAGGTCAGCCTTACGGTTCGAAGCGCCGATCAGCCATGTGACCGGGCTGTCGGGGAGCGACGAAAGCCGGATTTCGTTCGTGTAGGTCTCCGTGGCGAACAGGCTGTCGTTGACCAGGATGCTCAGCAGCGGCGTGACGAAGTCCAGCTTGTGGTCGATGAACGACGTGTTGGCCGTCAGGTCACCGATCGGCGTCCGCCAGCTTGCCGTCAGCGAGAAGACATCGGCGTCGACATTGGTGAAACCGCGCCGTCCGCCTGTGCCGGCAATCGCCGGGAAGCCGTACGGAATCGGGAAGTAGAGCGGAATGCCGCTCAGCGCATTTTGCGGCGTCAGGCTGTTGGAGAAATCCTGACGGTTGCGGATATTCCAGTACATGGCCGTGACAGTCAGATCATCGGACGGCGTCCATGCGAGCGTGATGCGACCGTTTCGGCCCTCGAAGCCGTTCACGTCCTTGAGATTGAGCTCCGGCGCTTCCGCATAGCCGCTGATCGAATCGTAGCCGTAGGAAATACGCGCAGCGAGCTTGCCTTCGACGAGCGGCACATTGAGCACCACGTCGCCATTGTAGTTGGTGCCGCCGCCCGAGGTATCGGATACTTCGGCCTGCGCCTTGCCCGAAAACGCCGTCGAGTCAGGTTGCGCCAGCACCATCTTGATCGTGCCGCCCATGGCGCCTTGGCCATAGAGGGTCGCCGACGGACCGCGGATGATTTCCACGCGCTCAAGATCGAGCATTCGAGCGGGCGGCGTCAGCTGCAGGTTGGGAATACCAAAGGGCGTGTCGCCGACGTAGTAGCTGACCAGACCGTCGCCGGTCGTGCCGCTCGCAATACCGCGGATCTGAATCGTCTCGAAGCCCGGAGTCGTGCCCGACACGAGCGAGGCGCCAGGGATAGACGAGGTCAGGTCAGCGACCTTGCTGACCCCGGCCTTGTCGAGTTGCTCCTGCGAAATCGATTGAACCGGCAGCGGCACATCGAGGAGACGCTCCTCACGCTTCTGCGCCGTAACGACAACCTCCTGGACCTCAGTCGAAGAGGGCGCGCCGGCAGCATGCGCAGCGCCGCTCGACATGATCGCAAAGAAGCTCGCGCCGGCGCACAGCGCCACTCGCATCGGTCTGGTCATCTATCCCTCCCCTAAAGCCGCGCGGTGCGGCCCAATGACGTTTTTTTCCGAATGATCACGACGCAGGCGTCGCGCCTCGTACGCCAGCTACCTGACGTTGGGACATACTAAACATTTGCGCAGTCTATTTTCAATGCCCATTATTCCTCGTATTGGATATGGCGAAGCGCAATGCGCTGACTGGCGAGAAAGCTCCTGCAATGAACGATCGTTTGATAACGCGGATCGCCGCGGTCGAGAAACTTACGATCGACAGCCTTCTTCACTCGATTGAGCAGAAAACCCCGGACGCCCTCGCGGCCGTGGATGGCGTGCAAAGGCTGAGCTACAGCCAGCTCCGGAAGCACGTCGATGACTACGCCAAGGGGCTTATTTCATTGGGGGTTCAGCGCGGCGACCGCGTCGCGATGCTGACACCGCCGTGTCTCGATTTCTGGATCGCGATCCATGCAGCGACGTCGATCGGAGCCATTTGGGTCGGCATCAATCCACGGTATCAGAGCCGGGATTTTGAACAGCTGATCAGCGACAGCGAACCGAGCGTCCTGATCGCGGTCTCGCCGTTCGAAGATCGCGACTATTGCGAGGAGCTTGCGCCCTTCCTGGCCCAGGAAACGCCAATTGTCTGCCATGGCGAACCGACCGCCCGAGCGATCTCGAAGGATGCACTCCTCGTAGGGGGCCAGGCAGTGTCTGACGAGGCCCTCGCGAACGCCCGGTGCCTGGTCGACCCAGAAGACGCTGCGGTGATTGTGTACACATCCGGCACCACAGGGCGTCCAAAGGGTGCGATGCTCTCCCACCGGGCCATCACCTCGTCCGCGATCTCCAATGCCCTTTGGATGGGTGAGGACGGATTGGCCAAGAGCATTTGCGCCGCCCCCGTCAATCACGTGGGTGCCATCAACAACATCTGCATGAACGTGATGGCAGCGGGCGGCGCGATTATCTTCTACCCGCGCGTCGATCTGGTCGCGCTCGCCGCAATCAGCCAGCAGGAACGTCCGTCCTACCTGGTTTCATCGCCCACCGGCTTTGCCATGATGATGTCGAACCCAGACGGAATGGGTGACCGGCTCATGTCGGCGAAGTTGATCGTGTTCGGCGGCGCCATGACCGCACTGTCAGTGTTGGAGAAGATCGAGCCCAGCGGCGCTCGGCTGTCTTCGGTCTACGGCCAGACCGAGACGTGCGGGATCATCACTCGCACCCTCCCGGAAGACAGTCTGGTCGTACACGCGGAGACCATTGGAACGCCGATCGAAGGCGCCGAGGCCCGGATCGCCGATGCCGCGGGCAATTCACTGCCCGATGGCGAGACCGGCGAAATCCAGATTCGCGCGCCCTATGTGATGTCCGGCTATTTCAGGAACCCGAAGGCGACTGCGGAGGCATTTACCGCTGATGGCTTTCTTCGAACCGGGGATCTGGGTGTCCGCCGTACCGACGGAAACCTTGTCTTCGTTGGCCGCCTGAAGGAGATGTTCAAATCGGGCGGATACAACGTCTATCCGGTTGAAATCGAACAGGCGATCAGCGAGCACCCTGCGGTCGCCCTTGCGGCCGTCGTGCCGGTTGACCACCCGAAGTTCCAGGAAGTCGGCTTCGCCTTCGTAGAAACCCGCCCCGGCATGTCCGTCACCGGGGACGAGCTGCGGGAATACCTGAAGGGGCGCATCGCGAACTACAAGGTGCCCAAGTCCTTCGTCGTTCAGGAAACCCTGCCCAAGCTGCCGAATTCCAAGATCGACAAGATGTCCCTTCGGGCGATCGCGGCAGGCTAGGCCTTGGGTTCAACCGCACGCCTCAAGACGCCTCGCCGGATCAGGTCGGTGTAGGCGCGATGCCTCCGGCGCCACAGGTCCGTCTCGAAGCCGGACTTGCCGATGGTACGCTTGATGTACGGATCCAGCAGTAGGGTTCCAAGTTCGAGGTACATCATCAGGAAGGGCAGCCAGAGACGATCAACCTGGGGCCCAAGGACGCCGTCGGCGTCCATTTTTGTCACTGCCTGCTGAACGATCGCATAGAAGCGAGCGAAGATCGCAAAGCCCCAGTCGCTCTCTTCCAGAAGAGCCCGACGAAAGTAGTTGGCGGTATCGGGCCAGGTATCCTGATGCCGCGAAATCCACTCATCGACCGTGGCTGCATAGTCCTCCGGGGTCACCTTTCCCGGCTCCTGAGCCCTCGGTTCCCAGGACAGGGCTTCCTCGAACTGCCGGATGAACTGGTCATCAACGGCGGTTCGGAGGCCCTCTTTGGAGCCAAAATGGTGGTTTATCAGTCCAACCGAGACGTCGGAGGCCGTGGCGATGTCACGCACCGTGACACCGTCGAAGCCCTTTTCCGCAAACAGCCGCAGGGCGGTCGAGATCAGCCGCGTACGACCATCACCCGCTTCATTGACTGGTTTCTTCGCCAACTCGATCCTCACATTTCCTGGATGGACCCTACGCCGCAGGGGTACGGCAGGGGTCGGGCCCGCCCATTCCGAATAGCTCCCACGACCAAACCAGCCCTGTGCCTGTTCAGTCGGAGTCCTCTCGCCATTTCTAGCATCGAGTCGCGCCAGCCTTTACGGAAAAAGGGTCCGGCCGATCCTGACAATGGGTTGCACAGCGCATCGCGACTGAACTATTGTTCAGTCCACACTCTCTGTCACCCTCGAAGGAGCCGCGTCGTGCGCGAAGTTGTCATCGTTTCCACGGCCCGTACGGGCATGGCCAAGTCCGTTCGCGGCAGCCTAAACGCCACCCATCCGATCACCTATGCCGGACACGTTCTAGCGAGCGCCATGAGCCGCGCCGGGGTGGATCCGGCCGAGATCGAGGACGTCGTCCTTGGGTCCGGGCATCCTGAAGGCGCCACGGGCTACGACATCGCGCGGACCGCCGCGCTTCGCGCCGGCTGCCCTGTCACGACGTCCGGACTGGCTGTGAACCGCTTCTGTTCGTCAGGACTTCAGGCCATCGCCGTCGCGGCCGGCCGCATTCGAGGCGAGGACGTGCCAATCATGGCGGCTGGGGGTGTCGAGTCGATTTCCCTAGTGCAGATGGGCGGTCACATGAACCGCTTTCATCTGACCGAAGACTACCTGCTGGCACACAAACCGGCGCTCTGGATGTCGATGATCGAGACCGCCGAAATCGTCGCCGAACGCTACGGCGTCTCGCGCGAGGCGCAGGACGAGTATGCGCTCAGCTCCCAGCAGCGCACCGCCCGCGCCCAGGCCCAGGGGCTGTTCAACGACGAGATTGTCCCGCTCGCTGTGAAAATGGCTCAGGTCGACAAGGCCACGGGCGAAACCACCATGGTCGACAAGGTGCTCGACCGCGATGAATGCAATCGCCCCGACACCACGCTCGAGACCCTCGCCGCCCTGAAGCCTGTCCACCGCGACGGTCAGGTGATCAAGGAAGGCAAGACCGTCACGGCGGGCAACGCGAGCCAGCAGTCTGACGGTGCAAGCGCCTGTATCCTCATGGAGGCCAAGGAGGCGGCCCGACGTGGACTTGAACCGCTCGGCGCATTCCGTGGGTTCACCGTGGCCGGTTGCGAGCCGGACGAAATGGGCATTGGTCCCGTCTTCGCCGTACCTCGCCTCCTGGAACGACATGGCCTTTCGGTCGACGACATCGATCTCTGGGAGCTGAACGAGGCCTTCGCGAGCCAATGCCTCTACTCGCGGGACCGTCTCGGGATCGACCCCGAAAAATACAACGTCAACGGCGGCGCGATCTCCATCGGACATCCCTACGGCATGACCGGGGCGCGTTCGATCGGTCACGTTCTACTTGAGGGTCGCCGTCGCAAGGCGAAGTATGGCGTGGTGACGATGTGTGTCGGCGCCGGCATGGGCGCTGCCGGCCTGGTGGAGATCTACTCCTGATGAGTGATGCGCTCTTTGACCGCTCCTGGGAGCACCTGGAGATCACCCGTGACGGCCCGATTGCGGAAGTCACCCTGAACCGCCCGGATGCACGCAATGCGCTGAACGGCCGGATGATGCGTGAACTGACCGAGGTCGCCGCCCTTCTGCGACGCCGGTCTGACGTCCTGGCGGTCATCCTGGCGGGTGGTGACAAGTACTTTTCCGCCGGCGCCGATCTTGGCGGGATTCAGGACCGGGTGACGGCGCCGACGGTCCTCGAGACCCGCGAAGCGATCATGGCCGGGCCGGACATGTGCCGCGCCTGGGAGGAGATCGAGGCTGTCACGATCGTCGCCATTGAGGGCTACTGCGTCGGCGGCGCCTGCGCGCTGGCCGTCGCCTGTGACTTCAGGATCATGGGCGAGGGCAGCTTCGTTCGGCTCCCGGAGGTTCCTCTCGGGATCAACATGAGCTGGAATAGCATTCCGCGGATCACCACGATGGCCGGGCCATCGCGGGCCAAACGGTTCGTGATGTTCGGCGAACCTGCGACGGCCGAGGTCTGCCTGTCCTGGGGCATGGCTGACGAGGTTACGGAAAAGGGCAAGGCGCTCGAGGCCGCCCGGGCCTGGGCGGCAAAGGTCGCGGCCCTGCCTCCCCTCCCCATCCGCATGACCAAGGAAGCGGTCAATGCCCAGGCGAACGCCAATCACTACGCCACGAGCTTCATGGATCGTGACCAGTACCTGCTGACGGTGAAGACCCAGGACTTCCAGGAGGGAGTGAAGGCCTTCTTCGCGAAGCGGCCGGGCGAGTTCAAGGGTGACTGAGACCCCTCTCGCCAGCACGACCGATGGCATCGTGTCGGGGGTGCGGGCGAACGGTGTCGACAGCTTTCTCGGCATTCCCTTCGCCGCGCCGCCAACGGGGCCGCGACGGGGACAGCCACCATTGGCCGTGGATGCCTGGCAGGGCGTGCGAACGGCCACCGCGTTTTGCGACTGGTCGCTCCAGCCAGACTTCCCGGCGATGTCGACCCATGCCACCGGGACATCGTCGGAAGACTGTCTCTATCTGAACGTCTGGACGCCGACGGGCGCCATGGACAGGCCTGTGCTGGTGATCGTTCATGGCGGCGGCTTCCAGATCGGCTCGGGAACAGCCCCGGCCTATCGGGGAGACCGTCTTGCCGCATTCGGGGTTGTTGTCGTCACCTTCAACTACCGGCTCGGTGCCCTTGGTTTCGACCATGGCCCGCTTTGGATCCAGGACCAGATCGCGGCTCTGAAGTGGGTTCAGCGAAACATTCAGGCCTTCGGCGGGGACCCGAGACGCGTGACGCTGGCCGGCATGTCGGCCGGCGGCGTCAGCGTCAACGCCCTGAACCTGTCTCCGGAAGCGAAGGGTCTGTTCGACCAGGCTATCGTCATATCCGGTGGCGGCGACAGCCTGTTTTCGCCCGGCCCGCACCCCGCGGCTCAATCGATAGACCACAACGCCCCCGCCCCCGTTCGTACGCCCGCCTTCGACGGCGGGCGGGGCGAGACGCCCTATGTTGACGGTGCCTTTGTCGACCGTCTGCCGTCGCAGGCGCTTGCGGCCGGTGTGTCGAACGCGAGCCGCCTTGTCGTCGGCTACTCGACCTTCGAAGGCAGCCTGCTGGATACGCTCGGCCTACCGGCCGATCTGTTGGCCCAGGTATTCGCCAGCCCGGAGAACTCACCTAGCGCGGATGGGTACGACCTCTACG
Organism: Caulobacter sp.; assembly: GCA_040383665.1. Taxonomy (GTDB): domain Bacteria; phylum Pseudomonadota; class Alphaproteobacteria; order Caulobacterales; family Caulobacteraceae; genus Caulobacter. Next base: position 15,687 of record JBEIDC010000034.1, read on the forward strand.
GAGAACTGGTGTTTCGACGCCCCGCGCGTGAGTTGGCCCTCCTGTCCGCGGGCCACGCCGCGGAGACCTGGCTATTCGACTTCGGCTATGCGCCCCAAAGCCTGACCGGCCAGTCGCGTGGCGCCGGTCACGGCGCGGCGCTCTACGCGCTGCTTGGCACGCTCGACCCTGCGTATGCAGAATTGGGCGCGACGCCAACGGAGGCTGATTGGCGCGTCGCGGCGGGCCTTCGCGACCGAATCCTGGCCTTCATCGAAGGCGGTGAGCCCAACCTCCCCGAGAGGGTCACATGGACCCCCTTGGACGCGTCGGTGCCGCTGGCGCTGGCCATCGGTGACGATGGAAGTGAGCGGATGGAGCAACCGCGGGACCTGGCCCACGGTGCCTGAGACGGGCGGTTCTTGTCAGCGACGATCGGGCTTTCGCTAGTCGACTGCCAGCCAGTCCAGAATGGCGCGGTTCACGGCATCGGGGTTTTCAAGCTGCAGGAAGTGACCCGCCTTCTCGATGACTCGCACGTCTAGCCCGCCAGAGAACATCGCCGGCGGCATAGCGCGGACAAAGATGTCCGAACTCACGCAGCCGTCTGTCTGGCCCGCCAATCCGAGTGTGGGCGCCTGGATCGGGACGAGGGCCAGACCCTGCCCCTCTGACAGGCGTGGCGCGGATGCGTCAAAGGCAGAGCGATAGTAGCCGAGGGCGGCAGCCATGACTCCCGGGGTCGACAAGGCCGCCTTGGCGGCCTCCAGGTCGGCGCGGTCAAAATCCCAGCCAGGTGACCAGTCGCGCCACAGGCGCTCGATGTAGGCCCCGTCATTGGCCGCCAACAGGAGCTCCGCCAGGCCGGGAACCTGGAACATGAAAACATACCAGGTGCGCTTGAGCTGTTCGAAGTCGCCCGGCAACTGGGTCGCCCACCCCAGCGGATGGGGCACCGCCAGCGTGATCAGTTTCATGATCCGGTCAGGAAACTTCGCCGCCGCGGCGTAGGCGATCGCGGCCCCCCAATCGTGACCGATCAGGACCGCCGATGTCTCGCCCAGCGCATCAATCCATCCGCCGACGTCGTCGGACAGCGCGGCAATCCCGTAGTCGCCATCCTCGGGCTGTGAGCTCGGTTCGTAGCCTCGACTGGTGACCGCTACAGCCCGCCACCCGTTTGCCGCCAAGGCTGGAAGCAGGTGGCGCCATGACGCGGGCGTATCCGGAAACCCGTGCAGGCAAAGCGCCAACGGCCCCTCGCCCATCTCCCAAGCCGTGAACGTCAGAGCTCCGACGGTCAGTTGCCGCTGCTTTGCACCCGGGACGCCAGCCATCGGCCTAGTCGGCCCATGGCTGGATGAGAATCTTGGCGTGGCGCTCCGGGTCGCCAAGGTCCTTGAAGGCTTGCGTCACGCCCTCGAGACCCACCTTGCCGGTGATCAGCGGCTTCCAGTTGATCTCGCCGTCCCTGATCAGCCGCAGCGCCTCGGCGAATTCCTCCGCCGTATAGAAGATCACGAAGGTGAGCTGCAGCTCCTTGCTGATCGCCAGCATGGGAATGAAGCTCTCTTCGCCCGCCGGAATGCCTGTTCCGATGATCCGCGAATTCTGGGGCGCTTCCAGCACCAGCTTGTGGAGCATCCCGCGCGCGCCGGTGTTCTCGAAGATCACCAGGGGCGCCCCCGGCGCGGCGTCCATGGCGGCGGCGATCACACTGGCCTGCCCCGCATCGACGACCCTGGTCGCGCCCATGATGGTCGCCAGCTCGCGCCGCTTCGGCGACAGGTCGGACGCGATGATCTGGCTGACGCCGCGGGCCTTCAGAACGGCAATCGTCGCCAGGCCGATCGGCCCACACCCCACGATGACCGTCGCATCCTCGGGCCTGAGCACCGCCTTGTTGACGGCGTGGACCGCAATGCCGACGGGCTCGGTCAGCGCCGCGGCATCATCGACGATCGAACTGTCCACCGGCAGAAGCAGTGCCTCGGTCAGCAACATGTACTCGGCATAAGCCCCCGTTACGTCCGAGGTGGAGCCGATCAGGATGGGTACGCCGTTCTTGCTGAGGAACGGCATTGAACAGACCCGCTCGCCCTGTTCGAGCCGCCGATCGGTGTCCGGACCGAAGTCAACGACCTCACAGACGAACTCGTGGCCCAGGACCGGGCCGTCGCGGAGCGTCTTCTCCATCGCGTCCGTCGGCGCGCCCAACGCACGGACGTTCTCAATCATTCCGTCGATGTGATGGAAATAGTGCAGATCGGACCCGCAAATGCCGCAGGCCCGAACCTTGACCAGCACGTCGCCCGGGCCCGGAACGGGCATACGACGTTCCTCGACGACAAACCGATCGCCGCGCATGACGGCGGCGCGCATGGATTTCAAGGCTATTCCCCGTGGACGATCAGCTTGGAGTAGTCGAGGCCGAGCGCGTCACAGTAGTCCCGGTAAAGGTCGAGCGCGGTCTTGGCGTCCACCACCGCGGTGGGCTTGCCGTCTTCGTCGAGATTAATGTTGGCACCATAAATGGCGAACCAGGTGACCATGTCCTCGGTTGCGTCGGCAGGGGTGACGAGCGTGTGTCGCGAGCCCGCCGGCTCGAACAGATAGGATCCGGGACGATTCACGGCTTCCGGGCTCTCGAGATAGTGCCAGGTCCCCTTCAGGGTCACGGCGAAGACCAGGCCGGTGTGGTAGTGCGTCGGCACCTGGGTTCCGGGCGGCAGGCGGGTCTTGGAAATCCAGAGGCCCTGATTCAGGTCCACATGGAGCATCTGCAGGGCTGAACCGCCGCCGATTTCCATCCAGGGAAGTTCGTCATCGCCGATGTGAAGGGTCTCAAGGGCGCCTTCGGCCGGGATCATCGGGCGCGCGGCGCGGTCCTGGATCAGCGCGGCGAGCCGCTCATCCGGTGAGAGAACTGAAGCGTCGTCCATGGGTTTCTCCGTCGAACAAGCGAGCTATTGAACGCCCGTGGCGAGGGCGGTGTAGGTCTGGCGCGCCAAATGAAAGCCGGCAGGCAGGTCGACCTTGGCCGGGTCGTACCAGGGCGAAAAGGTGCCCAGATACCGGGGCAGGTAGTTGCGGGTATAGGTCGCTAGGCGCTTCTTGCGGATGGCCGCCCATTCCGGCGTGTTGTAGCGGGCGACCGTCTCGGGATCGGCCTCGAGCATCACGGTCGCGAACTTCTTGCACAGACCCAGATAGTGCTTCTGGAACCAGAGACTCATACGGGTCCGATACAGATAGTCACCGACCAGCTTCTCGTAGACATCGAAGCAAACCGAGCGGTGCTCGATCTCCTCCATGATGTGCCAGTACATCAGGCCGCGGATCGGTTCCTTCATGTAGCCGAACATGTCGACGTCGATCTGGGTTCGGGCCGCCGCGCAGGTCATCGACTCGAAGCCCTCGGCGTAGGCAAGGTTGAACTTCAGGGGCTTTTCGACTGACCAGCGGGCGAACAGCGCCTCGACTTCCTTCTCAAGCTCGGCAAGACGCGGACCGGCGGGATGGACGCGCTTGACCACTTCGTTGGCCTTGGCGTGCTGGCGGAAATGCTGCCCTTCCTGGGCGCAGAACCGCTTCATTTCCTCGCGAAGCACCGGGTCATCCACCTTGTCCATCGCGGACTGCATGGTGCGGATCAGGAACGGCTCCAGGTAGGGGAGCATCATCCAGGCGCCGACAAAGTAGTAGGACATCGCGGGGTCGCCCTCGATGAACACCAGATCCATGTCGTCCGGGAACTCGAAGCTCATCCGGCGAACGGGAATGTCCTTGGCGACGTCCACCTGCGATCTCCCTGACTGTTGCCCAACTATACACTTGTTCAGCTTCGCGTGAAGCCCGTTGTCGGCGGGATTTTTCACCAGGGTGAGCCTGCTCTCCCGGTCTCTAAGGGCCGGCCAAGCACATCGTATGGCTGCCGACCAGTTCTGGATTTAGGTTCGGGGAGCCTTATGCTCTTCAGAGCGCCAATACGGTCCGGGCAATGATGTTGCGCTGAATCTCGCTGGTTCCACCAAAAATCGTCACCGAACGATCGTACAGGTAGCGGCCTATGGCTACGTCCGCCTCCGCGTCGACTGGCGACATTCTCGGGCCGACCGCTTCGATGGCGAGCTCATCGAGTTTCTGGGTCAGCTCACTGCCTTGAAGCTTCAACAGGGAAGCTGCATTTCCGGGAGCCTCCCCCAGGCTCAGGGCGGAAATCACCCGCCTCTCCTGCATTTCCACCGCGGTGACTTCGATCTCGGCGCGCGCGAGCCTGCAGCGGAATGACTCATCGTCGGCCTGACTGCTGACGGCGAGTCTCCTCACCCACCCCAGGCGCGCCCGCAGGCCAGCCGCGTAGTTCCCGCCGCGTTCGAATTCCAGCAGGTGCTTGGCGACAGCCCAGCCGGCGTTCTCATCGCCCACGCGGTTGATTTTCGGGACGCGAACCTCGTCGAAGAAGACCTGGTTGAACTCGTGGTCGCCGGCGATATTGACGATCGGCCTTATGGAAATCCCTGGGGACGACATGTCGATCAGCAGGAAGGTGATCCCGGCCTGGGCCCTCACGTCGAAGTCCGTCCTGACCAAGCAGAACATGTGGGTGGCCTGATGCGCCAGGGTCGTCCAGATCTTGCTGCCTGTGACGATGTAGTCGTCGCCGTCGGACCTTGCCGCAGTTTTCAGGGAGGCAAGGTCCGAGCCGGATCCCGGCTCTGAATAGCCCTGGCACCAGCGATGCTCGCCGGTCAGGATGCGTGGAAGGTAGTGGAGCTGCTGCTCGGGTGTGCCGAAGCGGATGAGCACCGGGCCGCACATCCGGATACCGAACGTATGGGTCGGCGGGGCGCCCGCAAGGGCGCACTCTGAGGCAAAGATATGCCTCTGCGTATCGGTCCAGCCCGGACCGCCGAATTCTATTGGCCAGTCTGGCGCCACCCACCCTCGTGCGTGGAGGATCGCGTGCCACCGGGACATCGCGGACAGGTCGCAGAAGGTGCCCGTACTGGCAGTCACTGCCGCCTTGAGGTCCTCCGAGAGACTTTCGTAGAGGAAAGCCCTGACGTCGCCGCGAAACTCCGCGTCGGCCGGTCCAAGTTCCAGGTCCATGTCGCCTCACGCATAGCGCCAAACCCGCGCCTCTGCGCGCGGATACGCCTAGCCACATACTATACATTTGTTCAATCCCAATGTACGGCTCCCCCGGTGGAGCGAGGCAACTCGACGGCGCCGTCAACGACCTAGTCGCCCGGAAGACAGACCGTGGTGCGTCGTGGAAGCCCCGGGTCGGCTCGAACCGTTGATTTGCACAATGATCCAGTCGGACGCGGCAGCATGAACATGTCAGCATCTAAGGCCCCCTCGGGAATCCTCGTCGAGGCAGAGGACTTCGACAGCTATGGGGGCTGGGTCCTCGACTCCCAGTTCGAGGCTCAGATGGGCTCGCCCTATTTGCTGGCCCACGGGCTCGGACAGCCGGTCGCCGACGCGACCACAACCATCGAAATGACCGAGGCCGGGCTCTACGCCGTGTGGGTTCGCACCCGGGACTGGGCGGCCCCGCATTCACCGGGGCGGTTCGCCCTATCGATCAAAGGTGCCAGGCTCGCTGGCGAGTTCGGCGCAAATGGGGAGGACTGGTCCTGGCATCCGGCTGGCAAGGTCTCACTGCCCAAGGGCGCGGTGACCCTGGCGCTGCACGACCTCACGGGATTTGACGGGCGCTGCGACGCGATCTTCCTGGGCCAGGACGACACGCCGCCACCCAATGCCGTCGATGCCGCAAGCCGCACCTGGCGCAGGGCCCTTCGTGGGCTGCCGGCCGATCCACTCGAGGCGGGGGACTTTGACGTCGTCGTCGTAGGCGGCGGCGTCTCCGGCTGCGCGGCGGCGCTGACGGCAGCCCGTCTCGGCCAACGAGTGGCCTTGATCCATGACCGCCCGGTGCTCGGCGGCAACGCCAGCAAGGAGATCGGCCTCATGCCGCGCGGTGCCCAGGGCTCCATCCTGCGCGAAATCTCGCAGCGAACGCCGGACGGCGACCTCATGGCGCTTTCACTTCTCGAAGCAGAGGCGACCGCGACGGTCTTCCTGGAGCACCGGATTGTCGCCGCGGAGCGGAAGGGCGACCGGATCGTCTCGGTAGACGCCGTTCAAGCTCGCGGCGGGCAGGAGCGTCGCTTCCGCGGAAAGATGTTCATCGACGCCAGCGGCGTCGCCCAGCTCGGCGTCCTGGTGGACGCGGAAACCCTGTTCGGCCGCGAGGCGCGCTCGGAGTTCGACGAGCCCTACGCCCCCGAGGTGGCCGATGACATGCACCATGGCAACACCCTCTTCTTCCGCACGCGCATGGCGGACCGCCCAGTCCCCTTCCCCGAGGTGCCCTGGGCGACTGAGGTGTCCAAGGATTACGCCAATCTCAGCGGACAGCTGATCAAGTCTGGCTTGGAAAATGGCCCTGGCCCCTCGGCCAATCCTGACAACCCGACCTTCCAGTTCACCGACAATCCGACCAAGTCCTGGATGATGGAGTTTCCGGCAACGCACTTCTGGGAATACGGCCAGTGGCTCGACCCGTACACCTCGGGGGAATTCGTTCGCGACTATCTGATGCGGGCGCTCTACGGGACCTTCTCCAACGTCCAGAAGCTGGAGCCCGAGCAGTATGCCAACCTCGAATTCGAGTGGATGGCGTTCGTGGCGGCGCAGGGCGAATTCCGGCGCTACAGGGGCGACTATGTCCTGACCGAGAACGACATCCGAAACCACACCCGTTTCAATGACATGCTGATCGCCAACGACGGGTCATTCTGCATCCACTGCGCCTGGGGCCCTGGCGAAGGAAAATACGATTTCAGGCTAAAGGACTGGATCTTCGACAGCCGCGACCAGCAGTCCTACGGCATCCCGTTCCGCTGCCTCTACTCGGCCAACATCGACAACCTGCTGATGGCCGGCAAGCACATCAGCGTCACCCATGTCGCCGGCTCTTCGGTGAAACTCATGGGCAATGGCGCGCAACACGGAGTCGCCGTCGCGGCTGCGGCGTTCCTTTGCAATGAGCACGACACGACGCCCCGCGGCCTCCTCGACGACCACCTCAACAAGCTTCGAGGTCTTGTCGATGCCCTCACCGGCCACGACCACGACATGACAAATCACCCGCCCACTCGCAAGTTCGTCGCCGTCCCGGGGTAACAGATAGAAGGGCTTTGTCAGGTGATGCGGCGTCGCGCTGTCCATAGGCCTCAAGGTGATTGATCGGCGTCGCATGGTGCGGAACGCCGTGGCCCTCGGTGTCCTTCCACCTGAGCGACGGGCTGACGCGGGCGCACCTCTGATGCGGGATGTGGCGCGCTATGTCGCCTTTGGCGAGCATCGGAGCGGCACGATCCCTGAGGCCCAGACCGCCGGCTGGATAGCCCGCCGGCTTTCGGCGCTGGGGTTCAAAGCCACAATTGAGAAGACCCCAGTGTCGACCCTGCTGCGCCCCAGCGGCGAGCTTGTCTGTGCGGACCTCAAGGTTGAAGCCTTTCCGCAATGGCGCCCGCCGACTACTGTTCTTGGGACAACCCTTGAAGGTCCGCTGGCGCCGTTGGGCGCGCTCAAGTCGGGCGCATTTTGGGTTATGGGTGCCCCTGCGCCTTTGAGTGCCTATTGGCCGGCCGGTTCGCAGGCAACGGCGGTTTCGGCGGGACAGGCGGGCGCCAAAGCATTGCTAATGGCCTTCGCTGAACCGACAGACGGCATTTTTGCCTGCAATCAGGAAGGGCAGGGCGGTCTTCCCCTGCCTGTGGCGCTCCTGCGACCCTCAGATCTGTTGGCTCTCCAAGGCCGGACGGCCCAGGGCGCTGCCGCGCGTCTGACACTCCTAGCAATGCCAGCTGAGGTCTCGGCCCACAGTGTGCTTGCTCGCAAGCCTGGCTCGGGTGCCCCGATCGTGATCTCGACCCCGCTGAGTGGGTGGTTCCGGTGTGGGGCAGAACGGGGCCCAGGCGTCGCCTTGATGCTGCATCTAGCCGCACGTCTGTCGACTAGCGTCAGACCCGTCTGGATCCTTGCCACGGGTGCCCACGAACTCGGGCATCTGGGCATGAAGCAACTGCTCGAGACTCCGGGCCTGCCACCGCCGGCTGCCGTGGGCCTTTGGCTCCACCTCGGCGCCGGTCTCGCCTCTCGCGGCTTAGACGCCCAGTACCACACCGTATCGCCGCAATTCGCCACGGTTTCGAGGGCCTTCGAGATACCTCTTAAGGCGATCTTTCCGGCCGCGGATTGGATCTGGCTGCCGGTGAGACCCGGCGCTCCAGGAGAAGGCGGCGATATCGCCAAGGCTGGCTATGAAAGGCTGGTGAGCCTCGCCGGGGTGTTTCCGGGCTTCCATACCCAAGGCGACGACGGCTCAGCTATAGACCCCGCCGCTCTGGTCCGGCTGGCCGAGACTTTGACAGGCATGGTGGCCGACCTGGCTTGAGAGAGGGTTGTTATGTTAGCCAGCCTGGGTGGCAACAATCCCGCCCCCACTGGAATCTAGGCAGACGTCGCCCGTGACCACGCCTCGAAGGGGTCGGTGCGGGGTACTGACACGTTAATCGGCCTAGCAGGACTGGCCCCTCCCCAATCCTTGGATCAGGCGGCGACGGTCGCGTCTACGTGCGGCCTTCGCTGAACACCTCGGCGACGGCGCTTCGTCAGAGCGGGTTCGTGGAACGAGGTCTGGATGGCCTCGGCGTGATCGGCGTCGGCGATACCCAGGTGCTTGGATCTGTGACGCCCAAACTGGGTCTGGGGGTCAGATTCGGCGGCGCGGACGGCGCTTCGGCACGGTTCGAAGTGACGGCCGGCCGGGTGTTCAACTCCGGGAGCCGTATCGAGATGCCTTATCGTTTGGTGGGCGCAAACCAGACGTCCAATGCGGCGATGATCGGCGTTCCGCAGAATGATGAGGGCTACAGGGGCGGCGCTAGCCTGGAAGGCCTCCGGGATGACCGGTTCAACCATACCGGGGACCTGCGCGAACAAACCGAACGCCGCGCTGCCAGCATCAGGGTGAAGTGGAAGTTCTGATGCGTCAGCGCTGAGGAGTACACGGCCGCCTGAACCCCGGCCGAGTCCTGGACTTCCGCGGACATCCCCGCGCCAGGAGACAGGTCGCCCTGACTGTCTGGCGGAGGGGCGTAGTCGGTCGAGTGTTCTTTGGTCGGGTCAGGGTAGTCACGATCGCCAGCGGCCCAAATGCTGTATGATGGGTCGGCGAGAGTTCGCCTTCAGGCTCCCTTCCACCGCCATCGCCCCTCGCCACAAATCTCTCCGTGGGCCGGGCGGGGCCAGAAAATCCCGTTGTATTGCAGGGTTTCCCCGAACTGGCTCCGCACTGCGCTTGCCAGGAAACGGCCGATTTTCTCTCCGAAAGCCCGGATAGTCTCCAGACCTCCGCACCGTGGCGATTTGGTGTGGAGC